>JBIIDH010000032.1:0-33688 GCA_044238435.1 Ilumatobacteraceae bacterium | reverse complement strand
CGGCGTGGTGCCCTTGAAGCCCTCGAGGTCGCCACCAGCGGCAGCGGCGTCTTCGTAGCCGGGGATGCCGGCTTCGTTGCACTTGGCCTCGAGGCCGGTGCAGACGTCTTCAGCCGAGACGAAACCGTCGGCCACCGGGGTGGCAACGGAGTCGAAGTAGATCGGCTGGACCTGAGCCTGCACGTACGGGATCTCGCCGTTGCCGTTGTCGATCGTGGCGTTGGCCGTGACGGCCTCGCCAGCGAGGAGCTGGGCAGCGGCAGCAACCGCACCCTTGGCCTCTTCGATGACCGGCTTGTAGACCGTCATGCACTGGGTGCCGCTGAGGATGGCGCGGAGGCCTTCCACAGTGGCGTCCTGGCCGGTGGTCGGCACGGTGAGGCCAGCGTCGGCCAGCACGGCCTGAGCGGCCAGCGAGAGGCCGTCGTTGGCCACGAGCACGCCGTCGATCTCGCCGCCAGCGGCGGTGAGCAGCTGCTCGAAGATCTCGCCACCCTTGGCGTTGTCCCAATCCGGAACGGCCTCTTCACCGACGGTCTCGATGCCCGAGCCCTCGATGGCGGCCTGATAGCCCTGCTTGAACAGCGTGGCGTTGTTGTCGGTGGGCGAGCCGTGGAGCTGGATGATCTTCTTGCCCTCGACGGCGCCAGCGCCGCCCATGCACTCGATGATGCCCTCGCCCTGGGCGGTGCCCACGGCGACGTTGTCGAAGCTCACGTACACGTCGGCCTTGCCGCCCAGCGTGAGGCGGTCGTAGTCGATGTTCTTGACGCCGGCAGCTGCTGCCTTCTCCTGGATGGCAGCGCCCGAGTCGGAGTCGAGGTTCACGATGGCCAGCACCTTCACGCCGTCGGCGATCAGCTGGTCAGCGATGGTGGCCATGTTGGCCGCGTCGCCTTCGGCGTTCTGGATGACGCACTCGAGGCCCGCCTCAGCGCACTGCGCCTCGATCAGCGGACGGTCGAACGACTCCCAGCGGGCCGACGAAGCCGAGTCGGGAAGGATGAACCCGACCTTGCCGCCGCCTTCGCCACCGGTGTCGCCGCCACCGGCGGCTGTGGTCTCAGGAGCTGCCGTGGTCTCGGCGCTTGAGTCGCCATCATCGCCACATGCTGCGGCGATGAGCGACAGGGCGCCGAGCAGCACGACGCCGCTCTTCCACCTGTTTCTCATTCGGTATCCCCCTCGTGAAGTAGGTCGACCACCGTGGCCGACCCGGGATGCACAGTCGGGAGCGCGAGCGAAGCGGTGGTACCGCACGACAAGACCCTCCGACCGGACATTCCGGTCAGTCTGCCGGGCGCAACGTCCGAATGTCAACGCGAGCAGGGACTTAGTGCACCTGCGGACGCCAGTTCGTGAACGACGTGCCATCCGGGTCGTGGGCCCAGGCGGGTTCGGCCCCCCAGCGGTCGTCGAACGCGAGTTGGCTGATCGGTTTGCGACGGACCGGGCCGTGGTGGCCGGCGGGTCGGCCAAGGGTGATGCAGGCCGACAGGGCCACCTCGGCGGGGATGTCGAGCAGGGCGCGCAGGTCGGCCTCGACGGCGAGATGCCACATCGTGAGGGCACCGCCGTAGCCGAGCGCGCGGGCGGCGAGCAGCAGGTTCTGGCAGGCCGGATACACCGAGGCGCCCTCGTAGGGGGACGGGTCGCGGTACCGCACGAGGCACACCAGTACGACCACCGGAACCTGCTCGAGGTGGTCGACGTAGTACTGCATCGCGGCAGCCTGGCGGGCCTTGGGTGAGTCGGGGTCGGTGCCGCTGCCCGCCTGGTAGCCGTCGGCCTGCTGTTTCGCGGCCCATCCGGCGCGGAACGAGTTGCCGAGCAGCGCCTTGGCTGTTCTCGCGCGCTCGCCGTCGCACAGCACGAGGAACCGGAACGGCTGGCGGTTCGAGCCGCTTGGGGCCCGGCTGGCGTGCCAGATGATGGTGTTCAGGTCGTCGTCGGGGATCGGCTCGTCGGTGTAACGCCGGATGGCGCGGGTGGTGGCGAGACCCTCGAGCAGCTCGGTGAGGGGTGTCTCGGGTGCCATCGGGCCCGCTGCTCAGCGGCCGGTGAAATCGGGCGAACGCTTCTCCATGAACGCAGCCACGCCCTCGCGGAAGTCGTCGGTGCGCATCAGCGGCAGGAGTTGAAGGAAGACGTGGTGCACGTTCTGCTCGAACGTCTCGGTCTCGGCGGCACGCATCATCCGCTTGATGGCACGCACCGCCAGTGGCGCGTTCTCGACGATCTGGAACGCCAGTTCGCGCGAGCGGGTGGTGAGGTCGACATCGGCGACGACGTGGTTGACGATGCCGAGCTCGAGTGCCTCGTGGGCCATGAGCGTGCGCCCGGTGAAGGCGATCTCGGCGGCCTTGGCGTAGCCGACCATGCGGGGCAGCAGCCAGGTGCCGCCGCTCTCGGGCAGGATGCCGCGCTTGGCGAAGCCCGGGTTCAGCTTGGCCGACTCGGCGGCGATGCGGATGTCGCAGCCGAGTGCCAGATCGAGGCCGTAGCCGGCGGCGCCACCGTTGAGGGCGCAGATGGTGGGGGTGTCGATGTTGTGCAACACGATGGGCGGGGCGTTGCGGATGTCGAACTCACCCGGGTTCGAGTCGAGGCTGCCCATGTTGCCGAGCGAGCCCTTCGGGCCGGTCATCTGGGCCGCCAGGTCGAGCCCGGCGCAGAACGCCCGGCCGGTGCCGGTGAGGATGATGCAGCGCACCTCGCGGGCCCGGTCGGCCTCGAGCAGTCGCTCGGACAGTTCGTCGAGCATGGCCCCGGAGATGGTGTTCATCCGCTGGGGTGCGTTGAGGGTGATGGTGGCGATGTGGTCGGCAACCTCGTAGAGCACCTCGGGCAGCGGTGCGGCGGCGGATGTGCCAGGAGCAGTGTCGGACATGAGGCGAACGGTAGCCCCTGTGTCGTGACCGGTCGGAGCCGAGCAATCCTCCTCGACGAGTCGAACAGGCCGACACCGTCTCGTACTAGGGTCGGCGCCGAATCTCAGGAGGGGAGAGGGAGTGTCCGAAACACCGATACTCGAAGTGCTCGGCGTGAACAAGAGCTTCGGTCCGGTCCATGTGCTGCACGACGTCGACTTCCGGGTGTACCCGGGTACCGTCACTGCGCTCATCGGCGACAACGGCGCCGGCAAGACCACGCTCATCAAGTGCATCACCGGCATCTACCCGGCCGACTCCGGCGAGTTCCGGTTCGAGGGCAAGCCGGTGAACATCTCGGGCCCGAAGGATGTCGCCGAACTGGGCATCGAGGTGGTGTACCAGGACCTGGCGTTGTGCGAGAACCTCGACATCGTGCAGAACCTGTTCCTCGGACGCGAGCGGCTGAAGCGCGGCCTGCTCGACGAGGCATCGATGGAGCAGGCGGCCCGCGACACGCTGGCCAGCCTGTCGGTGCGCACCGTGAAGAGCGTGCGCCAGATGGTGTCGTCGTTGTCGGGTGGCCAGCGTCAGACCGTGGCCATCGCCAAGGCCGTGCTGTGGAACTCGAAGGTGGTGCTGCTCGACGAGCCGACGGCCGCACTGGGCGTGGCTCAGACCAAGCAGGTGCTCGACCTGGTGCGCCGTCTGGCCGACCAGGGCCTGGGAGTGGTGCTGATCAGCCACAACATGAACGATGTGCTCCAGGTGTCCGACCGGGTGTGCGCGATGTACCTCGGGCGCATCGCCGCCGACGTGCCTGTCACCAGCGACACCCGTCGCGAGTTCCTGGTCGAACTCATCACCGCCGGTCGCTCGGGCGACGTCGGCATCGCTGCGAGTGAGGTGCACTGACATGAGCGACGCACACGTTCCCTCCAGCGAGGCGCTCAGCGACTTCGCGCTCGACACGGCACCGCAGACCTTCAGGTCGGCGCTCAGCGATGCCAAGGCCCGTTGGCGAAGCGGCGACCTCGGCTCGCTGCCCGCGGTGCTGGCCATCGTCGTGCTCGTCACCGTGTTCGGCTCTGCCTCCGACACCTTCCTCACGGCGCTGAACTTCGCCAACTTCCTCGACCAGGCGTCGTCGGTCATCGTCATCGCCATGGCGGTCACGTTCGTGTTGCTGCTGGGCGAGATCGACCTGGCGGCCGGCTACACAGCAGGTGTCGCCGCAGCGATGCTGGCCCTGCGCCTGCAGGCCGACTGGCCGCTGCTCGCAGCCATCGCCGTCTCGGCTCTGGTGGCCGTTCTGCTCGGTCTGTGGACCGGTGCGCTGGTGGCCAAGTTGGGTATCCCTTCGTTCGTGGTCACCCTGGCCAACTTCTTGGTGTTCCAGGGCATCTTGCTGGTGTTGGTGAAAGAGGGCGGCAGCATCCGTATCACCAACCCGGTCATCAAGGGCATCGTCGGGTCCAGCATCAGCCCCGGGTTGTCGTGGGCGATCGGCATCGTCGGCGTGCTCGTGTTCGGCGTGGTCCAGTTCCGCCGCACGCAACGGGTCCACGGCTCGATGACCGTCACCGCGGTGAAGGTGGGCTTCGCGGCCGTCCTGGTACTGGTCACCGTTGCCATCTTGAACCGCAACCGGGCGTTCGAGAACGCCATCGAGGAACAGCGCGGCATGCCCTACGTCATCCCGTTGGTGCTGTTCATCGTGTTGGTGCTCACCTTCGTGCTGAACCGCACCCGCTACGGCCGACACCTCATGGCGGTGGGCGGTAACCCCGAGGCGGCACGGCGCGCCGGTATCAACGTGGCCCGGATCCGCCTTTCGGCGTTCGTGTTCTGTGGGCTGCTCGCCGGTGTGGGCGGCGCCTTCCTCGCCTCGCGTGTCAACTCGGTCGATCCCAACACGGGCGGCAACGACACCCTGCTGTTGGCGGTCGGCGCAGCGGTCATCGGCGGTACGTCGCTGTTCGGCGGCAAGGGTCGCATGGTGAATGCCATTCTGGGCGGCCTGGTGCTGGCGCTCATCCCCAACGGCCTTACCCTGGTGGGCAAGCGCGAACCGTTCGGGATCGAGATCGACTTCGGCAGTTCTGGCGTGAAGTTCATCTGCGCCGGCCTGGCGCTGATGCTGGCGGCGTCGGTCGACGCCATCAGCCGCAAGCGCACCACCTGAGACAGGAGCCTCCATGACCGAGTTCTTCACCGCAGTACCCCAGCCTGTCGCGCCCGCGAGCGCCCCTGCCGGCGACGGGCTGCGCTACCTGGTGTACGACCCGCAGCGGGTGGTGGCCGGTCGCACGATGGCCGAGCACCTGCGCATCGCGGTGTGCTACTGGCACAGCTTCAACTGGCCCGGCAGCGACGTGTTCGGCGCCGGCACCTTCGACCGGCCGTGGTTGGCGGCGGGCGCCGATCCGATGCAGGCAGCGATGGCCAAGCAGGACGCAGCATTCGAGTTCTTCACCAAGCTGGGCACGCCCTTCTACTGCTTCCACGACGTCGACATGGCCCCCGAAGGCGTCACACTCGCCGAGTCGAAGCGCAACCTCGACGTGATGGTCGACCGGGCTGCCGGCCTGCAGGAGTCGACCGGAGTGCGCCTGCTGTGGGGCACCGCCAACCTGTTCTCGCACCCGCGCTACATGGCGGGAGCGGCCACCAACCCCGACCCCGACGTGTTCGCCCACGCCGCGGCCCAGGTGCGTCACATGCTCGACGCCACGCACCGCCTCGGCGGCGAGAACTACGTGCTGTGGGGCGGCCGTGAGGGCTACGAGACGCTGCTCAACACGAGCCTGCGTCGCGAGGCCGACCAACTGGCCCGCTTCCTCACCATGGTGGCCGAGTACAAGCACCGCATCGGTTTCACCGGCACGCTGCTGCTGGAACCCAAGCCGCAGGAGCCCACCAAGCACCAGCACGACTACGACTGCGCCACGGTGCACGGCTTCCTCCAGCGCTACGACCTCGTCGACGAGTACCGGGTGAACATCGAGGTGAACCACGCCACGCTGTCGGGTCACTCGTTCCACCACGAGGTGGCGTACGCCCTCGACAACGGCATCTTCGGCTCCATCGACGCCAATCGTGGCGACGCCCAGAACGGCTGGGACACCGACCAGTTCCCCAACTCGGTCGACGAGATGTCGCTGGCCGTGTACGAGATCGTGCGGGCCGGCGGATTCACCACCGGCGGGTTCAACTTCGACACCAAACTGCGCCGCCAGAGCAACGACCGCACCGATCTGTTCCACGGGCACATCGGTGGCATCGACACGCTGGCCCGGTCGCTGCTGGTGGCCGCTGCCATGCTCGACGACGGCACCATCGAACAGGCCCGCCAGCAGCGCTACGCGGGCTGGTCGGGCGAGCGTGGCCGGCGCATCCTCGACGGGTCGGTCGACCTGGCCACGCTGGCCGACGAGGCCGTGTCGAGCGGGCTCGACCCGCAGCCGGTGTCGGGCCGCCAGGAGTGGCTCGAGAACCAGGTCAACCGGGTCATCTGGTCGACACCGTCGTGAGCACGCCGCGGCTCGTGGCCGGGGTCGACTCGTCGACCCAGTCGACCAAGGTGGAGATCCGCGACCTCGAGACCGGTGCCGTGGTGGCCCGGGCCAGTGCGCCGCATCCGCCCACCACGCCGCCACGATCCGAGCAGGATCCCGCGGCTTGGTGGGGAGCCTTCGAGCAGGCATGGGCTGCCGTCGGCGCGCCACAGGTGGAGGCCATCAGCGTGGCCGGCCAGCAACACGGCATGGTGGCCCTCGACGAGCAGCGCCAGGTCATCCGGCCCGCCAAGCTGTGGAACGACACCGAGAGCGCGCCCGATGCCGGGTGGTTGTGGAAGCAGCTGCCCGGCCGCAAGGCCGACTGGGCCGCGGCCGTGGGCAGCGTGCCGGTGGCGGCGTTCACGGCCACGAAGTTGTCGTGGCTGCACCGCAGCGAGCCCGAGCACTGGGCCCGCCTCGCCCACGTGCTGCTGCCCCACGACTGGCTGACGCTCCAGCTCACCGGTGCCCTGGTGACCGACCGGGGCGACGCCTCGGGCACCGGCTACTGGTCGCCCGCCGCCGGCGAGTACCGCTGGGACCTGCTCGGCATCATCGACCGCGAGCGCGACTGGAGCACCGTCGTGCCGCGGGTGGCAGCGCCCGACGAGGTGGTGGGCGAGTGGCGCGGCGCCCGCGTCGCCGTGGGCACCGGCGACAACATGGCCGCCGCACTGGGCCTCGGGCTGGCGGCAGGCACCGCCGTGATCTCACTCGGCACCTCCGGCACCGCCTACACGGTGGCCGAGGCGCCTACTGCCGACCCCACCGGTGCCGTGGCCGGGTTCGCCGACGCCACCGGTCGTTACCTGCCGCTGGTGTGCACGCTGAACGCCACCAAGGTCACCGACGCCGCCGCCCGGCTGCTGGGCGTCGATCACGCCGGGTTCGACGCGCTGGCGCTCGCCGCGGCGCCCGGCGCCGGTGGCGTGGTGATGCTGCCGTACCTCGATGGCGAGCGCACACCCGACCTGCCCTCGGCCACCGGTGCGCTGGTGGGCATGCGCAGCGATGTGTCGCGCGAACAGTTCGCCCGCGCCGCGGTGGAGGGAGTGGTGTGCGGTCTGCTCGACGCCCTCGACGCGCTCGGTGCACACGCGCCGATCGACGCAGTGGTCCTCACCGGTGGCGGGGCGCGCAGCGCCGCCTACCGGGCCGTGTTCGCCGATCTGTGCGAGTTCCCGCTCGGCACCTCCGACGCCGACGAGGCCGTTGCTGCCGGTGCCTGTGTGCAGGCGGCTGCGGTGGCGCTGGAGGTGAGCCACGCCGAGGTGATCGAGCGGTGGCGGCTGGGCGCCGAGTCGCCGCTGGCGCCGTCGGGCACGGTGGGCGATGCGTTGCGCGGCGACATCCGCCAGCGCTACGCGGCGCTGCGCGACACCCTGCACCCGGGCACGTGACCGACGCCGACCCGTTCGCCGTGTTCGGCCTCGACCGGTCGGCTTCGTTGGTGGAGGTGAGGGCGGCGCGTCGTCGTCTGGCGTTCGATCTGCACCCCGACCGCGGCGGTGATGCCGCAGCCATGCAGCAGGTGAACGCGGCATTCGACGCGTGCGTCGGCCACCTCACCGGCCGTCGGCCCCTGCCGTCCACCGAACCGCCGCCAGCGCCCGCAAGGCCCGTACGTCAGGCGCCGCGAACGCGAAGCAGGAGAGAGCGATGGCGCGACCTCGAACGCGATCTGCCGTCGTTCACCGTGAACGCGTTGCCCGCCGAGACGTTCGAAGCGCTGCTGGTGGTGCTGAGCTGGATCGGTGAACTACTCGACGAGGAGCCGCCCTATCTGCTCGAGTGCCACCTCACCGAGCCCGGGCCGTGCTGGTGCCGTCTCGACATCGTGCCCGACGCAGGGGGCAGCACGGTGAGTCTGACGGTCGCACGCCCAGAGGGCGATAGCAGCCCGGAACCCGTCACCGCCGAAGCCGTGCGCGACGTGTGGGTGGAACTGCTCAACCAGCTCGGTCGGCCGCAGCCTTGACCAGCCGGTCGCGGATGGCGTGGCCGAGACCTGCCGCCGGAGGCATCACGGCGACGACCGCGGGCCGACCCTCGTCGTCGGCGCGGCGCAGCCAGTCGTAGAGGCTGCGGGCGTACTCGACCAGGTCGGTGCCGTCGCCGATGACCATCGCTCCGGGGTGCTGGTCGGCGAGCGTCGCAGCCTCGGCCGTGTCGGCAGCGAGCAGGACGGCGCAGCGCGGCGCGTAGTGCGACGCCAGCATGCCCGACGCCCGGCTCGGCCCGGCCGCGGGGGCGAGCCTGCCGGCGAGCAGTGCTTCGATCTGCTCGCCGGGGATCCCGCCGGGACGCAGGATCTGCGGTGGGTCGACGGTGCAGTCGACGATGGTGCTCTCCACACCCACCGGGCAGGGCCCGCCATCGAGCACCAGGTCGACGTCGTCGCCCAGGTCGCGTCGCACGTGATCTGCAGTGGTGGGGCTCACCCGTCCGAAGCGGTTGGCCGAAGGCGCAGCCACGCCGCCGCCGAAGCGCCGCAACAGTTCGGTGGCCAACGGATGGGCGGGGACCCTGATGCCCACCGACGTGCGCCCGCCGGTGACCACGTCGAGCACGTGGGCGGCCTTCGGCACGAGCAGGGTGAGTGGCCCGGGCCAGCACGCCTCGGCCAGGAGTGCGGCGGCCGGCGGCACCTCGGCGGCCCACTGGGGCAAGGCGGTTGCGTCGGCGATGTGGACGATGAGCGGGTGGTCGGCGGGCCGGCCCTTCACCGTGAAGATGCGGCGCACGGCTGCTTCGTTCGAGGCGTCGGCGGCGAGGCCGTACACCGTTTCGGTGGGCATGCCCACGAGTCCGCCGCTCCGCAGGACCGCGACCGCCTCGTCGACGGCCCGCGACTCGCCGGGGGTCATGCCGGGACGGCGTCGATGAACTCGAGTGCCGCGTCGATGAAGCCGAACGACTCGGGGGTGGCGAAGTGGTCGACGTTGCGCAGCGTGACCAGTTGTCCGCCGGGGATGGCGGCGGCCAGCGGTTCGCCCGGCCCGGCGAAGTCCTTGTCGCCGATGACCACCAGCGTGGGGCAGGTGACTCCGGCCAGCGCCTCGGGCGTGAACCGGACCCCTCGGGGCCGCTTCATCACGGCGGTGAGCGCGGCCAGGTCGTTGCCCGGCTGGTTGGCGTAGTTCGAGAACATGCGCCCGATGTTGTCGTCGGGGTCGCCGTGTCCCTCGAGTGCAGCGATGATGCGATCGGTGCCGGTGGTGTCGTCGTCGAACAACGTGCCGCCGATACCAGCCAGCACGAGATGCGCGAACCGTTCGGGGTGGGCTGCCGCGATGCGCAGCAGTGTCATGGCGCCGAGGGAGAACCCGATGGCGTCGACCGGTGTGTCGGGCATGGCGTCGAGCACCCGGGTGGTGAGGTCGGCGTACGCCTCGGGGTCGTGCGGTTTGGGCGCGCCGCCGTGCCCCAGCAGGTCGACACCGATGACCTCGCGGCCAGCGTCGGCGAGCAGGTGGGTGAACCCGCTCGACTGCCAGGTGGCGGTGAACGAACCGCCCCAACCGTGCACCAGGACCACCGGCCGCGTCATGGGGTCACCGTAGCCGGGTTCCCCGTCGACCCGTTAGCCTTGCTCGGCCCGTTGCACTCGTGGCCGGTGCAGGAGTCGGAGGAAGTGCTCATGCGAATGCTCAACGAAGGTGTGTCGTTCGACCTCACCTACAACGACGTCTTCATGGTTCCCAGCCTGTCGGAGGTGCCGTCGCGCTTCGATGTCGACCTCAGCACCCCCGATGGCCTCGGCACCACCATCCCCGTCATCGTCTCGAACATGACTGCGGTGGCCGGCCGGCGCATGGCCGAGACCGTGGCGCGCCGCGGTGGGCTCACCGTGCTGCCCCAGGACATCCCGCTCGACGTCATCGAGATGGTGGTCGAGCACGTGAAGAGCCGGCATCCCGTGTTCGAGACGCCCATCACCCTGTCGCCGCACCACACGGTGGGCGATGCGCTGGGCCTCATCCACAAGCGTGCCCACGGTGCAGTGGTGGTGGTCGACGACGACCGGCCGGTAGGCATCTTCACCGAGCACGACGCCATCGGGTTCGACCGCTTCACCCAGTTGCAGCACGTGGCCCGCCACGACATCATCACCGTCGAGGCCGACGCCACGCCCAACGACATCTACGAACGCCTGTCGGGCGAGCGTCTGTCGGTGGCCCCGGTGGTCGACCACGACGGTCGTCTGCTCGGCTGCGTCACCCGCAAGGGGGCGTTGCGCAGCACCATCTACCGCCCCGCGCTCGACGCGGAGGGTCGCCTGCGCATCGCGTGCGCGGTCGGTATCAACGGCGAGCCGGGCGTGAAGGCGAAGGCACTTGTCGCCATGGGTGTCGACGTGCTCGTCATCGACACCGCCCACGGTCACCAGACCCGAGCGTTGCGGGCCATCGAGGAAGTGCGGGCCGTCGCGCCCGACACCCCCATCGTGGCCGGCAACGTGGTCACCGCCGAGGGCACCCGTCAGCTCATCGAAGCAGGCGCTGATGTGGTGAAGGTGGGCGTGGGCCCGGGGGCGATGTGCACCACGCGCATGATGACCGGTGTCGGTCGGCCCCAGTTCTCGGCCGTGGTCGAGTGTGCAGCCGAGGCCCGTCGGGTGGGCAAGCACATCTGGGCCGACGGCGGCGTGCGCTACCCGCGCGACGTGGCCCTCGCCCTGGCAGGTGGCGCGGCCAGCGTGATGTTCGGGTCGTGGCTCGCCGGCACCTACGAGTCGGCTGCCGACACCCTGCGCGATCCCGACGGCCGCCTCTACAAGGAGAGCTTCGGCATGGCCAGCAATCGTGCTGTGAAGAACCGCTCGCGCTCCGAGTCGCCGTTCGAGCGGGCCCGCAAGGAACTGTTCGAGGAGGGCATCAGCACGTCGCGCATGTACCTCGACCCCGAACGGCCTGGCGTGGAGGACATCATCGACCAGATCGTCGCCGGTGTGCGTTCTGCCTGCACCTACGCGGGTGCGGGCACCATCGAGCAGTTCCACGAGCGAGCCGTGGTGGGCGTGCAGAGTTCGGCGGGCTTCAGCGAGGGCCAGCCGCTCGGCACGAGTTGGTGAGCCCGGTGTCGGCGGCACCGCTGCGCGTCATCGCCATCGACGGTCCCGCCGGGGCGGGCAAGAGCACCATCGGCAAGGCCCTGGCCCGCCGGTTGGGGCTCGAGTACCTCGACACCGGTGCCATGTACCGGGCAGTCACCGCTGCGGCACTGCGCCGGGGCGTCGCCCTCGACGATCTCGATGCCGTCGGGCACCTGGCTCGTGGGCTCGACCTCGAGGTGGGCGAGCGGGGTGTGTTCGCCGACGGCCACGACGTGACGGCCGAGATCCGCGGCGCCGAGGTCACCAGCGCGGTCAGTCGGGTGGCGGCCAACAGCGCCGTACGGGCCGAACTGCGCGCCCGTCAGCGGGCCTGGGCCGAACAGCGCGGCGGGGGAGTGGTGGAGGGTCGCGACATCGGCACCGTGGTGTTCCCCGATGCCGAGCTGAAGCTGTACCTCACCGCGTCGCCGCGGGTGCGTGCCGAACGGCGCGTGGCCGAAGCGGGCGGCGACGTCGACGAGATCGAGGCATCCATCGCGGCGCGCGATCAGTACGACAGCACCCGTGCCGACAGCCCGTTGCGCGAGGCCGACGGCGGGGTGCTCGTCGACACCACCGGTCTCGGCATCGAGGCCGTGCTGGCGCATATCCTCGGGCTGCTCGCGGGAGGGGGTACGCAACCATGACCAAGATCGAGGTGCCGCTGGCCGGCCGCAGCCGGGCCGACCGCATCGCCTATCAGATCGGCCGCAACACCGTCGTGGCGTTCTGCCGGGTGTGGTGCCGCGAGACCGTCGAGGGACGCGAGCACATCCCGGCCGACGGGGCATTCGTGCTCGCCCCTGTGCACCGCAGCATCCTCGACACACCCATCTCGTCGGCGGTCACCCGTCGTCGGCTGCGCTACATGGGTGCCGACAAGTACTGGAAGAACAAGCACTTCGGCCGCCTGCTCACCGCCTTCGGTGGGTTCCCGGTCAGCCGCGGCACCGCCGACAAAGAGGCGCTTGCGCGCTGTATCGAAGTGCTGCAGGGCGGTGAGCCGCTGGTGCTGTTCCCCGAGGGAGAACGCAAGAGCGGCCCGACGGTGCAGCCGTTGTTCGACGGCGCCACCTACATCGCCATGAAGGCCGGGGTGCCCATTGTCCCCATCGGGATCGGGGGCAGCGAACGGGCCATGCCCAAGGGTGCGAAGTTCATCTGGCCGCGCAAGGTCCACGTGGTGGTTGGAGCGCCCATCCCGGTGCCGTTCAGCGAGAACGGGCGCGTCACGCGCGAGGCCCGTCAGGCCATGTCGAGCCAACTGCACAGCGAGTTGCAGCGCCTGTTCGACCAGGCCGAGGCGCGGGTCAGCCGCTGAACCAGGCCGTGGCGGCCAGCATTGCCCACACGGGGTCGTGAACGCCGCACAGTTCGCGTGCTGAGTGCATCGACAACTGCGGCACCCCGACGTCGACGGTGTCGATGCCCAGTCGGGTGGCGGTGATCGGGCCGATCGTGCTGCCACACGGCATCGAATTGCGGCTGACGAACACCTGCCAGGGCACGCCGGCGCGCTCGCAGGCCGCCTGGAAACGAGCTGCGGTGGCGGCGTTGGTGGCATAGCGCTGATTGCTGTTCACCTTCAGCGCGGGCCCCTGGTTCACGATGGGGCGGTGGCCCGGCTCGTGGCGCTCGGGATAGTTGGGGTGCACTGCGTGCGCGTTGTCGGCCGACAGGCACTGCGAGCCGGCGAGAGCGGCCAGGAAGTCGCCGCGCTGGCCACCTGAGGCCAGGCAGATGCGCTCGAGGAGGTGTTCGAGCATCGGTCCGGCCGCGCCCGTGCTGCTCTCGCTGCCCACCTCCTCGTGGTCGAGCAGAGCGATGACCAGATGGGCGTCGGTGGGTTCGGCGGCCAGCAGGGCCTCGGTGGCGATCCAGCACGACAGTTGGTTGTCGAGCCGGCCGGCAGCGAGCAGCGAGGCGTCGGCACCCAGCACCGCGGCCGGGGTGCGGTCGAACAGGCACAGCTCCCACCAGCCGAGGTCGGCGGCGGGCACCTCGAGGCGTTCGGCCAGCCAGGTGCGGAAGTCGCCGTCGCGCCAGGCTCCGGTGCCCCACACCGGGGTGAGGTGCTGCTGCTTGTCGAGTTGCAGGCCGCGCTCGTTCACCTCGCGGTCGAGGTGGATGGCGAGCTGCGGCACCCGGCACACCGCATCGTCGACGGCGATGTCGACCGTGGCGCCGTCGCGCAGCACCACCCGGCCGGCGATGCCGAGGTCGCGGTCGAGCCACGAGTTCAGCAACGCTCCGCCGTACACCTCCACCCCGAGCTGTCGCCATCCGTTGCCGCCGGTGTCGGGGCGGGGCTTCACGCGCAGACAGGGCGAGTCGGTGTGGGCGCCGATGATGCGGAACGGCGTGGTGGGCGTGGCATCAGCCGCTCGGCGGAAGGCCACCACCGACGCACCGTTCACCACGAGGCCTGCGTCGGGCAGATCGGCCCACGCCGTGGTGGTGGAGAGCGGAGCGAACCCGGCGTCGAGCAGCCGAGCCACCGCCGACGAGGCGGCGTGCCACGGCGAGGGCGACGAGTCGAGGAAGTCGATGAGGTCGTCGAGACGGCCGGGCGCGTGATCGGGCTGCTGGTCCATGTCGTGCCGTCAGCGACCCTGGAACATGCCCATCGGCAGCCCGGTGAGGCGCAGGTGAGAGGTCTCGTTCACGGTGACGATCGAACGCTCGCCGCTGCGTGCTGCCGCCACCCGGTGGATGGAGGTGTAGTTGGGGTAGAAGAAGCCCTGGTTCACGCCCAGGCCGAGCACCTCGCTGAGGTACCCGTTGATGACGCCGCCGTGGCAGACGATGGCGATGCGCTGGCCCGAGTGGGCCTCGACCAGCCGCTCGACCGCACCCACCACCCGACGGTGGAACTCGTCGGGCGACTCGTCGTGCACGGTCCACTCGCCGCGAAGCATGGCCTGCCAGCGCGGGTCGTTGGCCGCCTTCAGTTCCTCGATGGGCACGTACTCGTTCGAGTTGCGATCCCATTCGGCCACGTCGTCCTCGATGGCGATGGGGAGCCCCAGCGCGGTGGCGAGCGGTGCGGCGGTCTGGCGGGCACGCTGCAGCGGGCTGGCGTAGACGGCATCGATGCGCTCGGGGGCGAGGTACTCGGCGAGGTGCGCAGCCTGCGCATGGCCTGCCTCGGACAGTTCGGGGTCGGCCACCCCTTCTTCGAGTTCGCGGCGAACCGGAAGGGCGTGACGGATCAGCAGAAGCTCCATGGCTCTGTGATTAGCAGGATTGAATGGTGCCGATGGAGTCCAGAACCAAGATCGTCGCCACGCTCGGCCCCGCCAGCGAGTCGGCCGAGGTGCTCGACCGGCTGCTCGTCGCAGGTGTCGACGTCGTGCGCCTCAACCTCTCCCACGGCAGCATCGACGAGCACGTGCGCCGTCTGCACGATGTGCGGGCAGCTGCCGAACGGGTGGGAGCGGTGGTGGCCGTGCTGGCCGACCTGCCCGGCCCGAAGATCCGTGCCGGCCAACTACCGCCCGAGGGGGTGCGGCTGGTGCAGGGTGCCGAGGTGGTGCTGCGGGCCGGCGACGGACCCAGCACGGTCGACGAGTTCCACGTCGACTACGACTCGCTCATCGCCGACCTGCACGTGGGCGACCGGGTGGTCATCGGCGACGGTGCCATCTCGCTGCGCGTCGAAGCCCTCCTCGATCACGCTGCCGTCACCCGGGTGGTCACCGGTGGCACCACCCAGGGCCGACCCGGGGTGCATCTGCCCTCCGAGCGCATGCGTCTGCACGCGCCCACCGACGACGACCTGCGTCTGGCCACCGTGATGGCGGCCGAGGGTGTCGACTTCCTCGCGGTGTCGTTCGTGCGCGCCGCTGCCGACCTCGAGCGGGTACGCGAGGCGGTACGGCCGCTCGCCACCCGACTGGTTGCGAAGATCGAGACCCTGCCGGCCGTCGCCGCGCTCGAAGACATCGCCGCCGCCGCCGATGCCGTGATGGTGGCCCGTGGCGACCTGGGCATCGAATGCCCGTTGGAAGATGTCCCCCACCTGCAGAAGCGCATCGTGCGGCACTGCGTCGAGATGGGTGTGCCGGTCATCACCGCCACACAGATGCTGGAGAGCATGATCACCGCGCCGTCGCCCACGCGTGCCGAGGTGAGCGATGTGGCCAACGCCGTGTTCGACGGTTCCGATGCGCTGATGCTGTCGGCCGAGACGGCCATCGGCCACGACCCGGTGGGCGTGGTCGAAGCGATGGTGCGCATCGCCGAACGCGCCGAGGCCGAGGCCAGTTACACGGCGTGGGGCATCCGGCTGGGCCGGGTGCAGCGGCGGCAGTGGCCCACCGGTGCCGAGCGCATCACCATGGCCATCACCCATGCCGCCGGAATGGCGGCGGTCGATGCCGGGGTCGATGCCATCTTGTGCTGCACCCGTTCGGGCCGGTCGGCGCGGGCCATGTCGCGGTTCCGACCCACACCGGCCCTCATCGGTCTGTCGCCGAGCGCCGAGACGGTGCGGGCGATGGCGCTGTCGTGGGGTGTGCAGCCCATCCAGGTAGGCGAGTATGCGTCCACCGACGAGATGGTGTGGTTCGCGGTCGAGACAGCGCTGCGCCAGGGCCTGATCGCCTCGGGGCAGACCGTGCTGGTGCTGGCGGGTGCACCCGACCGTGCCAGCGGTGCCGCAACCGACGTGCTGCGCATCGTGCAGGTGGCATGAGCGCGCCAGCGGTGTGGTCCGACGCCACGGGCGACCCGACGTGTCCTCTCGTCGTGGTCGTCCACGGCTCGATGGACCGCTCGGCCGGAATGTTGAGAGTGGCGCGCCAACTCGACGACGTGGCGGAGGTGCTGCGCTACGACCGCCGCGGGTACGGGCGCTCGATGCCGCACGACGGGCCGTTCGGCATGGAGCAGCAGGTCGACGACCTCGTCGGTCTGCTCGATGGTCGCTCGGCGGTGTTGGTGGGCCACAGCTACGGCGGCAACGTGGCCCTCGCCACCGCCGCGCGTCATCCGGCGCTGGTGCGCGCCGTGTCGGTGTACGAGACCCCGCTCAGCTGGGAGCCGTGGTGGCCGGGTACGACGGCAGGAGCGAATGCGTTGGCCACTCGTGGTGAGCCTGCCGATGCCGCCGAGGCCTTCATGCGCCGGTTGGTGGGCGACGAACGCTGGGAGGGGCTGCCCGAACGCACCCGCGAACAGCGTCGCCGCGAAGGAGCGGCGATGGTGGGCGAATTGTCCGACCTGCGCGAGCACGTGCCGTGGCTGCCCGAGCAGATCGGGGTGCCGGTGCTGGCCGGCTACGGATCGAAGGGTCGGCCGCACCACCGGCGGGGCATGGAGCATGTCGCCGATACGGTCGCCGGGGCGAGGGCAGTGCAACTCGACGGCTGCGGGCACGACGCCCCGCTGTCGCACCCGGCCCTGTACGCCGAACTGCTGGTGCTGCCGCTGCTGTCGGTGCTGTCGGGGTGAGGTTCAGGCCTCGTCGATGAGCGGGATGTCGATCTTCGTGCCGAAGAACGTGCAACTGGTGCCGTTGTCGGTGCCTGCGGCGAGGTCGGCCTTCACGGTGTCGGCGCAGGTGTCGAGCGCCTTGCGTTGGGTCCACACACCGAGCGCGAGACCCAACATGAGCAGCACCATGATGAGCTTTGCCATCACGTTCTTGATGATCATGCCCATCACCAGCGACAGCACCACGAACCCGATTGCCACCACGATCGCGAGGTTCTTGGCGGCCTGGAGGTCGATGGCGAGCATGCCCAGACGTTACGCCCTAGCGTTGCCATCGTGAGTGACCCCACCGAATCCACCCGGCCCATCTCGATGGGGTCGGGTCTGCCCACCACCGTCCTGCCTGCTGCCGACCCCACCGCACGACATGCCCTGCTGCAGGCCATCGGCGCCCCGGCCGACGAACGTCGCGACCGGGTGGCCGCCGTGGTTGCCCGTTATCCCCGGTACCTCGATGCGTGGGCCGAACTGGGCGATCTCGGGCGCGATCCCATCGAGCGGTACGCCGCCTACCGGGTGGGTTACCACCGCGGCCTCGACGCGCTGCGGGCCAGCGGCTGGCGCGGCTCGGGCTACGTGCGCTGGTCGGCCGACACCAACCTCGGCTTCCTGCGGGCCCTGCGCGGCCTCGGCCTGATGGCCGCCGAGATCGGTGAGACCGACGAGGCCGAGCGGGTGGCGCAGTTCCTGCTCCAGCTCGACCCGACGGGCGTGCCCGCCGGCGAGCGCTGACGGCAACGGCGTGACGGCTGCCGAGCCTCGGTCGCTCCGCATCGCCGGGGCGGTGCTGATGGGCGGGGCCAGTCGCCGGATGGGCCGCGACAAGGCACTGGTCGAGGTGGACGGTGTGCCGATGGCCACCCGGGTGGCAGCAGTGCTCGACGCAGCCGGGTGCCACCCCGTGGTGGCCGTGGGCGGCGACGCTGCGGCCCATGCCCGGCTGGGCCTGCCCGCAGTGCCCGATCGCTGGCCGGGTGAGGGTCCCCTCGGCGCTGTCGTCACGGTGCTGGGTGCCCTTCACCCCGATGTCGACGCAGTGGTGGTGGCCGCCTGCGATCTACCCTGGCTCGACGGGGCGACGGTCGACCGGCTCGTCGCCCGCTTCGTTGCAGCAGCGGGCTCGGCCGATGCCGTCGTTGCGCACTCCGACCGACTCGAACCGCTGTGTGCGGTGTGGGCGCGCCGGGCCCACCGACCGCTCGAGCGATTGGTGCTGGAGGGCGAGCGGGCGGTGCACCGCGCGCTGGAGTCGTTGCGCGTGGTCACCGTGCAGGTCGACGCATCGGCCGTGGCGAACGTGAACAGCCCCGCCGACCTGCCGGGCGGGTAACGTGCGCAACCATGTCCATTCGTGAAGTAACGGTCGATGAACTCGAGTCGGCCCTGGCCGCAGGCGCGCGCGTCATCGACGTGCGCGAGGTCGACGAGTACACCGAGGGCCACGTGCCCGGTGCTGTGCTCGTGGTGCTCGGCACCGTGCCCGACCACGTCGACACCTTCCGCGGCGACGACGTGCCGTACGTCATCTGCCGCTCGGGTGGTCGGAGCATGCGGGCCTGCGAGTTCCTGGCCGGGCAGGGCGTCGAGGCAGTCAACGTCGCTGGTGGCACGATGGCCTGGGTGATGGCAGGCAAGCCGGTCGTCGCCGGAGACCAGCCGACGTGACCTTCGAGTGGGTGGCCGACCAGGCCACGTTCGAGAGCATCGTCGACGAACTGTGCACCGAGCCGCGCTACGCCATCGACACCGAGTTCCACCGCGAGCGCACCTACTACCCGAAGCTCGCGCTCGTGCAGATCGGTTGGCGGGGCCGCATCGTGCTGGTCGATCCGTTGGCGGTGGATGTGCGGTCGATGCGCCGGCTGTTCGCGTCGCCGAGCCTCGCCGTGTTCCACGCCGCGCAACAAGACCTCGACGTACTCACGCATGTGTGTGGCGCGGTGCCCGAGCACATGTTCGACACCCAGATCGCGGCGGGCTTCATCGGCTACAGCACGCCGTCGCTCGCCTCGCTGCTGCAGGGCGAACTGAACGTCAGCGCGTCGAAGGGCGACCGCCTCACCGACTGGCTGCGCCGGCCGCTCACGGCCGAGCAGCAGCAGTACGCCGCCAACGACGTGGCGCACCTGCTGGAACTCCACGATCGACTCGTCGCCTCGCTCACCGCCAGGGGTCGGCTCGAGTGGGCCACCGATGCGTGCGAGGAACTGCGCACGCGTCCGGCCGGTGCCATCGACCCCGAGCAGGCGTGGCTGCGACTGAAGGACGTGCGCGTGCTGAAGGCCAAGGCGCGCGGCGTGGCGCAGGCGGTGGCCGCCTGGCGCGAGCGCCGTGCCGCCCAGGCCGATGTGCCACCGCGTCAGATCCTGCCCGATCTGGCCGTGCTCGGCATCGCTCAGAAGCACCCCACCACGGTGGCCGAACTGGCCCACGCCCGCGGGGTCGACGAACGGCACAGCCGCGGTTCGCTGGGCACCGAGATCGTCGCTGCCGTGAAAGACGGCCTCGGGCGCGACGTGGCACTGCCCACCAGCGACGTCGACGACCTCGACCGAGCCCTGCGTCCGGCTGTCACCCTCGTGTCGGCATGGGTGGGCGAGGTGGCCCGCACCGAGAAGATCGATGCCACGTTGTTGGCCACCCGCAACGATCTGGTCAGCCTGCTGCGCCGCGATCCGGCTGCCCGATTGGCGAGCGGTTGGCGCCATGAACTGCTGGGCGACGGCATCCGCCGCCTCGTCGAGGGACGCGCCGCGCTCACCTTCGACGGCCGCGGCGGTCTGCGCCTGGTGCCGGTCGACTGACGGTCGCGTCGACCAGAGGGGTCAACGCGTGGCGCGCCGCAACTTGGCGGCCAGCGCGTCGAACACCGCCGCGACGTCGGCGCCACGACTGCCGTAGCTGTGCACCGGACGTCGTTCGCCGATGGCCTGGTTGAGGATCGCCCGGTTGGGTACGACCGGCTGCCACACCGCCTTGCGGCCGACGATGCGGGCGAGTTCGTCGAGTCGCCGGTCGGCCTCGCTGCTGGTGGGCGGCACCCGGTTCACCACCACACCGGCGAGCTCGAGGTGGGGGTTCTGCGTGTCCCAGATGTCGTCGATGACGTCGGCCACTGCCCCGATGCCGCGCAGGCTCAGCGCCGAGGGTTCGACCACGACGAGTGCGTGGCGGGCGGCGGTGAGGCCGCTGCGGGTGAGGTTGCCGAGCGACGGTGGGCAGTCGAGCAGCACCACGTCGTACCGCGGGGCGACCTCGGCCAGTGCGGTGCCGAGCCGCTGCGGGTCGCCCACCTCGCGGCGCTGCAGCGCCGGGGTGGAGGGCAGTACGTCGATGCCGAGTCCCCAGCCCGACGGCACGATGACCTCGGCCGCAGGGGTGCGGTGCAACACGTCGGCGGCCGACACCTCGAGGGTGGCGGGGTCGATGCCCAGCACCCAGGTGGCCGATGCCTGGGGGTCGAGATCGACCACGAGCACCCGCCGGCCGGCCTGGGCCGATGCCGACGCGAGCCCGAGGGTGACGGTGGTCTTGCCCACCCCACCTTTCTGGTTCAGCAGTGCCACGATGGCGCCCATCCGCTCATTGTGCCAGCGCACGGTTGCTGTGCAGCCACTTGACCGGCGGGTCAGGGATGCCGTGATTCGGCTGGTGCAGCAGGTAGCATGGCGAACAGTCTCAGTTTTCTCATCTTCGGGAGCCCTATCGTGAAGAAGGGTCGTCACCGCCGCTTCGAAGAAGCGCGCAAACTCAAGCAATCGGGTCCGAGCGCGTTCGACCTGGGGTTCGGGAGCAACGACAACCGTGAATCCTCGCCGGACGACGAATACGCCGAACTGGCGCAGAAGTACGGCGTCACCTTCGACGACGACGATGACGACCTCGACGAGGACGACGACGACTGACCGCAGCCAGCCGGCTGCACCTCACCCCCCGGTGCCCACATGAACCCCCTGAGAAACATCGCCCTTGTCGCGCACGTCGACCACGGCAAGACCACCCTCGTCGACGCGCTGCTGCGCGCCACCGGCACGTTCGCGGCCCATCAGGCCGTGGTCGACCGTGTGATGGACTCGAACGACCAAGAGCGCGAGCGCGGCATCACCATCTTGGCGAAGGCGGCCTCCATCATCTGGAAGGGCGTGAAGATCAACCTGGTCGACACCCCCGGCCACGCCGACTTCGGCGGCGAGGTGGAGCGAGCGCTCACGATGGTCGACGGCGTCATCCTGCTGGTCGACGCTGCCGAGGGCCCGCTGCCGCAGACGCGGTACGTGCTGCAGAAGGCGCTGTCGCGCAACCTGCCCGCCATCGTGGTCATCAACAAGGTCGACCGCGGCGATGCGCGTCCCGAGGAAGTGGTCGACGAGATCTACCAGCTCTTCATCGACCTCGACGCCGACGACGAGCACATCGACTTCGAGATCATCTCGGCCGTGGCCCGTGAGGGCCGGGCGATGAAGGGCATCGGCATGCCCGATGCCGACGCCGACCTGTCGCCCCTGCTCGACACCATCCTCGAGGCCATCCCGGCGCCGCAGGGCGACCCGTCGCTGCCGCTGCAGGCCATGGTCACCCAGCTCGACGCGAGCGAGTACCTCGGCCGGCTCGCCATCGGCCGCATCGTCAACGGTGTGATGCGCCGCGGCGAGACCGTCGCCCTGCTCGAGGAGGAGTTCAGCGAGGGCCAGCCCGCGCTGAAGCGTCGCCTCACCCAGCTCATGGCGTTCGAAGGTGTCAGCCGCAACGAGGCCGAGGTGCTGTCGGCAGGCGACCTGTTCGTCGTGGCCGGCTTCCCCGAGGTCGAGATCGGCGACACCATCGCCTCGGTCGAGGACCCCATCGCCCTGCCGCGTCTCGTCGTCGACGAGCCGGTGCTGCGGATGACGTTCGGCGTGAACACCTCGCCGCTGGCCGGTAAGGAGGGCAAGTACCTCACCAGCCGCCACCTCGTCGACCGGCTCAACAAAGAGATCCTCGGCAACGTGTCGATCAAGCTGTTCGAGACCGGTTCGCCCGACGCCATCGATGTGGCCGGCCGTGGCGAACTGCAGTTGGCCGTGCTCATCGAGGCGATGCGCCGCGAGGGCTACGAACTGCAGGTCAGCCGTCCGCAGGTCATCACCAAGGAAGTGAACGGCAAGCGGTTCGAGCCCCAAGAGCGCGGCGTGGTCGACGTGCCCGACGAGTACGTCGGCACCGTCACCCAGGAACTCGCACCGCGCAAGGGTCGCATCACCGACATCCGCCCCGGCGACACCGGCCGCAGCATCGTCACCTTCGAGTGCCCGAGCCGCGGCCTCATCGGCTTCCGTTCGATGCTGCTCACGGCCACCCGTGGCACGGCGCTGCTGCACCAGCACCACCACGGCTGGGTGCCGTGGGCGGGCGACATGCCCGATGCCCGTGGTGGCGCCATGGTGGCCGACCGACTGGGTGTCACCACCGGCTACGCGCTCGACAAGCTGCAACTGAGCGGCCAGTTCTTCGTGCACCCCGGCGAGCAGGTGTACGAGGGCATGGTGGTGGGCGAGTGCGCCCGTGAAGAGGAGATGGTGGTGAACGCGGTGCGGCCGAAGGAGAAGAACAACATCCGCACGCACAGCCACGACGACGCCGTGAAGTTGCCGGCACCGCGCATCCACACCCTCGAGACCGCCATCGAGTGGATCCAGGAGGACGAGCTCGTCGAGGTCACCCCGAAGAGCATCCGCGTCCGCAAGCGCCACCTCGGCCTCGAAGACCGGCGCAAGGCGAACAAGAAGGTGCCTACCGCCTGACGGCGGGGTGCGGCAGCGGTGTCCACCGCGGTCGCTCGAGCAACTCGACCCAGCGGTCGTACACCTCCTGGCCCACCAGCCCGACGATCTCGTCGCGCAGGTAGCGGTACACGGGGTCCTTGCCGACGAAGGCGTCGGGCGACTCGGTGCACCACCAGTGGAACTCCTTGCCGCCTTCGCTCCAGTCGCGGCGCTTCCACTCGCGCAGGGTGGAGGTGACGTAACCCTGGTCGTCGGTGTGGTGCTCGAGTCGCAGCGGCAACTGCCAGCACACGTTCGGCTTCCAGTCCATCGGCCGTTCGCCGGCGTCGAGCGCTGCGGCGTGCAGCGCGCAACCGGCGCCGCCAGGGAAGTCGGGTCGGTTCAAGAAGATGCATGCGCCGTCGACCACACGGGTCATCGTGCCGCCGTCGTCGGACGGGGCGAGGAAGCCGTTGCGCTTGGCCTTCTTGGCGAACTGCCAGCGGTCGGGCGACAGGCGCACCACGGCGCTCACCACGGTCTGCACGTCGTCGTCGTCGACGAAGTGCGCGCCGTAGCTGCAGCAGCCCTGCTGCAGATGGGTGGCGTCGTCGTCGAGCACGCCCTTGCAGCCCTCGCCGAAGATGCAGCTCCAGTTCGACCGCAGGAACGTGGCGTCGGCCATCCAGGTGCGGTTCTCGTGGTCGTCCTCGAAGCTGATCCACTCGTGGACGTCGAGCGGCTGGGCGGGGGTGGACGGTCGTCGGCGGGCGGCGGGCATGGGCGCACAGGGTAGGCGACGACGCAGGGGTTCCAGGTAGACGGCAGTGCTGGCTGGGTAGGCTGCGACCCGATGTCTACGCCCCCTGCCACCGCCGACCAGCTCCGGTCTGCCTTCCTCGACTTCTTCGCTGCGAAGGGCCATGCCGTGGTGCCCTCGGCGAGCCTCATCCCGCACGACCCGACGGTGCTGTTCACCGTGGCCGGCATGGTTCCCTTCAAGCCCTACTTCGTGGGCGACGAGGTGCCGCCCTACACGCGTGCGGTGAGCTCGCAGAAGTGCGCCCGGGCCGGTGGCAAGCACAACGACCTCGACGACGTGGGCCGTACCAAGCGCCACCTCGTGTTCTTCGAGATGCTCGGCAACTTCAGTTTCGGCGACTACTTCAAGCACGAGATCATCCCGTGGAGCTGGGAGCTCACCACCGAGGTGTTCGGCCTCGACGGCGACCGCCTGTGGATCACGGTGCACGAGAGCGACGACGAAGCCGAGGCCATCTGGCACGAGCAAGTGGGCGTGCCCATGAACCGCATCCAGCGGCTCGGCGACAAGGACAACTTCTGGCAGATGGGCGACACCGGCCCGTGCGGTCCGTGCAGCGAGATCCACATCGACCGCGGCCCCGGCTTCGGCCCCGACGGTGGCCCGCTGGCCGATCCGGGCGGCGACCGGTTCATGGAGTTCTGGAACCTGGTGTTCATGCAGTACAACCAGGCGCCCGACGGCAGCCGCACCCTGCTGCCCAAGCCGTCGATCGATACCGGTGCGGGCCTCGAGCGCCTGCTGTGTCTGCTGCAGGGCGTCGACGCCGTGTGGGAGACCGATCTCATGCTGCCGCTCATCGACCGGGCGTGCAGCCTCACTGGCAAGACGTACACCGCCGGCGACTACGACGACCGTGTCAGCTTCAGCATGCGTGTGCTCGCCGAGCACGCCCGCAGCAGCGCCATGCTGGTCAGCGACGGCGTGTTCCCCAGCAACGAGGGCCGCGGCTACGTGCTGCGCCGCATCATCCGCCGTGCGGTGCGCTACGCATACCTGCTCGGCACCGAGAAGCTGGTCATGCCCTCGCTCGTCGAGACCGCGGTCGAGGTGATGGGCACGGCGTATCCCGACGTGGCCAAGAACAAGGACTTCATCGTCGGAGTGCTCACCCGTGAGGAGGAGCGGTTCCGGCAAACCCTGAAGACGGGTCTGTCCATCCTGGAGGACGAACTCGAGGCGAAGCCGGCGCAGCTGCCCGGCTCGACGGCGTTCATGCTGCACGACACCTACGGCTTCCCACTCGAACTCACCGAGGAGATCGCCGGCGAGCGCGGCGTGGCCGTCGACGGTGCCGGCTTCGACGCCGAGATGCGCGCCCAGCGCGAGCGCGCCAAGGCTGCTCGCAAGGGCGCTGCCGTGGGCGACGACCGGCTCGACCAGTACCGCGACATCGTCGAGCAGCACGGCACCACCGACTTCCAGGGCTACAGCGTCGACAGCACGTCGTCGACGGTGCTGGCCGTGCTGGTGGGCAGCACCGGTCCGTGGGCCGACGACGACGATGTGGTCGAGATCTTCCTCGACCGCAGCCCCTTCTACGCCGAGAGCGGTGGCCAGGTGGGCGACACCGGCACCATCACCACCCACACCGGTGTGGCCGAGGTGCTCGACACCACGTTCGCGCTGCCCGGTCTGCGCCGCCATGTGGCCCGCATCGTCAGCGGCGAGCTGTACCCGGGCGTCGAGGCCACCGCCACCATCGACGCGGCGCGCCGCGACGCCACCCGCCGCAACCACACCGGCACCCACCTGCTGCACCACGCCCTGCGCCAGGTCTTGGGCGAGCACGTGAAGCAGGCCGGCTCGCTGGTGGGGCCCGATCGCCTGCGGTTCGACTTCACCCACTATGCAGCGGTCACCGACGACGAGATCGCCCGCATCGAGGCCATTGCCAACCACGAGACGCTGTCGAATGCGCCGGTGCGCGCCTTCGAGACCACCAAGGACGAAGCGCTCGCCATGGGCGCCATGGCGTTCTTCGGCGACAAGTACGGCGACATCGTGCGGGTGCTCGAAGCAGGCAGTTCCATCGAGCTGTGCGGCGGCACCCACGTGCGTGCCACCGGCGACATCGGCATCATCAAGGTCGTGGCCGAGAGTTCTATCGGCTCGAACCTGCGCCGTATCGAAGCGGTCACCGGGGCTCAGTCGCTGGCGCTGCTGCAGCGCGACGAGGTGCTCATCGCCGACGCGGCCCGTCTGGTGGGCGCCACTGCCGAGTCGCTGGTCGACGGCGTACAGCGGCGGATGGATGAGATCAAGGCGCTCCAGGACGAGGTGCGGGCGTTGCGCGGTCAGTTGGCAGCCGGCCGGGCCGGCGAGTTGGCGGCTTCGGCGGTCGACGGCGCGCTGGTCGAGCGTGTCGACGGCCTCGCCCCGGGCGACCTGCGCGATCTGGCCATTGCCGTGCGCCAGGCCGGTGTCGACATCGTGGTGCTCGGCGGGGTGTCGGCAACTGGCGGCGTGTCGCTGGTGGCAGCGGTCACCGCTGCATCGGGCCGGGTGGCCGGCGACCTCATCAAGGACGCTGCCAAGGCCGTCGGCGGCGGAGGCGGTGGCAAGGGCGACATCGCCACCGCTGGTGGCAAGAACCCCGAGGGTCTCGACGAGGCGTTGCGCATCGCCCGGGGTGCCATTGCCGGTTAGGCGGGCGCTCGGCATCGACCTCGGGTCGAAGCGCATCGGTGTGGCGGTCACCGACCGTTCGGGCACCATTGCGTCGCCGCTGCTCGTCTTGCAGCGCTCGGGCGACCGTCGGGCCGACCATCGGCGCATCGCTGCGCTGGTGGCCGAGGAGGAAGCCGATGTGCTGGTGGTGGGTCTGCCGTTGAACATGAACGGTACGTTGGGGCCGGCGGCGAATGCCGCGGTCGCCGAGGCGAAGGCATTGGCTACCGTGGTCGGCGTGCCGGTCGAGACCTACGACGAACGCCGTACCACCAGCAGCGCCGACGCGGCGTTGATGACGTTCAAGATGAAGGCCCAAGACCGTCGGAAGGTGGTCGACAAGGTGGCGGCGGCCGTCATGTTGCAGGCCTGGCTCGAGGCCGGGGGAGCGACGCGGTGAGCCTGCTCGAACGGCGCCGCGCCACGCTCGACGACTGGCACGACGACCCCTGGGACCTGCCCGCCGAGGCCGAGGTGCAGGTGGTGGAGGTCACCCGGGCATCGCGGTGGCCGTTCAAGTGGCTCGTGGCATTCGTTGCAGTGCTGGCCGTGGGCTCGCTGCTGGCCGCCGGGTCGGTGGCGTGGTGGTACCTGCACCGCATCAACCCCAGCGGTGAGGCCAGCACGCCTGTGAACTTCAGCGTCGAGGCCGACGACACGCTCGAGACCATCAGCGTCCGACTGCGCGAGCAGGGGTTCATCGTCGACGATGCCGTGTTCCGCTGGTACGTCGAGCGCCAGGGGGGCCTCGAGCTGACGCCCGGCTACTACGCGCTCCGCCCGCTCGACCACATGGGCAACCTCATGCAGGTGCTGGCCACCCCGCCCGAGCAGACCTTCACATCGGTCACGTTCCCCGAGGGCTTCACCGTGGCGAAGATGGCCAACCGGCTGGCCGACCGCATCCCGCGGCTGTTGGCCACCGATTTCCTCTCAGCGGCCGGCGATGGCTCGGTGCGCTCGGAGTACCAGCCCGAAGGGGTCACCAGCCTGGAGGGGCTGCTCTTCCCCGACACCTACCAGGTGTCGAACGGCGAGTCGGCCACCCAGGTGGCGAGCCGGATGGTGGCGATGATGGAGCGTGTCGGCCGCCAGGAAGACATCGTCGTGAACGGCTACATCCAGGGCCTCACGTCGTACCAGGTGCTCATCGTTGCCTCGATGGTCGAGCGTGAGGCGAAGGTGGACGAGGACCGTGCCCTCATCGCCCGTGTCATCCTCAACCGTCTGCGCCGCCAGATGCCGCTGCAGATCGACGCCACGCTGTACTACCAGCAGGACCCCGACCTGCCATTCGCCCAGTTGAAGGTGCTCGACACGCCCTACAACACCTACCTGTACAGCGGTCTGCCGCCCACTCCCATCGCCAACCCGGGCCGGGCCTCCATCCACGCCGTGCTGAACCCCGCACCGAACCCGCCCGAGGGTGGGGCGCTGTGCGCCGGCGTTGCGAAGGACGACTGCCAGTACCTCTACTACGTGCTCGCCGACGCCGACGGACGGCATGCGTTCGCGGTCACGCTCGAACAGCACGAGGCCAACGTGGCCAAGGCGCTGGCGGACGGTCTGCTGTGACGGCCCGGCCCATCACGGCCACCACCATCACGGCCACAACCATCACGGCCGGCACCAGGGTGGCAGCGGTCATCGGCTCGCCGGTGCGCCACAGCCTGTCGCCGGCGCTGCACAACGCCGCCTTCGCCGCTGCGGGGGTCGACTGGGTGTACACCGCGTTCGAGGTGGCCCCGGGCCAAGCGGGCGCGGCGTTGGCGGCGATGCGCGCGCTGGGCCTGGGTGGCCTGTCGGTGACGATGCCCCACAAGGACGATGTCGCTGCCGCGGTCGACGTGCTGTCGCCCGCCGCTGCCGCGCTGCGCACTGCGAACACGGTGGTGCGGGGCACCGACGGGCGCCTCGAGGGGCACAGCACCGATGGCGAGGGCTTCGTGGCCTCGTTGCGCGACGCGGGCGTCGACCCGGCGGGCGCAGCGGTCGCCGTGTTGGGTGCCGGCGGCGCGGCGCGCTCGGTGGTCGATGCGCTGGCTCGAGCGGGCGCTGCCTCGGTGGCCGTCGTGAACCGCACGCCCGCCAAGGCGGTGGTCGCCGCTTCACTGGCGGGTGCTGCCGGTGTGGTGGGCACCCCCGAGCACATCAGTGGGGCCGACATCGTGGTGAATGCCACGTCGGTAGGGATGGGCTCGGCGGGCATGGCGGGCGACGCGCTGCCGGTGGACCCGACACTGCTGCGGGCCGGCCAGGTGGTGGCCGACCTCGTGTACCACCCGCTCGACACGGCCCTGCTGGTGGCTGCCCGGGCTGCCGGGGCCACCACGGTCGATGGGCTGGGCATGCTGGTGCACCAGGCCGCGCTGCAGCAGCAACTGTGGCTCGGCGCACTGCCCGACGTGGCGGTGATGAGAGCGGCTGCACTGCGCGAGCTCGCCGCTCGTGCCGCCGCCGCACAGATAGCCTGACCGGCGATGTTGCGCTATCTCACTGCGGGTGAATCACACGGCCAGGCCCTCGTGGTCATCATCGAGGGCCTTCCCGCGGGTCTCGAGATCACGGTCGACGAGATCCAGGCCGAGATGGCCCGGCGCCGCCTCGGCTACGGCCGCGGCCCGCGCCAGCGCTTCGAGCAGGACGAACTCACCCTCGTCGGCGGTGTGCGCCACGGCCGCACCCTGGGTTCGCCGGTGGCCATCGAGATCAAGAACAGCGAGTGGTTCCGCAGCGACAAGTGGCACCAGGAGATGTCGCCGGCGCCCGGTGTCACCGCCGACCCGCTCACCCAGGTGCGCCCCGGCCACGCCGATCTGGTGGGCATGCAGAAGTACGGCTTCACCGACGCCCGCGACGTGCTCGAGCGGGCCAGCGCCCGCGAGACCGCCGCCCGTGTGGCGGCCGGTGCGGTGGCGAAGAAACTGCTCGGCACGCTTGGCGTCGACATCTTGTCGCACGTCATCCAGATGGGCGCCGCCCGTTCGAAGGCTGCCGATCGTCCCACCATGGCCGACCTGGCCCGCGTCGACGACTCGCCGGTGCGCTGCTTCGATCCGGCGGCCGAGGATGCCATGGTCACCGAGGTGAAGGATGCCGCGAAGGACGGCGACTCGCTGGGCGGTGTGGTCGAGGTGCTCGCCTACGGCGTTCCCGTCGGCCTGGGCAGCCATGTGCACTGGGACCGCAAGATCGATGCCCTGCTGGCACAGGCCATCATGAGCATTCAGGCCGTGAAGGGCGTCGAGATCGGCGACGGGTTCGAGGTGGCCGGCCGCCGCGGCAGCCAGGCCCACGACGCCATCACGTGGGACGCGGAGGCCGGCGACTACCGCCGCGAGACCACCCTTGCGGGCGGCACCGAGGGGGGCATCACCACCGGTGAGTTGCTCGTCGTGCGCGCTGCCATGAAGCCGCTCGCCACGCTGAACCGGCCCACCCTGAAGACCGTCGACGTGGTCACCAAGGAAGAGACGGTCAGCTTCAAGGAGCGCACCGACGTCACCGCCGTACCGGCGATGGGCGTGGTGGCCGAGACGATGGTGGCGCTGGTGCTGGCTGCCGAGGCCCAGCGCAAGTTCGGCGGCGACAGCGTGGCCGAGTTCGTGCGCAACGCCGACGCATTCAAGGCGTCGCTGCGCTCGTCGTGATCGCAGCCGATCAGCACGTCGTGCTCGTCGGCCTGATGGGCTCGGGGAAGTCGACCGTGGCGCGCATCCTGGCCGAGCGGCTGGGTCGGCGCCTCGTCGACACCGATACCGTCATCGAGCAGCGCACCGGGCGCACCGTGCGCGACATCTTCGCCGCCGACGGCGAGGATGCGTTCCGGGCGCTCGAGACCGAGGTGCTGGTGCAATCGCTGGCCGAGCCCGAGCCGGCGGTCATCGCTGCTGCAGGCGGTGTGGTGCTGCGTCCCGAGAACCGGGCTGCGCTCGCCGACTCGGGGGCCAGGGTCGTCTGGCTCAGCGCCGAGCCGGCCACGCTGGTCGAGCGGGTGCGTGGCGGCGGCCACCGACCGCTGCTCGACGCCGATCCGGCGGGTACGTTGCAGCGCATGCACACCGATCGTGAGCCGCTGTACCGCGAGGTCGCGCACCTCATCGTTCGGGTCGACGGCCGCAGCGCGGCCGAGGTGGCCGAGGCGGTGCTGCGATGAGCGCTGCTGCGTCGAGCGGTGCTGGGCTGCGCACGGTGCAGGTACCCCTCGGCGATCGCTCGTACGACGTCGTGGTGGGCCATGGCGCACGGCGCGCCCTGGCCGACCTGCTGCCCCGCCAGGCCAGGCGCGCTGCGGTGATCACCCAGCCGGGCGTGCCGCTCGACATCGACCCGGGCATTCCGTTCGAAGTGTTCGAGATCGGCCACGGCGAGCACCACAAGACGCTCGCCACCATCGAGTCGCTCTGTCGTGGGTTCGCCCGCATGGGCATCACCCGCAACGACGTCGTCATCGGGGTGGGCGGTGGCATGGTCACCGATGTGGCCGGCTTCGCCGCGTCGGTGTGGCACCGGGGTGTGCCGGTGGTGCACGTGGCCACATCGCTGCTGGCCATGGTCGACGCGGCCATCGGCGGCAAGACCGGGGTGAACCTGTCGGCCGCTGCCGAGGGCGACCCCGGCGAAGCGGCCGATGCCGAGGGCGGCAAGAACCTCATCGGTGCCTTCTGGCAGCCCAGCGGCGTGGTGTGCGACCTCGACGCGCTGGTCACCCTGCCCGAGCGCGAGATGCGCTGCGGTCGTGGCGAGATGGCGAAGTACCACTTCCTCACGGGCGACGACCTGCTGGCCATGGACGAGGTCGACCGCATCGCCCGGTGCGTGCAGATCAAGGCCGAAGTGGTGGCGGCCGACGAGCGCGAGGGGGGCCGCCGGGCCCTGTTGAACTACGGCCACACCCTGGCCCATGCGCTCGAGATCGAGCAGGCCCACACCCTGGCCCACGGTGAGGCCGTGGCGATCGGTCTCGTCTATGCCGCCCATCTGGCACACGTGCTGGGCCGCATCGACGCCGACCGGGTGCAACAGCACTACACCGTCGTACGCGACGCCTACGGTCTCGGCACGGCGTTGCCTGCGGGCGCCGATCATCAGCGCCTGGTGGCGCTGATGGGCCGCGACAAGAAGGCGCTCGACAGCCTCACGTTCGTGCTCGACGGCGATGCCGGTGTGGAGGTGGTGCCGGGTGTCGATCCGGACGCCGCCCGCGCAGCGCTGGCGGTGATGGCCACCGCCGACAGCCGATGACGGTGCCCGAGCTGCGCACCGAGCGGCTGGTGCTGCGAGCCTGGCGCAAGGCCGATCGGGTGCCGTTCGCCGCGCTGAATGCCGACCCCGAGGTGATGGAGCACTTCCCGGCCACCCTCACGGCGGAGCAGAGCGACGCGATGGTCGACCGCATCGAGCAGATGTGGGCCACGAGCGGTTTCGGGCTGTGGACGGTGGATGAGCAGGCGTCGGGCAACTTCATCGGGTACGTGGGACTGTCGTCGCCCACGTGGCAGGCGCACTTCACGCCCTGCGTCGAGATCGGCTGGCGACTGGCGCGCTCGGCCTGGGGTCAGGGGTACGCCACCGAGGCCGCCAGCGCTGCGATGCAGTGGGCGTTCGACTCGATCGAGCTGCCTCGCGACGAGCTGGTGAGCTTCACGGTGGTGGGCAATCTCCGGTCGCGGCGGGTGATGGAGAAGCTCGGTTTCGAGCGCGATCCTGGTGACGATTTCGACCACCCGAGCCTGCCCGACTGGGAGCACCGTCGACACGTGCTGTATCGGCGGTCGCGAGGCCGATAACGCCTCCCGCGGTCGGATCACGGTCGCTACCACGCTGTGTGGTCGAATCACCGCTCTGTCAGTACATCCATACTGCCATGTCGGTACAGCCACCCCTGTCATTCGGCCCTACTGCTTGTGCACCATTGCCGTGACCATGAGGTCAACCCCACGACTGCGGAGAGTCAAGGAGTCATCATGAACGCAACGAACGGTGTGCAACGAGGCGCACGGAAGCGAGTCACACGGTGGTTGGCGGCGCTGACCGTCGGCGCGCTCGGCCTGGGTGCCGTTGCAGCCGACGGCGCGGCAGCAGCCGACCCGACGGGTTCGGCAGCCGGTGTGCCGCTGACCGACGGCTCGCTCTACAACGTCGTCGACCAGATCGGCGCCCGCAGCCTGTGGACCCAGGGATACACAGGGCAGGGTGTGAACGTCGCCATCATCGACACCGGTGTGTCGCCGGCGCCGGCACTGCAGGGTGCCGACAAGGTGGTGGCGATGGTCGACCTCTCGGGCGAGTCGGGCGACCCGGCAACTCGCTTCCTCGACACCTACGGCCACGGCACCCACCTTGCGGGCATCATCGCTGGCCGCGATCCGGGTTCGAACCCCGCACTTGCCGCAGCGCATCCCGAGTGGTTCCTCGGCGTTGCGCCGGGCGCCGGCATCGTGTCGGTGAAGGTGGCGGGACGCAATGGTGCGGTCGATGTGTCGCAGGTGATCGCCGGTATCGACTGGGTGGTACAGCATGCACCCCAACTGAACATCCGCGTGCTCAACCTGTCGTACGGAACCGACTCGACTCAGCCGTACACCATCGACCCGTTGGCGTTCGCGGTGGAGCGGGCGTGGAAGGCCGGAATCGTGGTGGTGACGGCTGTCGGGAACGACGGCAAGGCGGCCCACGAGTTGTCGATGCCGGCGCGCGATCCGTACGTCATCGCCGTGAGCGCTGCCGAACAGAAGAACAAGAAGTGGAAGGTGCCCGCATGGGCATCGAGTGGCGACACGGTGCGGTCTCCCGACCTCGCAGCGCCAGGTGCGTCGATCGTGTCGCTGCGCACTCCCGGCAGTTTCGCCGACGTCGAGCACCCGGAAGGGTTCGTCAGTCCGACGCTGTTCAAGGGAAGCGGTTCGTCGCAGGCTGCAGCAGTGGTGTCGGGCGCAGCGGCCGTCTTGCTGAGCGCGCGTCCCACGCTCACCCCCGATCAGGTGAAGCGGTTGCTCACCGCCACCGCCAACGGCAAGGCCATCACCCCCAGCGCAACGAAGTTCTCTGGGAGCGGACTGCTCGACGTGGCCGAGGCAGCCACGACAGCGACCCCGCAAGCAACCCAGAACTGGCCGATGTCGACGGGGCTCGGTTCGCTCGAAGCCAGCCGTGGCAGTGCGCACCTGCTGATCAACGGCACCGTGCTGCAGGGTGAGGTGACGATCCTGGGTACGCCCTGGAACGGCGCGTCGTGGGCTGGCGCGTCGTGGGCTGGCGCGTCGTGGGCTGGCGCGTCGTGGGCTGGTGCGTCGTGGGCTGGTGCGTCGTGGGCTGGCGCGTCGTGGGCTGGTGCGTCGTGGGCTGGTGCGTCGTGGGCTGGTGCGTCGTGGGCTGGTGCGTCGTGGGCTGGTGCGTCGTGGGCTGGTGCGTCGTGGGCGGGTGCGTCGTGG
>JBIIDH010000110.1:0-10672 GCA_044238435.1 Ilumatobacteraceae bacterium | reverse complement strand
CCGGCGCCATCTACGCCGGTCGCAGCGACCTCAACGCCGCCAAGCAGTGGTTCGCCGAGAACACCAACCCGTCGCGCAAGATGGGCTCGATCAGCGACGTGATGCACGGTGCCGACGTGTTCGTGGGCGTCAGCGGGCCCGGCCTCATCACCGCCGCCGATCTGCGCAACATGGCCAAGGACCCGATCGTGTTCGCGATGGCGAACCCCGACCCCGAGATCCGACCCGAACAGGCCGACGGCCTCGCCGCCGTCATGGCCACCGGCCGCAGCGACTACCCGAACCAGATCAACAACGTGCTTGCGTTCCCGGGCCTGTTCCGCGGCGCGCTCGACGTGAACGCCACCGACATCACCGAGAACATGAAGCTCGCCGCCGCCATCGCGATCGCCGAGTCGGTCACCGATGCCGAACTGTCGCCCACCTTCGTCGTGCCGTCGGTGTTCGATCGCTCCGTCGTCCAGCGCGTGGCCCCGGCCGTATCGGCCGCCGCCATCGCCGACGGCGTCACCCGCATCAGCTGATCGGCGTGGATCCGTGGTGACCGGACCGGTTCGCCCGGCGACCGGGCCACGACCGCGCCGCTCGCCGTAGCCTCACTGCGATGAGCACTCGGGTGGGTCAGGCCGCGAACAAGGCGCTTCGATCGGCGCTGGGCTTCGCTGCGGCTCGGGTGGCGTCGAGCGATCGGTTGATGAGCGTCGTCTACGACCTCATGAACGAGACCAACTTCGCCGGCCTGGCCGAGCACGAGGAGATGCTCAGCGACTCCGTCCGGGTGCAGGCGTACCACCGTGGCATCCGGCGCAACGTGCGACCGGGCGATGTGGTGGTCGACCTCGGCACCGGCACGGGCCTGCTGGCATTCATGGCCAGCCGCGCCGGCGCGAAGAAGGTGTACGCAGTCGAGCACTCCGACTTCATCGAGATCGCTCGCGAGATCGGCCGGCACAACGGCTTCACCAACATCGAGTTCGTGCAGGCGAACAGCCGCGAGTTCACCCCGCCTGAACGGGTCGATGTCGTCCTCCACGAGCAGATGGGCGACGAGCTGTTCAACGAGAACATGCTCGAGAACCTGCTCGACGTGCGCGACCGGTTCCTGCGGCCGCACGGTCGCATCCTGCCGGCGAAGTTCCGCCTCTTCGTCGAGCCCGTCACTCTGCACGAGTCGATGCGAGTGCGCCGCTTCTGGAACATCGACCTGCCCGACGGCATCGATCTCGGCCCGATGCGCGAGTCCGACATCGCCGCCCGCTACCACACCGGCCGCAACGAGCAGACCTGGCTGCGGCCCGGGTCGGTGGCGGCCACCTTCGGCACGCCGACCCCGATCGTCGAGTTCGACCTCGACACGCTGGCGGGTGCCGATTCGCTGCCCACCGACTTCGTCGTCGAGCGCACGGCGTCGGCCGACATGATCGTCGACGGCACGTGCATCTGGTTCGAGGCCGTGTTCGACGACGACACCGTGCTGTCCACCTCACCCCTCGGCCCCGTCACCAGCTGGGGCAACCGCCTCTACCGCCTCGACCGCGAGTTCGCCGAGGGCGAGCAACTGCGCATCGACGTGCACATGGGGCGCCTGGTCGACCCCGACACCTGGCTCATCCTCGCCAGCTGAGACCAGTGCGCAGTCCCCGCTCGTCGAGTGCTCGACCTGACATCCGAGCGACCGGGACCGACGACTCGAGCAAAGGAGCCCGAACGGCCGCAGCGAGAAGGGGCGAGTGGCCGTCGAAAGCCCCCCAGAACGGACTCCATTGTGCCGTCCGGCAGCCGAACCGCTGGGAGGTACCTGATGGCCGCGCAATCGACCTGGTTCCGAGTGACTCTGGCCATCGCTCTCTGCGCGCCGATGTGGACTGCCACCGGTCCACTCACGACAGCCGGCGCGTCGACACCGTCGGCATGGACCCCAGTCGTCACGATCTCTGCACCATCGACGGATGCCGTGACACCGCACCTCTCCACCGGCCCATCGGGTGATGTCTTCGCCACCTGGATCTCCGGCTCCGGCATCAGCGTCGCCCGTCGTTCCGTCACGAATGGCGCCTGGAGCACGCCAACGACGCTCGACAGTGTGGGTTCCCTTTCCGGCGGCGCCCAGATCGTCGTGAATGCGCTCGGCGACGCGCTGGCGGTGTGGGACAGCGGAACCCTCGGACCCCATATCGTTCGGACTGCCCGGTTCGATCACCTCGCCGGGCGGTGGAGCGCCCCACTGGACATCTCGGGTCCCGACACCACCTCGATGATCGTGACGAATGCCTCCATCGCAGGGGATTCGACAGGAAACGCCGTGGCGGCCTGGCTACGAGCCGACGGTCGGATCCAGGCAGCGAGGTTCTCGGCCGCATCGATGACCTGGTCGACGCCGATCGATCTCGCAGCTGCGGGGAGTGAAGGTCGATCGCCGCGGGTGACGATGGACTCGTCGGGAACCGCAACCGTCGTGTGGGCGCAACTCCCCTCCCTCAACAACCAACTGATCGGCACCGTCTACGCGGCACGGAGTACCGCATCGGCAGGAACCTGGTCAGCAGCGGAACCGATCTCCGACCCGACGGCTCTGTCGTTCTTCGGCCCGGATCCACAGGTGGCTGCGGCAGCCAACGGTGACGTGACCACGACCTGGCTACAGGCAGGCGTCGGCATCCAGTCCTCGCGCTACACCGCCTCGCTCGGTACCTGGGACCAGGCCGTCACCATCTCGTCCAACCAATACGCCCACGGATCGTCCGTCGCAGTGAACGCATCAGGGGATGCCGTGGCGTCGTGGTCCCAGTGGGCGGGCGCGTCGGTGGTCGCAGCTGCGCTCAGGGACTCGAGCGGTTCCACGTGGGGCCCACCGACCCTCTTGACCCGCAGCGCGGAGACCGGGGTTCAACCAACCGCCATCATCGACGATGCCGGCCGGGCGGCCGTCATCTGGATCGGTTCTGATGGCTACCGATCGATGGCTGACCTCGCCCGCTTCGACCCCGACGCAGGCACCTGGTCAGACCCTGAACGACTGAGCGTCTCGGTTCCGAGCGGCCTCGGATCCGGCCAATACCCCGAGCCGCAACTCACCGTTGACCCGGTTGGCAATCTCACGGCGATCTGGCGTCGATTCGACGGCGCCTACGACCGACTCGAGTCGGCGCGGTCGGTGATCGCAGGGTTCACCGCCGTAGGACCCCAACGAGTCTTCGACACCCGCCCCGACGAAAGCCCCAACTCACTGCGCACCGTCACCAAAACCAAAGTCGGCCCCGACAACCCACTCCAAGTCCACATCACCGACCTCAGCGACCTCGTCCCAGCCAACGGCGTCAGCGCCGTCTCCCTCAACGTCACCACCACCAACGGCAACGCACCAGGCTTCATCACCGTCTACCCCTGCAACAACCGCACCCTGGTCTCCAACCTCAACTTCACCACAGACCAAACCATCGCCAACGCCGTCATCGTCCCCGTCTCACCCACCGGCCACATCTGCTTCTACAGCAACACACCCACCGACATCGTCGCCGACATCAACGGCTGGTTCAGCCGCTGATGATCTCTCCCCGAGACCTGTGTCTGAACGGAGGCATCGTTCCCCTCGGTAGAGGTGCCTCCGACCACCGCCTGTACCGCCTCGACCGCGAGTTCGCCGGAGGCGAGCAGCTCCGCATCTACGTGCGCACGGGGTACCCGTCGACCCTGACAGGGGGCGACAGCAACTCAGTGCCCGGGCACCAACCCCATCGATGCCGCCTGACGCTCGACCATCTCACCCATGAGCCCCACCACGTCGTCGATGTGTTCCTCGACGGTGACGCCAGGCGGGAGCCGACAGGCGAGCGGACCGTCGATGAGCAACGTGGCGAAGCCATGGGCACTCGACCACATCAGCGATGCCCAGGTGAACGACGCGACCCCATCGGCAGGCCGCCCGGTGATGCGCGCCACCATCTCGAGCAACTCGCCAAACGCGGAGTCGGCCGCAGCAGCGGCGCCTTCGTGTGTGAGGACGCCGCTCAGATCGGCCCGGAACATCACGCGGAAGTGACCGGGGTGATCCATCGCAAGTCGCACATAGGCGGCGAAGCAACTCCGTGACGGATTGACGCTGTCGGCCATCACCGCCTGGAACTCGTTGGCAAGCGTCTGGAATCCCTCGGTGGCGATCGCGGCGAAGATGCCGGCCCGGTCGGAGAAGTGGTGGTAGGGCGCCTGATGGCTCACACCGGCGCGCCGAGCCACCTCGCGCATCGACACCGCGTCGGGCCCGTCGAGAGCGATGATCTCGAGCGCGGCATCGAGGACTGATCGCTGGACGGACATGGCGACAGCGTAGGTGCTTGACAACGTCAAGTCCACGCGTAGACACTGTCAAGCATGTCGCTTGCCGCCTCCCACACCGCCCACGTATCGGAGCAGCACCAGCGCGCGTACGAACGCCGCTGGTGGGTACTCGCTGTCCTCAGCGCCAGTGTGTTCCTGGTCGTCGTCGACAACCTGATCGTGAACGTCGCGCTCCCCACACTCCAGAAGGAACTCGATGCATCGGTCACCTCGCTGCAGTGGATCGTCGATGCGTACGCGCTCGTGTTCGCGTGTCTGCTGCTCGCAGGCGGCGGCTTGGGCGACCGGTTGGGTCGAAAGCGGGTACTGCAGATCGGCCTGGTCCTCTTCGCGATCTTCAGTGGCTTCGGCGCGTTCGCTGGCTCCGCGAACGAGTTGATCCTGTGGCGCGGCGCGATGGGCATCGGCGCCGCCCTCGTGTTTCCCGCGACGCTCGCCATCATCACCAATCTGTTCGTCGATCCGGTCGAGCGGGCCAAGGCGATCGGCCTGTGGTCGGCCGTGTCGGGCATGGCAGTCGCATTCGGCCCGGTGGTCGGGGGATTCCTCCTCGAGCACTTCTGGTGGGGTTCGGTGTTCCTCGTGAACATCCCGATCGTGGCGCTGGCCCTGGTGGTGGGTCGCTTCCTCATCCCGGAGTCGCGCGACGAGCATCGCGGCCGGTTCGACGTCGCCGGCCTGATCCTGTCGGTTGTCGCGGTCGGCGTACTCGTGTTCACAGTGATCGAGTCGCCGCACTGGGGCTGGGGCAGCGCCAAGAGCACCGCGGGATTCGCCATCGCGATCTCGGCGCTGGTGCTGTTCATCCGGTACGAATCGCGTCGTGACGACCCGTTGCTCGACGTCAGGTTCTTCCGCAACGCCCGCTTCAGTGCAGCGACCGGTTCGATCGGCATCGCGTTCTTCAGCCTCTTCGGATTCACATTCCTCGTCACCCAGTACTTCCAGTTCGTTCGCGGCTACGACCCGTTTGAGTCGGGTCTGAGGACGCTCCCGTTCGCTATCGGTGCCGGGGTGACAGCACCGCTCGCCGCTCGAGCCGCGTTGCGTTGGGGCACCACGCGCATCGTGGCGCTCGGTCTGCTCAACATGTCGATCGGGTTCTTCATCATGAGCCGCGTCGGCGCCGACACTGCGTACTGGGGTCCGATCGTGATCGCGATGTTGTTCATGGCCAACGGGTTGTCGTTGGTGACGTCGCCCAGCACCGAAGCGGTGATGGGCTCTCTCCCCCGCAGCAAGGCGGGTGTGGGCTCCGCGGTGAACGACATCTCACGGGAGGTGGGTGGCACGCTGGGCGTGGCAGTCACCGGGTCGGTGTTCTTGAGCCTGTACTCGCCTCGGCTCGCCGAACTGTTCCGCGGCGTGCCGGGCCTTGCCGACTCGCTGCCGGACAGCGCGCTCGCTCAGGCCCAGGACTCCGTCGGTGCGGCCTACGCCGTCAGCCAGCAGGCGCCCCCGGCGGCACGAGCACAGACGCTCGACGCAGTCAGCGAAGCGTTCATGCACGGATTCGGAACGGCATGTCTCGTCACGTCCGTTGTCGCGCTGGTCGGGTCGCTGCTCGCCCTGCGGTTCCTCCCGGCCAGGGCCGCGGCGTCCGCCGAACAGTCCTGACGCCTGCGGTCGCCTTCGAGGGGCCGAGCCTTCCAGATCCCGCTGCTCGACCTGACGACCGCCTCGGCGGCTAGGGTCGGCGCGTGCTCGAGTCGAAGTCCGAGCGGGCGTATCAGTTGATCCGGCTTCGCCTCCTCGACGGCACGTACCGCCCCGGAGACCGGATCGTCCTGCCCGATGTGGGTGCCGAGCTGGAGATGAGCGTCGTGCCCGTTCGCGAGGCGCTCCGTCGGCTCGAGGCCGAAGGCCTGGTGGAGTTCACCCGCTGGGCCGGCGCTCGCGTGCCCAATTTCGACGAGCGGCAACTGGGTGAGGCCATCGAAGCTGCCGCCTTGCTGGAGGGCGAGATCGCCCGGCTCGCGGCACCACACCTGCAGCGCGCCGACCTCACCACGATGCGCCGTCAGAACACGTTGCTGCGCGCTGCAGAAGCAGCGGGAGACCTCGAGGAGGCCCGTCGATGCGACCGGGCGTTCCACGCCGTGATGCACGCGCGTTGCCCGAACCGGCTGCTCGTGGTGCTCGTCGAGACGGCCTACGTGCGGATGGACACCCTCCGGAACGTCTTCGAGCACCAGCCGCAGCGCATCGGCCACGCCACGGCGGAACATCAGCGACTCGTGGCGCTGCTGGGCAAGCGACCCGATGCCGACGAGGTGGGCCGAGCCTTCCGTCAACACGGCCTCGACGCCGCTGCCGAGATCGCCCAGTGGGGCACGGGCGGTTCGCCAGCGTCGTGAGATCGTATACGATCGGCGCTTCGGGATTCTTGGGAGGTCCGGATGGTCAAGATCGTGTGGTTCCTGAAGCGTGCTGAACACCTCAGCCCGGAGGAGTTCGAGGAGTGGTGGCTGGAACGGCATGTGCCGGTGGCACGCGCTGCACCGGGCCTGCGCCGCTACGTGGTGAACATCTCCCGCGCCGACGACCTCGCCGGCAAGCCGGTTGCCGACTGCGAGTGGGACGGCGTCGCAGAGCAGTGGTTCGACGACGACGACGCGCTGAATGCGGCGTACTCGCGTCCCGTCGCGACGGATGTGCGCGCCGACACGATGGCGCACGTCTCGCGCCTCGAGCGGGTCATCGTGCGCGAACTCGAGATCGACCTACCTGCTGATGCCTGAGCACGACGGCACCATGCCGGCCGACGAGGCAGACCTGATCGTCGTCGGCACCGGCGCAGCCGGCTTCTCGGCGGCCATCACCGGCGCTCGGGCCGGCCTCGACGTGGTGATGCTCGAGAAGCGAGCGGTCATCGGAGGCACGACGGCACGCTCGGGCACCTGGATCTGGGTCCCGAACCACCGTCTGATGCGCGACGCAGGCATCGACGATCCTCGCGACGACGCCCTGCGGTACATGGCACGGCTGAACCGACCCGATCGCTACGACCCGGACGACGCCACGTTGGGCCTCCCGCCCGACGAGCACACCATGCTCGCCGCGTTCTACGACCATGCGTCCGAGGCGCTCGACGAGCTCGTCCACGCGGGAGCGATCGATCCGGTGATGCTCGACCGAGCACCCGACTACTTCGCCGAACTTCCCGAGAACGTTGCCCCATACGGTCGCGTGATCGTCTCGCGGGGCCGCGAGCGACCCGACCAGCTCACGGGAAGAGAGTTGGTCGAAGACCTCGCCGCGACAGCCCGACGGCTGGGCGTGCGCATCGAGCTCAACTGCAGGGTGTCTGATGTCGTGCGCGACGCGACGGGCGCGGTCCGCGGCGTCGTCACCGAAGGGCAGCGACGGATCGAGGCACGACGCGGCGTGGTGTTCGCCACCGGCGGCTTCACTCATGCGGAGGATCTCCTTCGGGACTTCTTCACCGTGCCATTGCGTCACGGTGGTGCGAGCCCCGGCTCGGAAGGCGACTTCGTCCGCATCGGCCAACGCCTCGGTGCGCGCCTGCACAACATGAGTGGGGCGTGGATGGCCCCAGCACCGATCGAGCCACTCGTCGCCGACCCCGAAGCGTTCACGACGAACATCTTCGCCCTCCGCGGCGACAGCATGATCCTCGTCGATCGCGCTGGCCGGCGAGTCACCAACGAGAAGCTCGCCTACAACGAACTGGCGTCGGTGTTCCTGCGCTGGGACCCGGCAACCGCCGAGTATCCCAACCTCCGCCTGTTCATGGTGTTCGACCACGAGACTGCGCGACTGTTCGCCGACGGCAAGAGCGGCAACCCGCTTCCGCTGCCCGGCGAGAACCCTCCCCACATCGTCAGCGGGCAGACGCTCGCCGAACTCGCCACCGCACTCGCCGAACGACTCGCCACCGCGCCTGCCGAGGTGTCGGCAGGAATCCGCCTGGCGCCCTCGTTCGCATCCACCCTTGCCGAGACGATCGACGACTTCAGCGACGACGCCGACCACGGTGTCGATCGAGCGTTCGCCCGCGGTGCGTCGCCGATCGAACTGTTCCGCAACGGGCCACCGCGGCCCGGGAACGACAAGAACCCGGCGATGTATCGCTTCTCGGCGACGGGTCCGTACCACGCCATCGTGCTCGCCCCGGCCACGCTCGACACCAAGGGTGGCCCGGCGATCGACCCGAACGGCCGCGTCCTGACGGTCGACGGCGCGCCCATTCCGGGCCTCTACGCCGCCGGCAACTGCGCGGGCTTCCCATCGGCGCACGCGTACTGGGCGGGTGGCGCCACCGTGGGGTTGGCCATCACGTTCGGCCACCTCGCCGCCCGCCACGCAGCGTCTTCGTGACACCCTCGGTGCCCCAGCACCGCCACGAAGCACCTCCGCTACATTCGCCCCCGTGACCGAACGTACGCCGTCCTCCACACGCGATGATCGGCCGTCGGCGACACCTGCCGACGTGCTGAACACCGTGGCGCACTTCGCGCTGGCCACATCGCCCGACGATCTCCCAGACGCAGCGATCGAGGCCGCCGGGCAGTTTCTCCGCGACCTCGTCGCGACGGCCGCGTCCGGCAGCGGCACTGCGATGGCCACCATCAGCCGCACGCTCGCTGCTCGGTCGGGCCCACGACCCGACGGCGCCCGAGTGCTGTTCGGTGGCTCCGACCGCGTCGACCCGGCGTTGGCCGCCTTCGCCGGCGCGGCCACGATCGACTCGTTCGACGCGCACGACGGTCATGTGCTGACCAAGGGCCACACCGGGGTCGCCGTGCTGCCCGCTGCCCTCGCCGCCATCGACCGCAGCCGGCAGCCCGTCTCCGGGCGGGCGCTGCTGGCCACCCTGGTCGTCGGGTACGAGATCGGCATCCGCGCCGGCATCGCCAGCCACCGCACGGCGGCCGACTACTTCACGTCGGGGTCGTGGAACTGCATCGCCGCCGCAGCAGCGGCAGCACGGCACAGCGACATCGACGTCGACCGACTCGGGCAGGCGTTCGGCATCGCCGAGTTCTCGTCGCCGCGCGGCCTGATGATGCGCTGCATCGACGAACCGACGATGGTGAAAGACGGCTCGTGCTGGGGCGCCCAGATCGGTGTGCAGAGCATCGACCTCGCCCAGCTCGGCTTCACCGCATCGCGGCCCGAGACCATCGCCCTCGATTCCGTTGCCGACGTGTGGGCCGACCTCGGCTCGCTGTGGCGGATCCACGAGCAGTACATCAAGGCGTACCCGGTGTGCCGCTGGGCGCAGCCGGCCATCGAAGCCGCCCGCTGGTGCGCCGGCCAGCCCGGCTTCGCGCTCGACCAGGTCGACCGCATCACCGTCGCCACGTTCGCTGCGGGCTGCCGGCTGGCCCACGCCCACCCGCGCTCCACCGAGGAGGCCCAGTACAGCCTGCCGTTCCCGGTCGCCGCGATGCTGGTGCACGGCGACCTCGGCCCCCACCGCATCGACGGCGACGGACTGGTCGACCCCCGGGTGCTCGATCTCGCCTCCAGGATCGAACTCGTCGTCGACCCCACCGCCGAGGCCCGGTTCCCGCACGAACGGTGGGCATCGGTCGAGGTGACACTGGCCGACGGCCGCACCATCGCCTCGCCGTCGATGCGGGCGCGCGGCGACGCCGAGGAACCCCTGTCACCCGCCGAACTCGACGTGAAGTGGGGTGAGCTCGTTCCCGCAGCACTGGGCGACGAGCGGGCGCGGCACCTCAAGTCGCTGGTCGACGGGGTGGCCGACCTCGACGACATCGGCCCACTCCTCGAGGCGATCCACCGACCTGCCTGAGACCTGGTGCACCCCGCACCGACCGCGGTCAGCGGGGGACGGGCACCATGCGGACGAGTTGGGTGACGTGGCGGGGCTCGAGTTCGTCGAGGCTCGACACACCCAGCAGCTTCATCGTGCGCACGATCTCGTCGCGCAGGATCTCGATGGTGCGGTCGACCCCGGCTCGGCCACCGGCCATCAAGCCGTACAGGTAGGCGCGGCCCACCAGGGTGAAGCGGGCACCGAGGGCGACAGCAGCGACGATGTCGGCGCCCGACATGATGCCGGTGTCGACGACCACCTCGGTGTCGCGGCCCACCTCACGAGCCACCTCGGGCAGCAGGTGGAACGGGATCGGGGCACGGTCGAGCTGGCGGCCGCCGTGGTTCGACAGCACGATCCCGTCGACACCGATGTCGACCACGGCCTTGGCGTCGTCGAGTGTCTGGATGCCCTTCACGACGAACTTGCCCTTCCACTGCGACTTGATCCAGCGCAGGTCGTCGAAGTCGACCGTGGGGTCGAACATCGTGTCGAGCAACTCGGCCACCGTGCCGTCCCAGTGCTCGA
>JBIIDH010000202.1:0-2974 GCA_044238435.1 Ilumatobacteraceae bacterium | reverse complement strand
TGGCGTCTTCCTGGCCGATGATGCGCTTGTGCAGCTCGCCTTCCATGTTGAGCAGCTTCTGGGTCTCTTCCTCGGTGAGCTTGTACACCGGGATGCCGGTCCAGATGCTGAGCACCTCGGCGATGGCCTCTTCGTCGACCTCGTCGAACAGATCGACGCCGCTGGCCTTGATGTCGGCCTCCTTGGCGGCCTTCTCCTCGAGGAGCGACTTCTCCTGGTCGCGCAGGCGGCCGGCCTCTTCGAAGCGCTGTTCTTCGACGGCGCGCTTCTTGGCCTCCTGCACATCGGTGAGCTTGGTCTCGATCTCCTTCAGATCGGGCGGGGTGCCCATGCGCTTGATGCGCAGGCGGCTTCCGGCCTCGTCGATGAGGTCGATGGCCTTGTCGGGCAGATGGCGATCGCTGATGTAGCGGTCGGCCAGGTTGGCCGCGGCGACGATGGCCTGGTCGGTGATGGTGACCCGGTGGTGCGCCTCGTACTTGTCGCGCACACCCTTCAAGATCTCGATGGTGTGGGCGATGGTGGGCTCTTCCACCTTCACCGGCTGGAATCGGCGCTCGAGGGCGGCGTCCTTCTCGAGGTGCTTGCGGTACTCGTCGATGGTGGTGGCGCCGATGGTCTGCAGTTCGCCACGGGCCAGCATCGGCTTCAGGATGGAGGCGGCGTCGATGGCGCCCTCGGCGGCACCCGCACCCACGAGGGTGTGGATCTCGTCGATGAACAGCACGATGTCGCCGCGGGTCTTGATCTCCTTCAGCACCTTCTTCAGGCGCTCCTCGAAGTCGCCGCGGTAGCGGCTGCCGGCGACGAGTGCGCCCAGGTCGAGGGTGTAGAGCTGCTTGTTGCGCAACGTGTCGGGGATGTCGTTCGAGACGATGCGCTGGGCGAGGCCTTCGACGATGGCGGTCTTGCCGACGCCCGGCTCGCCGATGAGCACCGGGTTGTTCTTGGTGCGGCGGCTGAGGATCTGCATGACGCGCTCGAGCTCGCGGTCGCGGCCGATCATCGGGTCGAGCTTCTTCTCGCGGGCCAACTGGGTGAGGTTGCGACCGAACTGGTCGAGCACCTGGCTGCCGCCCTTGTCGCCGGCGTCTTCCTTCGGAGCGCCTGCAGGGGCGGCTCCGGTTGCGGCCGACTCGCCCGGCTTGCCGCCGGTGCCCTGGTAGCCCGACAGCAACTGGATGACCTGCTGGCGCACACGGCTGAGGTCGGCGCCCAACTTCACGAGCACCTGGGCGGCGACGCCCTCGCCCTCGCGGATGAGGCCGAGCAGGATGTGCTCGGTGCCGATGTAGTTGTGACCGAGCTGCAGCGCTTCGCGCAGCGACAACTCGAGCACCTTCTTCGCGCGAGGCGTGAAGGGGATGTGGCCCGACGGCGACGAGCCGCCCTGGCCGATGATCTCCTCGACCTGGCTGCGCACGGCCTCGAGCGAGATGCCGAGGGACTCGAGTGCCTTGGCGGCGACTCCTTCACCCTCGTGGATCAGGCCGAGCAGGATGTGCTCGGTGCCGATGTAGCTGTGGTTCAGGAGACGCGCTTCCTCCTGTGCCAGCACCACCACTCGCCGAGCCCGATCGGTGAAGCGTTCAAACATGGCGGAAGTGTACCGGCGGTGGCGAGATGCAACGTGGCAGAACGACCCGACGTTCGGCACACGCGAGGGTCCATTCGGCCCCCTCGACCCACCACGCAGCGTGACGCATGTGACGGAGGCGACCACAACAATCAGGCCCTGTCATTCGTGGTGGGCCGCGATCCTGTCCTAGCCTGCTGCGCGTGGCAGCGCTGCCCTTCTTCACGCTCAACGGCATGACCGCCGACCTCGAGCGCATCGAGGCTGCCCTCGTCGCGTCGGTGCGTACGCCCGACGCCTACCTGAACGAGATCGCCTCGCACCTCATCGTCGCCGGCGGCAAGCGCTTGCGGCCGGTGCTCAGCCTCGTCGCCGCACAGGTGGCGGGTGGCCCGGCCACCGACGATGCAGTGCAAGGTGGTATCGCTTGCGAGTTGGTGCAGACCGGTTCGCTGTACCACGACGATGTCATGGACGAGGCGCCCACCCGCCGTGGCGTCGAGACGGTGAACGCGAAGTGGGGCAACCTGCAGGCCATCCTCGCCGGCGACTTCCTGCTGTCGCGGGCGTCGGAGATCGCGGCGTCGCTCGGCACCGAGGTGGCGGCGCTCCTGGCCCGCACCATCGGACGGCTGTGCGAGGGCCAGATCGAGGAGTTGCGCCACACCTACAACGTGGCCCGTCCCGAGAGCTCGTACCTCGCCTCCATCGCCGGCAAGACCGCATCGCTGTACGCCACCTCGGCACGCATCGGCGCCATCGTCGCCGGCCTCGACCGGTCGTTGGTCGACGCCCTCACCGAGTACGGCGAGTCGTTCGGCATGGTGTTCCAGATCGTCGACGACCTGCTCGACGTCACCGCCACCGACGACCAGTTGGGCAAGCCCGCCGGGCACGACATGGTGGAGGGCGTCTACACCCTGCCGGTGCTGCGCACGCTGCAGAGCGGTGGCATCGCGGCCGCCTCGCTGCTCGACATCCTCGGTCGACCGCTCGGTTCTGCCGAGCGCGAGAAGGCACTCGAGATCGTGCGGGCGCACGGCGGTATCGAGTCGGCGCTGGGCACCGCACGCGAATGGGCCGACCGTGCCGTCGAGGCGTGTGCCTCGCTGCCCGAGTCGCCGGCCACCTCGGCGCTGCGCGACGCACCCGCGTCGCTGCTCGCCGGTCTCGGCTGACACCACCCCCCTCGACGTGCGGCGGCGCTCAGGCGTCGGGCGCGAAGCGAGCGAGTCGTGAGGCCATGCCGAACAGCGCCTCAGCCGGGCCGAGATCGTCGGGTCGCAGCGCATTGGCAGCGAACCGCGCCAGCACCTCACCGGCGCGACCGGGGCCCGTGGCGGCGAGAGCGGTGCGATGGACGACGGTCGGGTGCCCGAGGGCGCGAGACCAGAGGCG
>JBIIDH010000109.1:0-10676 GCA_044238435.1 Ilumatobacteraceae bacterium | reverse complement strand
CCTGCTTCTTCAGGCCGTACTTGGCCTCGAACAGCTCGGGGAAGATGGCGTCGTCGAAGGTCTTCGAGCAGAGCAGGCCGATGTTGAACAGGAACGGCTTGGACACCTTGCCGGCCTTGCGGTCCCACATGACGGGCGGCGACGAGGTCTGGCAGCCCATGCCCACCAGGGCGAGGCGGCTGAAGCCCCGCTCTTTCGCCTCGCGCAGTGCCAGCGGATTGGCGCAGTAGGTGTAGCGGCTGCCTGCGGTGGCCAGCACCTCGTCGCGGTTGGTGACCACGACCGGCTTGGCCTTCCACGCATCGTCGGGCTCGACACCGCTCACCAGCGCGGCCTCGATGTAGTCGTGCTGCAGGAGCCAGTTCAACATGGCCGACACGAAGCCGCCGTCCTGGCCCTTTTCGTGCTCCTCGGTGTCGGCGGCGCGGGTGAGCAGCAATTGGCGCCACACACCGGCCATCTCGTCGGGCTCGCGCACACGGCCGAACAGGTGCATGTCGGCGGCCGGCTCCCACGCACGGAAGCGGGGGCAGGCGCGGGTGCAGGTGGTGCAGCCCTTCTCGCCGTGCAGGCAGTTGTCGAGGCCGAGCTCTTCTTCGAGGTGGAACGGCTTGTACTTGCCCTCTTCGTGCTCGTAGCCGATCACGTCGTGCGGACAGGTGACCACGCACCCGGCGCAGCCGGTGCAGAGCCCGGTGGTGATGACCTCGGCGTAGAGCTCCTTCCACTGCGCGGTCCAGCGCGTGGTGGCAGGTGCGGCGGGCTCGGTGATCGTCATGGGGCGGACTCTAGTGGTGACGCGATGGCGCGCTCTTGTCCGGCGGCGGCGCTGTTCACGAAGCGGCACCACCCTCGAAACAGATCGGAAACAGTATTTCGGGAGCGTTCGGCGTCCTGCGTTTCCCAACCATCCACCCAACCATCCACCCCCTACGACAAGGAGCCCCTATGGACAGCGGCAATGTGGCGTGGGTCCTGGTATCGGCAGCCCTGGTGCTGTTCATGATCCCTGGCCTCGCCTTCTTCTACGGCGGCATGGACCGCACACGCAACGTGCTGAACATGCTGATGATGAACTTCTACTGCCTGCTGATGGTGCCGCTCGTGTGGGTCATCGTCGGCTATTCGCTGGCGTACGGCCCGACCGCCGTGAACAACAGCTGGATCGGCAACTTCGACGCCGCGTTCCTGAAGGATCTGGCCATCACCGGCGAGGACGGCGGGACGACGCTTGCGTCGGTGGCGTTCCTCGGCATGTTCGCCGCCATCACGCCGGCACTCATCTCGGGCGCCGTGGCCGACCGGATGAAGTTCTCGGCCTGGGCCGTCTTCGTGCCGGTGTGGTCGCTGCTCGTGTACGTGCCCGTGTTCAAGTGGGTCTACGGCGGTTGGCTCGGCCAGCGCGGCTCGATCGACTTCGCAGGCGGCACTGCCATCCACGTGAACGCTGGTATCGCTGCCCTCGCCGCGGTGCTGGTGCTCGGCAAGCGCAAGGGCTGGCCGCAGGAAGGCCATCCGCCGCACAGCATGCCGCTGGTCATGATCGGCACCGGCATCTTGTGGTTCGGTTGGTTCGGCTTCAACGCCGGCTCGGCGCTCGCGGCCAACGGCCAGGCCGTGCAGGCGTTCATGAACACGTTCCTGGCCGCGGCGGCGGCAGGACTGGCCTGGATGCTGGTCGAGTGGATCCGCGACGGGCACCCGACCAACCTCGGCGTTGCGTCGGGCATCGTGGCAGGCCTCGTCGCCATCACCCCCGCCGCTGGCTACGTGTCGGGGATGAGCCCGATCTACATCGGCCTCATCGCCGGGGTGGTGTGCTGCTACGCAGTGAAGCTGAAGACCAAGGCGGGCTACGACGACGCGCTCGACGTGGTGGGTGTGCACTTCGTGGGCGGTCTGGTGGGCTCGCTGCTCATCGGGTTCTTCGCCAACCCCGAGTTCTTCGGCGGCACCTTCGCCGAGGGCATCTTCTATGGTGGCGGCGCGAGCCTGCTGCTCGAGCAGGCACTGGCCAACGGAGCGGCCATCGTCTGGTCGTTCGTGATCACGCTGGTGATCATGATCGTGCTGAAGAAGACCATCGGTGTGCGCGTCGACGACGAAGCCGAGCGCACCGGACTCGACCTCGCCCTGCACGCCGAGACCGCCTACCACGGCGGCGGACTGCACTGAACTGCGGAACAGGAGAACCGACATGAAACTCATCACAGCGATCATCAAGCCCTTCAAGCTCGACGACGTGAAGACTGCGCTGCGCAGCGCCGGCGTCGAGGGCATGACCGTCAGCGAGGTACGTGGGTTCGGCCGCCAAGGTGGCCACACCGAGACGTACCGCGGCACCGAGTACCAGATCGACTTCGTGCCGAAGGTGCGCCTCGAGATCGTCGTCGACGACGCCCAGGTCGACCAGGTCGCCGAGACGCTCGCCGAGGCTGCCCGCACCGGCAAGATCGGCGACGGCAAGATCTGGGTCACCACGGTCGAGTCACTGGTGCGCATCCGCACCGGCGAATCCGGCAGCGAGGCGATCTGACGGTCTCGTGAGGCCTGTCGACGCTGCAACCATCAAGCGGGTCCGCGCCCAGCTGATCGGCGACCCCGATCTGGCCGGGCGCGGGCTCGCGCGTCGGTTGTCGCAGCAGGCCGACTCGTGGTTCGAGAGCCTGGCGGCCGACCTGCCCGCCGGGTGGGCGCTGCTCGCCACCGGCGGCTACGCGCGCGGCACCCTCACACCGGGCAGCGACATCGACGTGGTGTTGTTGCATCCGCACAAAGCTGCCGACGCTGCTGTGCGAGAGGTCGCCGAACGGCTCTGGTACCCGATGTGGGACGCCGGCCTGAAGCTCGGCCAGGCCGCCCATTCGCCGAAGACGCTGCTGCAGTTGGCGAGCGACGACCTCGATACGGCCACCTCGATCCTTGCGGTGCGCTGCCTCGCCGGCGATGCCGAGTTGGCCGCCGAGGTACAGCGGGCCGCCCTCGAACAGTGGCGCAAGCGTCCGTTCGTGTGGCTGCAGCGGCTGCTCGTGTCGGGCCAGCAGCGCTGGGCTCGCTTGGGCGATGTCGCCAGTCTGCTCGAACCCGACCTGAAAGACGGTCGGGGTGGCCTTCGCGACCACGACATGATCCGCTGGGCGCTGCGGGTCGACCGCTCCGAAGTGACAGCGGCCCTCGAGGATCCCTTCGACGACCTCGGCGGCCCTGCCGAGCTGCTGCTGGCAGCGCGCTGTGAGTTGCACCGTGCCACCGGGCGTCCCAGCAACGTGCTGCTGCTGCAGGACCAGGACCGGGTGGCCGAAGCGATGGGCTTCGCCGACGCCGATGCGCTGATGCTGAACCTGGCCGGCGCGGCGCACGCCATCGAATGGGCCACCGAGCGGTTCTGGCGCAGGGTCGAGCGCCTCGTCCGGTCCGGCGGTCGCGCTGCCAGTCGCACGCACGTGATGGCCACCCTTGCCCCCGGTGTCGTGGTCATCGACGACGAGGCCCATGTGGCCGCCGACGCCGAGGTCGACGAGCCATCGTTCGTGTTCCGCTACGCCGCTGCCGCGGCGCACGCCGGCTATCCGCTGGGTGGCCGGGCGCTGCGCCTGCTGGCCAGCCGCGGTGTGCCACCGGGGGAGGTGTGGACCGAGCGCACGCTGCGCGCGTTCGTCAGCCTGCTGGGCGCCGGCCAGCCGCTGGTGCACACGGTGGAGGCACTCGAGCGCTACGGGTTGTTCAGCCGCTACCTGCCCGAGTGGCGGGCGGTGCGCAGCCTGCCGCAGCGCAACGCGTTCCACACCTACACCGTCGACCGCCACCTGCTGCAGACCGTGGCCAACGCCACCGAGCACGTGCGCGCCGTCAGCCGCCCCGACCTGCTGCTGCTGGGCGCGTTGATGCACGACCTCGGCAAGGGCTACCCAGGCGATCACACCGAGGTGGGTATGGAACTGGTCGACACGGTGGCCGCGCGCATGGGTCTGCCCGACGACGAAATCCGAACGCTTCGATCGCTGGTCGAGCACCACCTGCTGCTGGCCGAGACCGCTACTCGACGCGATCTCAGCGATCCGCGCACGGCGGCGCTGGCGGCCGAGGCGGTCGGCGACAAGGACACCCTCGACCTGCTGGCCGCCCTCACCGAAGCCGACAGCCGCGCCACCGGACCGGCCGCATGGTCGAGTTGGAAACAGGCGCTCATCGAGGAACTGGTGCTGGTCACCCGCGCTGTGCTGCACGGCGGGCAGGTGGCCCCTCCTGCGCCCGACGCGTCGCGCTTCGCGCACCTTGCTCGGCTTGTCGAGGCCGATGGCGCGATGCACATCGAGCACGTCGACCAGGGCGACGTCGACCTGCTGCGCATCGCCAGCCGCGATCGCACCGGCCTGTTCGCGCAGATCGCCGGTGTGCTCGCGTTGCACGGTCTCGACGTGCTGAGTGCCTCGGCCGCAACCGGTGCCGACGGGGTGGCGGTCGACGAGTTCCGTGTGGCGAAGCTCGATGCGGCGCTACCCAACTGGCAGCGCATCGAGCACGACCTACGGGCCGCTGCTGCCGGCGAGATCGACATCGACAGCCGCCTCGAGCACCGTCTGCGCAGTGCCCGTCGGCGTCGCCCGCTGGCCGCGGCCCCGGCGCGGCTCGAGGTACTGCTGAGCAACGAGGCATCGGCCACCACCACCGTGGTGGAGGTGCGCGCCGCCGACGCTCCGGCCGTGCTGTACCGACTGTCGCACGCGCTCACTGCCCTCGACCTCGACGTGCGTTCGGCGGTGGTGGCCACGCTCGGTCACGAGGTGGTCGACGCGTTCTACGTCACCACACGCAAGTCGCCCACCGGCAGGGTGCCGGCGGGCGACTTCGAAGCAATTCGTGCCGCGCTGATCGCGGCGTTGTCGGCCTGACGACCGAACGTGACGAGTTGAACTCGACTAGATGGCGTCGCCGCCCTCTTCGCCGGTGCGGATGCGCACGAGGCGCTCGACCGACGTGACCCAGATCTTGCCGTCGCCGATCTTGCCGGTGGCGGCCGCCTGGCGGATGGTGTCGATGGCCTGGTCGACCATGGTGTCGTCGACGACGAGCTCGACCTGCACCTTGGGCACGAAGTCGATCTTGTACTCGGCGCCACGGTAGGTCTCGGTGTGGCCGCCCTGACGGCCGAAGCCGCGCACTTCGCTGACGGTCATGCCCTGGATGCCAGCACCCTTCAGGGCGTCCTTGACGTCGTCGACCTTGAACGGCTTGATCACTGCGGTGATGAGTTTCATGAGGTCAGATCCTTTCGATCTGGTGAGAAGTGTAGGCACTGCCCAGATGGGCGATCTCGGCGTGGATGCGGTGTGGACGCTGGGGGAACGCCCCCGGGCCGGCGACTGCTCGCACGACCCGGGGACTGCCCCTACCGGGAGTCGGATCCATCCACCGAACCGACTCCCGTGCGCATGAACGGCGAACCGTTCAGCTCTTGGCTCCCGCCACGATGGGATGCTCAGTCGTTGTAGGCGGCGACGCCCATCTCGGGGATGTCGAGGCCGGTGACCTCGTCTTCCTCGCTCACCCGGATGCCACCCTTGGTGACCTTGTTCTGGATGGCGAAGAAGGCGAACGAGATACCGAAGATGACGGTCCAGATGACCAGAGCACCCAGTGCCTGGGCACCGAGCTGGCCGGCGTCGCCGTAGAACAAGCCCTTCACGCCGGTGACGGCGGAACCGTTCCAGCCAGGGACCAGGACCTCGCCGGCGTCGTCGAACACGGCGCCGCCGTACGCACCGTTGGCGAAGAGGCCGACGGTCAGCACGCCGAAGGTGCCGCAGAAGCCGTGCACGGCCACGGCGCCCACCGGGTCGTCGATTCCCTTGCGCTCGAGGAAGAACACGGCCTCGATGGCGATGACGGCGGCGATGGCGCCGATCACCACGGCGGCCCACGGCGACACGAAGGCGCAGGGGGCGGTGATGGCCACCAGGCCGGCGAGCATGCCGTTCACCATCATGCCGGGGTCGGGCTTGCCGGTGCGCTTGGTGATGTAGAACATCGCCACCACGGCACCGATGGCGCCGGCGATGGCGGTGTTGGTTGCCACCGTGGCGAACTGGATGTCGGTGGCAGCGAAGGTGGAGGCAGCGTTGAAGCCGAACCAGCCGAACAGCAGGATGAAGCAGCCGGTGATGGCCATGGGGATGTTGTGGCCGGGGATGGCCCGCGGCTTGCCATCGGCGCCGAACTTGCCGATGCGGGGACCGAGCACGATGGCACCGGCGAGTGCCGCTACGCCACCGACGGCGTGCACCACGCCCGAGCCGGCGAAGTCGACATAGCCGGCGCCCAGGCTCATCGTGTCCCAGGTCTTGGCGAGCCAGCCGCCGCCCCAGGTCCAGGCTGCGAACAGCGGGTAATAGACGGCGCCGCAGAACAGACCCCACACGATGAAGCTGTTCCACTTCCACCGCTCGGCCATCGAGCCGGTGGGGATGGTGGCCACGGTGTCCATGAACGCCACCATGTAGAGGAAGAAGCCGAGCAGTGCCGGAGTGGCGGAACCGGCGAGGTGGTCCCAGCCCTGCCACAGGAACACCCAGTTGCCCGAGCCGAGCAGCGGGTCGGCGTTCATCGGCTCGGCGAGGCCGAACGCCGAGTAGCTGAAGCCGCCGAAGGCGAGCGGGAAGCCGACGAACAGGAAGCCGACGAAGCCGAGACCGAAGATGGCGAAGTTCATCGACATCACCTCGGCGGCGTTCTTCTTCTGCGTGAAGCCGGTTTCCACCAGCGCGAAGCCGGCCTGCATGAAGATCACCAGCACGGCACCGATGACGACCCACAACAGGTTGGTCGCTTCGGACAGCGTGGTGACGGGGTCGACGTCTTCGGCGAAGGCCGATCCGGCGAGCAGCAGTGTGGGCACTGCTGCACCGGCGAGGCCGCCGAGGACGTACTTGAGTGCGGGGTGTTTGCGCACTGGGTCCTCCAGAGTGGATTGAGCCTGACTGAACGGGCGTAGGGGCACTGATGGCGCTCGACGCGGCACTGGGGCGAGCGATGGCGACCGTACGAGTGCTGCATTTCCCGACCGTCGCTGGACTGTTTCGTCCGCGTAACGGTCGGGTGCGCCCGCCGGATTGCGCGGTCAGGTGCGCCGGCGGGCGGTGCCGGCGAGAGCAGTGCGCACGCGCTGCATCGCCGACTCGTCGAGCTTGCGCCCGAAGCGGTCCGACACGGTGAAGCGGTCGCGGATCTCACCGTCGACGGTGGCGATGCGGGCGCTGTGCACCACAACACCCGCGTTGGCCAGCGCCGTGGCCAGGGCCTGCAACGCGTTCGGCTGATCGGGCCCGGTGACCGTGCACGAGGTGTGCCAGGGCAGCGCGGCGTTGTCGAACTGCAGGATGAGGTTCGGCATCGGGGCGCGGTGCAGCGGCCCGCGCAGTCGGGCGTCGAACGCGAAGCTCAGTTCGCGTGGGCTCGGCCGGCGGCTGCTGGCGACGACGAAGCTGTCGAGCACGGCCCCGTCGGGCCAGGTGGCGATGTCGGCGCCGAGCACCGTGAACTCGTTCGACGCGAGCACCTCGGTGAGACGGGCGAGCAGGCCCTCGCTGTCGCGGCAGGCGACGTCGATCTTCCACTGGTCGGGTTCGGGCTGGGGGCTCACGGCCACGCGCACCCGGCCCTTCGGGGCGAGCGGTTCCACCAGTACGGCCTGGCGGGCGAGTTCCTCGGGCGAGTGGGCGAGCAGGTAGCCGGTGGGTGCGAACCGCAGTCGGTCGATGGCGGCCTCGTGGTCGCCCAGCAGGTGCTGGGCCGCTGCCCGGCGGGCGGCGGCGAGGTTGGTGGCTTCGCTGCCCGTCACCTCCGGGTGCTCGAGCGCAGCCTGCACCAGGGCGACGCGGGCGGCGAGCGCCTCGCTGTCGCGGGTGGCGAGGTCGCCCAGCGCATGTGCCACCTGCGCCGCTTGTCGGGTGTGCTCGGTGCTGGCGAGGTGGGTGGCCAGTTGCAGCACGCGGGTCTCGTCGAGGGCGCCCGGGTCGCGCAGCCCCGCCAGCAGCAGGCGCGCGTCGGCGACGAGGGTGGCCACCTGGTGCGCGGTGGTGTCGTCGACCAGCCGCTGGGCGAGCGACAGCACCTCGTCGTGGTCGCGGCACACGTCAGCGGCGAGCGCCGCCAGCACCGTGTGGTCGGTGATCGCATCGTCCTCCTCGCGCAGCCGCTGCACGGTGGGGAAGGTGAGCGAGCCGAGCGGGTCGAGGTCGGTGAAGTCGGCCCGGCGGCGGCGCATCGCGTCGGCCACCTCGGGCAGGGTGCGTTCCAGCACGCCGGTCACATCGAGCAACCGCCACGCCCGCGGCGAGTCGAGACGCAGCAGTTCCACCAGCGCGGGGGTGTGCTCGTGGCGCCACACGAGTGGGTCGTTGCGATGGGCCCCGAACCAGTCGAGCACCTCGTCGGCCGGCCGCTCGGTGGCCGCCTGGTGGGCTGCGTCGAGCGCCTTCGCCACCGTGTCGCCGTCGGTGTCGTCGTCGCCATCGGTCGAGTCGGTGCCGTCGACAGCCGATCCGGTACGGCCCAGGCGCAGCCGCAAGAGGGGCGGCGTGATGATCGTGGTGACCAGCACGACGATGAGCAGCGCCCCGTACTGGTCGGTGTCCAGTACGCCGGTGGTGAGGCCGATGGAGGCGAAGATGAGGCCCACCTCGCCGCGGGGCACCATGCCGATGCCGATGAGCACCTTGTCGGATCGCGTGCCGAAGGCACCCACGGCGGCCAGCAGCTTGCCGGCGATGGCCAGGGCGCACATGGCGGCGGCGAGGCCCAGCACCGACGGCTTCGCCATCGCGCCGAGGTCGGCGTTGATGCCGATCTGCAGGAAGAACACGGGGATGAAGATGTTGCCAACGGCGCCCAGGTCGCGGGCGATGCGCTCGTGGTGCTCGCTGCGCCCGAGGCCCAGGCCGGCCATGAACGCACCGATGATGAAGGCGAGCTTGGCAGCATCGGCCAACATGGCGAACCCGAGGGTGATGGCCATTGCAGCCACCACGACCGTGGCGCTCGAGGTGGCGCGGCGGTGCACGAGGTCGATCGCCTTCGGCACGGCGAACACGCCGATCACGCCGGTGACGAGCAGGAAGGCCACTGCCAGGCCGAGGGTCTCGGCCACCAGGCCGACACCCACGTCGCCTCCGGTCACCACCTTCGTGACCACGGTGAGGATGACGAGGCCGAGCACGTCGTCGGCCACGGCCGCACCCAGCACGATGCGCGCCTCGACGGTGGCGAGGGCGCGCAGGTCGCCGAACACGCGTGCCGTGATCCCCACGCTCGTGGCGGTGAGCGCGGCGCCGAAGAAGATTGCGGTCTCGGTCGGTTCGCTGAAGGCCAGCCCGACCGCGGTGCCCACGGCGAAGGGTGCCACCACGCCGATGACGGCCACGAACAGCGAGGGCCGACCCACCTTGCCGAGTTCGGCGAGGTCCATCTCCATGCCGACGGCCAGCAACAGCAGCAGCACACCGATCTCGGCCAGCACGCCGATCGACACGCCGCGGTCGCCCGTGAGGTCGACCAGGCCCAGAACCGACGGCCCGATGACGACGCCGGCGACGATCTCGCCGAGCACCCCGGGGATGCGCAGCCGTTCGGCGAGTTCGCCCACCACCTTGGCGGCGACCAGCACGATGAGGAGGTCGGCGAGAAGACGGGCGAGGTCGAACGCCCCACCACCAGCCGCGACGATGACCGACATCATGCCGATGACGCCGCCGGACTACAGCAGCGCCGCAGCGGCATCGGCGGCGGTGGCGGCCAGCATCCAGCCGCGGCTGCGCACAGTGATGATCGCGTCGTGGCCGAGTACGCGCCGCAGCCCAACCAGCACGCTGTCGCAGCGACGCTCCGACAACTCGGTGAAGCCTGCCTGGCGGGACAGCTCGCGGCGACCGATCACCCGGTTCCGGTTCGCCACGAGCACCGAGAGCACGGCCCGCTCCTGCGCCCCGAGCGCGCCACGTGCCGAGAGGGCGGCAGTCGTGTCGGCGCCGAGCGCAGGAGCGGGCTGAACCATGAGCGTCGACCGTAGAAACGATGCGTTTCCCCGGTGTTCGACCTGTGTGAACGGTGTGTGAACCGCCACACCCGCAGCAGGGCGTCCGACTTTGGATCCCTTGACCGACGGGTCAATACTGGAGGCATGCAGCTGGACTACACCCCCGAAGCCGAAGCATTCCGAGTCGAGATCCGCGCCTGGCTGGAGGCCAACCTGCCGACCGGCTGGTTCGACGAGGGTTTCGAGATGACGCCCGACGACCGAAAGGCCTTCAACGAGGGCTGGCCCGCCAAACTGTTCGACGGTGGCTGGATCTGCGCCACCTGGCCGAAGGAGTACGGCGGCAAGGGCCTGTCCACCATGGAAGGCGTCGTACTGTCGGAGGAGTTCGCCCGGGCCAAGGCGCCGCTGCGTGCCGACTTCTTCGGCGACACGCTCGTCGGTCCCACCCTGTTGCAGTGGGGCACCGAGGAGCAGAAGCAGGAGTTCCTGCCCCGCATCCTCAACGGCACGATGCGCTGGTGCCAGGGCTTCAGCGAGCCCAACAGCGGTAGCGACCTCGCCTCGCTGAAGACCCAGGCCGTGCTCGACGGCGACGAGTGGATCATCAACGGCCAGAAGGTGTGGACCACCGGCGGCCACCACG
>JBIIDH010000031.1:0-33797 GCA_044238435.1 Ilumatobacteraceae bacterium | reverse complement strand
CGTGGGCTGGTGCGTCGTGGGCTGGTGCGTCGTGGGCTGGTGCGTCGTGGGCTGGTGCGTCGTGGGCTGGTGCGTCGTGGGCTGGTGCGTCGTGGGCTGGTGCGTCGTGGGCTGGTGCGTCGTGGGCCGTGGCCACCTGGGGGTGAGCTCGATGAAGGATCATCTCGTGCGGCGCCACCCGGTGATCGGTGTGGTCGCCCTGGCCGCAGGCCTCGCCGGGGGCAGCCTCGCACTGACAGTGGTTCATCCCGACATGGTGACGGCCTGGAGCCCCTCGCCGTGGTGGACCGTGCTCACGGTGACGTTGGCCTTCGCCGCTGCGGAGCACATGGTGTTCTACGTGCAGTACCGCCGCGAGGCGATCGCCTACGCGATGTCCGAACTGCCCACCGCCATCGCCCTGCTGTACCTCGGGGTGTGGCAGGCGGTGGCGGCCCGGTTGGTGGGCAGCCTGGTGGTGATCGTGCTCACCCGCCGACCGGCGTGGTTCAAGACCATCTTCAACGCCTGCCTGTTCTCGTTCGAGATCGTGGCCGCCTACTTCGTGTTCCACATCGTCCAGGGCGATCACAGCGGCTACGGCGATCTGTTCGTCGTGGCCATGGTGGCTGCGCTGTTGACGGTCACCCTCGTCGACACCGTCTTCGTGTCGCTCGCCATAGCGTTGTTCGAGGGCAGTCTGCGTCTGCGTCTGGTCGAGCAAGTCCGTTCCCTCGGTGCCATGGTGCTGGTGAGCAGCGTGGCCGCCACCTTCCTCGCCTGTTTCAGCCTGTGGTGGCCCGACCTCACAGCGATCGGGCTCATCCCGATCGGGGCGATCTGGCTGCTCCTGCGCCGCCATGGCCGAGCGGCGCAGCAACTCCGCGATTACGAGGCGCTGCATCGACTGTCGAACACGGTGTCGCGCTCGCTGCACCGAGACGAGATCGCCGCGGTGGCCATCGCCGAGATCCAGGACCTGCTCCGCGCCGATCGAGCGGTGGTGATGCTCTTCTCGATGTCGACGGGGGAGGCGACCGTTGCTGCCAGCGTCGGCGAGCCGCTGTCGTCGCTGCCCACGCGTGTCGACGATCCGCGATGGCAGGCCTTCATCACCGCTCAGGGTGCCTCGCTGCTCGAACCGGTCGTCCTGGCCAGCCTCGGTGTCGGTCTCGGTGTGCAGGCGGGCAACATCATCGTTGCGCCCGTACACGATGACGAGGGGCCGATCGGTCTGCTCGTCGCTGCCGAGCGCGGCGGGCCGAGGCCCAGGTTCGACGACAACGATGCGCTGCGTGCCGGTGCCATGGCCGATCGGATCGGTGCCGCCCTGCGCAACGCACAGCTGCACGAGCAGATCGAGGCCGAGGCCTGGCGCGACAGTCTCACCGGGCTCGCCAATCGGACCGCGTTCGAACGCTCGATCGACGAGGTGCTCGCACAGCCCGGCCCGCCCGAATCGGTCACCGTGATGATGCTGGGTATCGACCGCTTCCGTGAAGTGAACGAGACGCTCGGGCACGGCGTGGGCGACGCGATCCTCCAGGACATGGCCAGGCGGCTCGAGCTGGCGATCGGCCCCGACGACCTGCTTGCCCGTGTCGCCGGCGACGAGTTCGCGATCCTCATCGCCGACGACACCGACGACGCCGGTGCCGAGCTCGCGCGCCGGGTGGCCGAGACCATGGGGCAGCCATTCCGCCTCGATGCAGCCGAGCTGGTGATCGACGTGAGCATCGGCCTCGCCGAATGTCTGCGCCGCGAGACCGATCCGGCCACCCTGTTGCGGCAGGCCGACGTGGCGATGCGCTGGGCGAAGCAGTACCACTCCGGGGTCGAGAGCTATCGCCTCGAGATCGACCACCGCACCCCGGAGAAGTTGTCGCTGTTGGGCGACTTGCGCGAAGCCCTCGAGCACGAGCACCTCGACGTGCACTTCCAGCCGAAGATCGACCTGGTGACCGGTGTGGTGGTGGGCGCCGAGGCACTCGTTCGTTGGGAACACCCGACCCGTGGTTTCGTGTCGCCGCTCGATTTTGTGCAACTCGCCGAGACCACCGGCCTCATCACCGAACTCACCGATCAGGTCATCTCCAAGAGCGTCGCCGCCGTTCGCCTGCTGAACGACATCGGGTTCCGCCTCGACGTCTCGCTGAACCTGTCGACGCTCGACCTGCTCGACGACAAGTTGGCGGCGCGTCTGTCGCGGCGCCTGGCCGAGCAGGGGGTACCTGCCGACCAGATCACCCTCGAGATCACCGAGACCGCCCTGTTGGAAGACGGTGTGCGGGCGCTCGAGACCGCAGAGGCGCTGCAGTCGCTCGGTTCGAACCTGTCGATCGACGACTTCGGTACCGGGTTCTCGTCGCTGAGCTACCTGCGCATGCTGCCGGCCAGCGAACTGAAGATCGACCGCAGCTTCGTCACCAACCTGCTCACCGACCACCGCGACGAGGTGATCGTGCGGTCGACCATCGATCTCGGCCACAACCTGGGGCTGCGGGTCGCCGCCGAGGGCGTGGAGGACGAGGCGACACGCGAACGGCTGCGCGAACTGGGTTGTGACCTCGCCCAGGGCTTCGGCATCTCCCGGCCGCTGCCGCTCAGCCGCTTCGTCGCCTGGCTCACCACCAGTGGGCACCAGGTGGCGCGGGCAGGCATCGAAGGGGCGTGGCGCCCGACGTCGAGCCCGCTCGACGTCTGAACCGTCGCACGGAGCACCGAATCGTCGCCCGGCCGGGCGGCCGTGTCAGGTGTCTGTCAAGAACCCGGCGGGATGTGGCGGGCCACTCACCGCCGGTGGACGGTGATCTCCATGGATCTCGCTATCGGGAGTTGGAGATGACCGCGCGCATGGGACAGTCGAACACCAAGGGTCGGATCTGGCGCACGGCGGTGCTCGCCGTCACCGCCTCGACCGCAGCGTTGCTGCCGGTCGCCAGTGCGTCGGCCGGGGCAGGCAGCGCACCGCAGAGTTCGGGCGACGGGGTGGCGCTCACCGACGGATCGCTCTACAACGTGGTCGATCAGATCGGTGCTCGTGCGCTGTGGGCACAGGGTTTCACGGGCAAGGGTGTGAACGTCGCCGTCATCGACACCGGCGTCGCCCCGGTCGACGCCTTGTCGGGCGCCGACAAAGTGGTGGCGATGGTCGACCTCTCGGCCGAGGCCGGCGTGCCCGAGGCCGAGTTCCGCGACACCTACGGTCACGGCACCCACATGGCAGGCATCATCGCCGGCCGCGACCCAGGTGCCGATCCGAAGACTGCTGCGCAGCACCCCGAGTGGTTCCTCGGTGTGGCACCGGACGCCGGCATCGTCTCGGTGAAGGTGGGCGACAACAGCGGCGCGGTGGACGTGACGCAGGTGATCGCCGGTGTCGACTGGGTCATCGAGAACGCTGCGGCGCTGAACATCCGGGTGATCAACCTGTCGTACGGCAGTGGTTCGACGCTGGGCTACCAGACCGACCCGCTGGCGTTTGCCGTCGAGCGGGCCTGGAAGGCGGGAATCGTCGTGGTCTCCTCGGTGGGCAACGATGGCAAGGTGGGCAAGGCGGTCGACATGCCGGCCGCCGACCCGTATGTCATCGCCGTGGCGGGCGCCGAGGTGAAGAACAAGAAGTATGCGGTGCCGAGCTGGTCGTCGACCGGCAAGACCCGCATGCCCGATGTCTCTGCGCCGGGTGCGTCCATCGTCTCGCTGCGGGCCCCTGGCAGCCGCGCCGACCTCGAACACCCCGAGGGCTACGTGAACGAGTACCTGTTCAAGGGCAGTGGTTCGTCGCAGGCGGCGGCCGTCACGTCGGGTGCCGTGGCCCTGCTGCTGAGCGCCCGGCCGACGCTGACCCCCGACCAGGTGAAGTCGCTGCTGATGAGCACCGCCAACGGCAAGATCATCATGCCGTCGACCCCGGCCCGTTCGGGGAAGGGTCTGCTGCAGATCGACAAAGCGAAGGCCGCTCCCACCCCGAAGACCAAGCAGACCTGGCCCGCCTCGACCGGCACCGGCTCGCTCGACGCAGCACGCGGCGGCGCCACCGTGATGGTGAACGGCGTGGCACAGCGAGGCGAGATCACCGTCCTCGGTACCGTGTGGAACGGTGCTCGTTGGTCCGGTGCTCGCTGGTCGGCCGGTGCCTGGGACGGCGCCCGCTGGTCGGGCGGAACCTGGCTCGGCGCAAGGTGGAGCGGAGCGCGCTGGACGGGGGCCCGCTGGAGTGGCGCCAGTTGGAGCGGGGTGCGCTGGAGCGGCGCCCGCTGGAGTGACGCCTCCTGGAGCAGCAGTTCGTGGACCGGGGCACGGTGGAGCGGTGCCCGATGGAGCGATGCCTCCTGGGACGGGGCGCGGTGGAGCAACGCCAGCTGGAGTTGACCGGCTGCCCTGATTCGTCGTCCTGATTCATCTGCGTGAAGCGACCCCCGGCCCGGCCCGGGGGTCGCTTCGTTTCCTTGCTCAAGTCGTGGCTCCGGATGCCGATGAGAGATGGGTCGACGAAGGGAGGTGCAGGCAGATGAACGGGACTGGCGTGGCGGCGCAGCGCGGAGGCGTTGGTCGAGGGCGTCGTCGCGCTCCGCTGCCGGACCCGAGGTCGATGACGATCATCGCGCTCGGAGTGCTCTGGGCGTCTGTGGGCCTCGGCATTGGCTGGGCCGTCGCCTGGGACGCGCCTGCTCCGTCGGCGTCGCGTTGGTGGACGGCGGTTGTGATCGGAGTGTTCTTCCTCATCGGCGAACGGCTGATGCTGCACGTGGAGTACCGCCGCGAGGCGCTCACCGTCACGCTCACCGAGGTGCCGACTGCACTGGCCCTGGTGTTTCTCGACCTTCCGACAGCGCTCGTGGTGCGGTTCGCCACGAGCGCACTGCTGTTCATCGTGGTGCACCGCCAGCAGGCGGTGAAGACCCTCTACAACCTGGGCCTGCAGACGTGCAGCCTCGGGATCGGGTACAGCATCTTCCACGCAGCGGTCGACGGCCAGCAGTGGACCGAGATGCAGTTCGTTTGGCTCTTCGTCGCCGTCAGCGTCATCACGGTGCTCGATTCACTGCTCGTCATCGTCGCCATCTCTGTGATGGAGGGTCACTTCCTCACCAAGGTGAGCGACGAGTTGCGCAGCGGCACCCCGCGCATGCTGCTCAGCGCTGTCACCGGCACGATCGCCGCCGCACTTGCGCTGGCCTGGCCGCTGGTGGCGTTCACGTTGCTGCTCCCGGTCCTGGGTGTGTGGAGCCTGCTGCGCACGAATGCCCGCACGGCACAGCGGTTGCGTGATCTCGAGCAACTGCAGGAAGTGAATGCGTCGCTGGGTGAGTCGTTGCACCGCAGCGAGATCGCCGCGGTCGCCGTGGGCCAGATCAAGCGACTGCTGCGCGCTGAGCGAGTGGCCGTCGTGTTGTTCGACATGGGCGACCTCGGGTCGCACATCTCGTCGACCGGCGACTTGATGAACGACCTGCCCCAGACCGCCGACGAGATCCGCTGGCTCCCCTTCATCGAGGGTCCCGCTGCACTCGTCGAACCCGACGAACTCGGCGCAGCGGGCATCGCCGTCGCGTCACTGTCGGGCAACGCCCTCGTCGCTCCGATCCGTGACGGCTCGCACGCCGTCGGGTTGCTGGTGGTGGCGGAGCGGAGCGGTATCGCCGACGGCTTCGACGACAGCGATCTACTGCGCGTGGAAGCCATCGTCGACCGGGTGGGGCTGGCGCTGAGGAACGCAATGCTGCTGGAACGCATCGAGTACGAGGCGTGGCATGACGCCCTCACCGACCTCCCGAACCGCACGATGTTCGAACGCCGGTTCGATGAGGCGCTCGACGGAGGCGACCCATCTGGCCGTGTGGGCATGCTGATGCTCGGCGTCGACCGGTTCGGTGAGGTGAACTCCACACTCGGTCATCAGGTGGGTGATCGCGTGCTGGTGGAGTTGGTGGCGCGCATCCGGGCGACGGTGGCGCCCGGCACCCTGCTCGCCCGGCTCGCAGGCGACGAGTTCGGCATCCTGCTGATCGACACCGACGAACAGGGCCTGATGGAGACGGCTCGCCGTGTGCTCGGGGCCGCCGAGCGGCGACTCAGCATTGGCGACTTCGAGGTCGTCGTCACCCTCAGCGTCGGGGTGGCACTGTGCCCCGACGCCATTTCGAATGCAGCACTGATGTTGAGGCGCGCCGACATGGCGATGCACCTGGCGAAGACCAATCACTCGGGCGCCGAGCTCTACCGGGGTGAGCTCGACCAGCGCACACCGGACCGGTTGTCGATGCTGGGTGATCTGAAGCTCGCCCTCGAGCACGGGAACCTCGATGTGCACTTCCAGCCGAAGGTCGACCTGGGCACCGGTCGCATCGTCGGCGCCGAGGCACTGGTGCGCTGGAACCATCCGCAGCGCGGGTTCGTACCGCCCATCGAGTTCGTGCAGTTGGCCGAGAACACGGGCCTGATCACGGCCCTCACCGACCAGGTGCTGCGCAAGAGCATCTCCACCATCCGCCTGCTGAACGATCTGGGCTTCCGCCTCGACGTCTCGCTGAACCTGTCGACCATCGACCTGCTCGACGATCTGCTCGCCGGTCGGGTGGAACGCATCCTTGCCGACAACGGGGTGCCGCCCGACCAGCTCACGCTGGAGATCACCGAGACCGCCCTGTTGTCCGACAGCACCCGCACATTGCAGACCGCCGAGGCATTGCGGCGCCTGGGGGCCCACCTTTCGATCGACGACTTCGGGACCGGCTACTCGTCGTTCAGCTACCTCCGGGTGCTCCCGGTGTCGGAACTGAAGGTCGACCGCAGTTTCGTGACGAACCTGCTGGAGGACGACCGCGACGAGGTGATCGTGCGCTCCACGATCGACCTCGGCCACAACCTGGGACTGCGCGTGGTGGCCGAAGGTGTTGAGGACATGGCCACGCTCGATCGCCTGCGCCTGCTCGGGTGCGATCTGGTGCAGGGCTACGGCATCGCGAAGCCGATGCCGTTCGACCGGTTCCTCGTGTTCCTGAACTCGGGCGGCTACGAGCCGAACCGGCTCATGTCGCAGCCTGCTCCGGCTCCTGCGTTCACCCCGCGCATCATCTCGGCGTCCTGACGACGTTCGCGGGTGCTGCCCGTCAGCGCAAATGCAGAACCGGCGCATCGCGGAGGTGTCACGATGGGGGAGTGGCGACCATTCTCCTGTTGCACGGACCGAACCTGAACCTGCTCGGCCAGCGCGAACCGCACATCTACGGCTCGGCCACGCTCGACGACTACGTCGTCGCGGCCACCACCGCCGCGGCCGGCCACGGCCACGAGCTCGAGGCGTACCAGTCGAATCACGAGGGCGACCTCGTCGACCGCATCCACACCGCTCGCGGCCGCTGCGCCGCCATCGTCGTGAACCCCGGCGCCTTCACGCACTACGCGTGGAGCATCCACGACGCGCTGGCAGCGTTCGACGGCCCGATCATCGAGGTGCACATCTCGAACCCGAACGCCCGCGAACCCTGGCGGCACACCAGCGTGGTGGCCCCGGTCGCCACCGGCTCGATCGTCGGCCTCGGCATGCTCGGCTACGAGCTGGCCATCGCCGCCGTGGCACACCGGCTCGCGTCATGACCCCGATCGACTGTTCGGGACGGGCCGGGGCACTGCGCTCGCTCATCGCCAGGCATGCGGGCTCGCCGGAGGGGTTGCTCGTCACCGATCTCACCAACATCCGCTGGCTCACCGGTTTCACCGGGTCGAGCGGATGGGTGGTGGTGCTTCCCGACGAGATGGTCTTGGTCACCGATGGGCGCTACGGGGCACAGGCAGAACGCCAACTTGCCGCCTCCGGGACGACGGCGACGGTTGCCGTCGGTACCTCAGCGGCCGAGATGCAGCGCTTGCTCGCAGCAGCAGTGCACGACGTCGCTCACCTCGGATTCGAGTCGGCGCACCTCACCCATCAGCAGTTCGTGCGCTTCGGCGAGGCCCTGGCCTCCGAGCTGGTGCCCACCGTCGGTCTGGTCGAACGCGGCCGGCGCCGCAAGGACCCGGCCGAGGTGGAGCGCATCCAGGCCGCCTGCGCCATCGCCGACGCAGCACTCGCGAAGGTGGCGCCTCGATTGGGCGACGGACTCAGCGAGGTCGATGTGCGCAACGCGCTCGAGGCCGCGATGCGCGACCTCGGCGCAGCCGGACCCAGTTACGAGACCATCGTCGCCACCGGCCCGGTGAACGCACCCATGCCGCATCACCGACCGACGGCCACCCCGATCGAACCCGGGCACACCGTCATCATCGACGTGGGGGCGTTGCTCGACGGCTATCACAGCGACATGACGCGCACGTTCGTGGTGGGCGAGCCGACCGCCTTGCAGCGAGAGGTGTACGACGTGGTGCTCGCCGCGCAGTGCGCCGGTGTGGCTGCGGTGCGGCCCGGTGTCACCAGTGCGGCCCTCGATGCGGTGTGCCGCGGCATCATCACGGAAGCCGGGTTCGGCCCGGCGTTCAGCCACGGAACCGGCCACGGTGTGGGTCTGCTCATCCACGAAGATCCGTTCATCAACGCTGCCGGGGGCTGGGAATTGCAGGTCGGAGACGTGGTGACCGTGGAGCCGGGGGTCTATCGTGGTGACTTCGGCGGCGTCCGTGTGGAAGACCTGGTCGAGGTCACCCCTGACGGCTGCCGAGTTCTCACCCAGTCTCCCAAGGACTCACCATGCCTGCCATCAGCACCAACGATCTGAAGAACGGGATCACCCTCGAACTCGACAACGGCCTGTTCAACGTCGTCGAGTTCCAGCACGTGAAGCCCGGCAAGGGCGGCGCCTTCGTCCGCTCGAAGTTGCGCAACGTGCGCACCGGGGCCGTGCTCGAGCGCACGTTCAACGCCGGTGTGCGCGTCGAGCAAGCGGTGCTCGATCGCAAGGACATGCAGTTCCTGTACCGCGACGGCGACGAGTACGTGTTCATGGACACCGAGAGCTACGAGCAGATGAACGTCGACCCTGCGAAGCTGGGCGATGCCGCCGACTACCTCGTCGAACAGGCTGTTGCTCAGATCGCCTACTACAACGGCGAGATCGTCACCGTCGAGATCCCGGCCTCGGTCGAGCTCAACATCACCGACACCGAGCCGGGCCTGCAGGGCGATCGCGTCAGCGGTGCCCGCAAGCCGGCAACGCTCGAGACCGGCAAGGTCGTGCAGGTGCCGCTGTTCGTCAACATCGGCGATCGCATCAAGGTCGACACCCGCTCGGGCGACTACATCACGCGCGTCTGATGGCGAGCGGCCGGTCACGGCGCGGGCGTGCGCTCGGCCACGAAGGCGACCAGCGGTCGGAAGCCCGCGAGCGGGCGCTGCTGCTGCTGTACGAAGTGGCCACCAAGGGTGTCACGGCGGCGGCCGTGCTCGACGGCCAGGTCGTGCGTCCCGACGCCCTCACGTGCGAACTGGTGGTGGGAGTGGAAGAACACCTCGCCCGCCTCGACGAGGTGATTGCGGCGCACGCCAAGGGCTGGACCATCGCCCGTATGCCGCTCATCGACCTCACCGTCATGCGCATCGCGGGCTACGAGCTGCTCGGCCGGCCCGACGTGCCGGTGGCAGTGGTCATCGACGAGGCGGTCGAGCTGGCGAAGCGCTTCTCCACCGACGACTCGGGCCGTTTCGTGAACGGCGTGCTGTCGGCGATGGTGCCAGCGCTGCGGCGTCGTGCTGACGAACCGGGCGGCGGCTGACCGACATGGCCGCCCGCCTCGGGGCGCGGCTGTGGGCCCGCCTGTTGCAGGTCAGCATCTGGCAGTGGGGGCTCGTCGCCATCATCGCCGGCTACACGGCGTACTTCACCCGGGTCACGCTCGACGTGCACCACGGCCTCGGCACGTCGAACTACGACTACGGCCTCTACGACCAGGGCATCTGGTTGATGTCGCGATTCGAAGCGCCTTTCGTCACGCTGATGGGCCGCAACCTCATGGGCGACCACTCGTCGCTCATCTTGGTGTTCGTCGTGCCCGTGTTCTGGCTGTTCCCCAGCGCGGGTGCGCTGTTCTTCACCCAGTCGCTGTTCATCGCGCTCGGCGCCGTGCCCGTGTTCCTGCTCGGCCGGAAGCTGTTGGGCAACGAGGCGCTCGCATGGGTGATGGCGGCCTGCTACTTGCTGCACCCCGCCGTGGGGTGGACCAACCGCGAGAACTACCACCCGGATTCGTTCGTCGCATTCTTCGTGGGCATGGCCATCTACGCCGCCATCGACCGCCGGTGGCGGATGTACGCCGTGTTCGTGTTGCTGGCCCTGCTGGTGAAAGAGGACGTGTCGCTGGTGGTGGTGCCGCTCGGTGTGTGGGTGGCGATCAAACGCGACCGACGCATCGGTCTGGTGACGGTGCTGTGGAGCATCAGCTTCATGATCTTCGCGATGTACGGGCTGATGCGCAGTCTCATCGGAGTGCCCACGCGCAACGGCTGGCGCATCCCCTTCGGTGGGCCATGGGGTCTGCTGAAGACGGTGTTCACCGATCCGGCGGCGCTCGTCCGCCATTACTGGAGCGATAACCGACCGTTCTACTTCTGGCAGATGACGATGCCGATGGCCTGGGTGTTCCTTGCCGGCCCCAGCGTGGCGCTGATCAGCCTGGCCATCTTGGCAGTGAACATGCTGAGCACGTTCTGGTACCAGTACCAGATCCAGTACCACTATTCGCTCATCGCCGTACCTGCGATCGTGATGGGCACCGTGTGGGCCATCAGCAAGGTGGCCGAGCAGTGGCGCAGCCTGCTGGTGCTCGCTGTCACCTGCACGTCGCTGTGGGCGGGTTGGGCGTGGGGAGCGCTGCCGTTCAGCGCCAACCTGCCGTACTCGTGGCCCCCCGACCATCCGGTGGCGGTGGCCGCCCGCGAGATCATCGACGACATCCCGGCCGACGCGGTGGTGGCGGCGCAGCACTCCGTATCAGCGCACCTGTCGCGGCGTGAGGAGATCTACATGTTCCCGACGCCGTTCTCGGCCGAGCTCTACGGCGTCGACGACTCGTTGGCCTATCAGCGGCTCCCGGCCGCCGATCGGGTCGAATACGTGGTGCTGCCGGCCACGCTCGAGCCCGACGACCAGACCGTGTGGGACCGCGAGTCGCCGGCGTTCACGCTGATCGAGGCGAACGAGTGGTGGCGGCTGTACGAACGCACCAGCAGCATCGAGCCGGTCGCCCCCTGAACGGGCGTGGGGCGCGGCGCTGCTGCTACAGTCGGCGTCGCCGTGAAGCGGGTCCCGAGAGGCCCATACGGCAGGAGAACCCGTGTCGAATCGTCCCTGTCCTGCGACGCCCCTGCTCGGGGTGTTGTCTCGTCTCACCTGCAGTGATCTGAGTATCCATGCAGATGACTGCATGAACATGCGGCTAGGGTGGCGGTCATGATCCGCCCCGCAGCACTCGTCCTGGCCGATGGCAGCGTCTTCGAGGGCGAGCTCCTCGGCGCCGAACCCACCGGTGGGGTGGCCAGCGGAGAGGTGGTGTTCAACACCGTCTTGTCGGGCTATCAGGAGGTGATCACCGATCCGTCGTACGCCGGGCAGATCATCACCTTCACCTACCCGCACATTGGCAACTACGGGGTGAACGCCAGCGACTTCGAGTCGCGCCGCCCGTTCTGCCGGGGCGTCATCGTGCGCGACCTGGCCCGTCGGCACAGCAACCACCGGGCCACCGCGTCGCTCGACGCGATGCTGGCCCACTACGGCATCAGCGGCATCGGTGGCATCGACACCCGCCGCCTCACCCGGTTGCTGCGCGACACGGGCGCCATGGCCGGCGCGTTCGGCACCGCCCCCGAGGCCGTGCTGCGGGCGGCCGCCGCCTCCGAACCGGGCACCGACGGCATCGACCTGGTGGCCGAGGTCACCACGGCGCAGTCGTACACGGTGGGCGCCGGCGAGCGGTCGATCGTCGCCTACGACTTCGGACTCAAGCACTCGATCCTGCGCGATCTGGCCGATCTCGGCCGGGTCACCGTGGTGCCTGCCTCCACCACAGCTGCCGAGGTGCTGGCCCTGCGTCCGGACGGGGTGTTCCTCTCGAACGGCCCCGGCGACCCTGCGCAGGTGGGCTACGCAGTCGACGCGATCCGCGGTCTGCTCGGCGAGGTGCCGGTGTTCGGCATCTGCCTGGGCCACCAACTGCTCAGCCGGGCCATCGGTGGCGAGACGTTCAAACTGCCGTTCGGCCACCACGGCGGCAACCACCCGGTTCGCCACGAGGCGACGGGTCGTATCGAGATCACCAGCCAGAACCACAACTTCTGCGTCGACCCCGCATCCATCGCCGGACGCGCCGAGGTGACGCACCTGAACCTGAACGACATGACGGTGGAGGGCATGCGGGTGCGCGACGTGCCCGCCTTCAGCGTGCAGTACCACCCCGAAGCCGGGCCAGGGCCGCACGACGCGAAGTACCTCTTCGCGATGTTCGCCGAACTGATGGGCGGACCACGCCAGGTCGGCGCTCACCCGGCCGACCTGATCGCACCCGAGCGGGGAGTTGCCTGAGATGCCCAAGCGCACCGACATCGAATCGATCCTCATCATCGGCTCGGGCCCCATCGTCATCGGCCAGGCCTGCGAGTTCGACTACTCCGGCACCCAGGCGTGCCGGGTGCTGCGGGAAGAGGGCTACCGGGTCATCCTGGTGAACTCGAATCCGGCCACCATCATGACCGACCCCGATTTCGCCGACGCCACCTACGTCGAGCCGATCACGTGGGAGGTGGTGGCCCGCATCATCGAGCGCGAGCGTCCCGACGCCGTGCTGCCCACGATGGGCGGCCAGACCGGCCTGAACACGGCCATGGCCCTGTTCGAGCGCGGCATCATCGGCGTGCCGGGCACCCCCGAGATGATCGGCGCCAACGCCGAGGCCATCGCTACCGCCGAGGACCGCGAGAAGTTCAAGCAGGCCATGATCGAGATCGGCCTGGCCGTGCCGTCGAGCGGTACCGCACACACGATGGACGAGGCACGAGCCGTCGTTGCCGAGATCGGTCTGCCGTGCATCATCCGGCCCGCATACATCCTGGGTGGCCGTGGCACCGGCATCGCCTCCACCCTCGACGAGTTCGAGAAGGTGGCGGCCAACGGTCTGCAGGCCAGCCCGATCAGCGAGATCCTCATCGAGAAGAGCATCGCTGGCTGGAAGGAGTACGAGCTCGAGGTGATGCGCGACCGCGCCGACAACTGCGTCATCATCTGCTCGATCGAGAACGTCGACCCGATGGGCGTGCACACGGGCGACTCCATCACCGTGGCACCCGCCCAGACGCTGTCCGACGCCGAGTACCAGCAGATGCGCGACGCGGCGTTCGCCTGCATCCGGCGCGTGGGTGTCGAGACCGGTGGCAGCAACGTGCAGTTCGCCGTGAACCCGCTCACCGGCGAGCAGGTGGTCATCGAGATGAACCCTCGCGTGTCGCGTAGCTCGGCCCTGGCATCGAAGGCCACCGGGTTCCCCATCGCGAAGATGGCCGCCAAGCTGGCGGTGGGCTACACGCTCGACGAGATCCCCAACGACATCACCAAGATGACACCGGCGAGTTTCGAGCCGAGCATCGACTACGTGGTCACCAAGGTGCCTCGCTGGGCGTTCGAGAAGTTGCCCGGTACCACCGGTGTGCTGGGCACCCAGATGCAGTCGGTCGGCGAGGTGATGTCGATCGGTCGCACGTTCCCCGAGAGTCTGCAGAAGGCGCTGCGGTCGCTCGAGCAGGGCCGCCTCGGCCTCGGCTGCGACCCGGCCGAAGCGCAGCTCGCGGGTATCGACGACGACACCCTGCTCGCCACCGCATCGATCGCCACCCCGGATCGCATCCAGCAGGTCGGCGAACTGTTGCGACGTGGGCTGGGTGTCGACCGTGTGCACGATGCCACCCGGATCGACCCGTGGTTCCTCGACCAGATGAGTCTCATCCACGAAGAGCGCGAGGTGCTGGCCGACACGGGCCTGGCGGCGATGGACACGCGCGCCTGGCGACGGGCCAAGCGGCTCGGCTTCAGCGACGGCCAGCTCGCCCACCTCTGGCAGGTCGACGAGTTGACGGTGCGCGCGGCGCGCGAGGCCGCCGGGGTGATACCCACCTACAAGACGGTCGACACCTGTGCCGCCGAGTTCGACGCCACCACGCCCTACCACTACAGCACCTACGAGGACGAGAACGAGGTCCGGCCCAGCGACCGCCCACGGGTGGTCATCCTCGGCAGCGGCCCGAACCGCATCGGTCAGGGCATCGAGTTCGACTACTGCTGCGTGCACGCGTCGTTCTCGCTGCGCGAGGCCGGCTTCGAGACGGTGATGGTGAACTGCAACCCCGAGACGGTCAGCACCGACTACGACACGAGCGACCGCCTGTACTTCGAGCCGCTCACCCGCGAAGACGTGCTCAACGTCATCGCTGCAGAGACCGCGGCCAGCGGGGGAGTGGCACCCAAGGTCATCGTGTCGCTCGGTGGCCAGACACCGCTGAAGCTGGCCGGTCTGCTACCGGCAGAGATCGTCGCCGGCACGTCGCCCGCATCCATCGACCTGGCCGAGGACCGCGAGAAGTGGAACGCGCTCTGCGACGAACTGCGCATCCCGCAGCCGCCCGGCGGCACCGCCACCGACCTCGAGCAGGCGCTGCAGATCGTCGATCGCATCGGCTTCCCGGTGCTCGTGCGTCCCAGTTATGTGCTGGGTGGTCGGGCCATGCAGATCGTGCACGATCGCAACCACCTCGCCCGGGCGATGGCCGAACTGGCCGGCTTCGGCACGCTGGGCCGCGAAGGCGGGCTGTCGGCCGAGCGGCCGGTGCTGATCGACCGCTTCCTCGAAGACGCCACCGAGGTCGATGTCGACGCCATCCGCGACCACACCGGTGATGTGCTCATCGGTGGCGTGATGGAGCACGTCGAGGAGGCCGGTGTGCACAGTGGCGACTCGGCGTGCGCCATCCCGCCGCAGACGCTGCCTGCCTGGGTGGTGGAGGTGATCGAGGCATATGTACGTTCCATCGCCGGCGCCCTCGACGTGCGCGGCCTCATCAACGTGCAGTTCGCCGTGTCGGGCACCACGGTCTACGTCATCGAGGCCAACCCGCGAGCCAGCCGCACGGTGCCCTTCGTGGCCAAGGCCACGGGTGTGCCCTTGGCCAAGGTGGCCACCCGGGTGATGCTCGGTGCCACGCTCGCCGAGCTGCGCGCCGAAGGACTGTTGCGCACGCCGTCCGAGCACGGCCACGTCGCCATCAAGGAGGCCGTGCTGCCGTTCAGCCGGTTCCCCGAGGTCGACACGGCACTCGGGCCGGAGATGCGCTCCACCGGTGAGGTGATGGGCATCGATTCCACGTTCGGCAAGGCGTTCTTCAAGGCCGAACTCGCCGCCGGCACACTGCTGCCGTCCAGCGGAACGGTGTTCCTGTCGTTGGCCGACGGCGACAAGCCTGCCGGTCTGGTCGTGGCGAAGCGACTCCGCCAACTCGGCCTCGGTATCGCCGCCACCAACGGAACGGCTGCCTACCTCGCTCGATTCGACCAGCCGGTCGACCTGGTGGTGGGCAAGGTCAGCGAGGGCGCCGAACTCACCGCCGTCGACCTCATCGCCGCGGGCAAGGTGGTGTTCGTCATCAACACCCCGCAGGGCCGCGGCGGCCGCACCGACGGCGAGCAGATCCGCAAGGCGGCGAACTCGCACCACGTCAGTTCGGTCACCACGGTCGAGGCCGCTCTGGCAGCGGTGCAGGGCATGGCCGAGCAGGCCGGCCGCGACATCGCGGTGCGGTCGCTACAGGAGTACCACGCCCGGTGAGCATCGGCCGAGGGCGGCGGGGACGGTTCACCGTGCCGCCCGGGCTCGACGCCCGGGTGAGCGTGGGCTCGGTCGAGTTGCCGAACCCGGTGCTGCTCGCCTCCGGCACCGCCGGCTATGGCGCCGAACTGGCCGACTACCTCGACCTCGCCGAGGTGGGGGCAGTGGTCACCAAGTCGCTCGCGCCCTACCGCTGGGACGGCAATCCGCCACCCCGTGTGCACACCGCCGGGTTCGGGATGATCAACGCCGTCGGGTTGCAGGGCCCCGGTGTCGAGCACTGGCTGCGCGAGGAACTGCCGGCGTTGCTCGACCGTGGGGCTCGGGTGGTGGCGAGCATCTGGGGCCGCAGCCTCGACGACTACCGCCGGGCCGCCGACCTGCTCGCCGCGGCCCCGTCGGGTGTCGTGGCGGTCGAAGTGAACCTGTCGTGCCCGAACCTGGAGGGCCGACGCGGCATCTTCGCCCACGACGCCGACCTGTCGGCCGAGGTGGTCGCCGCCACGGAGGGATGTGCGCGGCCACGATGGGCGAAGTTGAGCCCCAACACCGACCGGGTGGTGGAGGTGGCACAGGCGGTACGTGATGCCGGCGCCGAAGCCGTCACCCTGGTGAACACGCTGCTCGGCATGGTGATCGACGAGCGCACGCTGCGACCAGCCCTCGGCGCCGGCGGTGGCGGTCTGTCGGGTCGAGGCATCCATCCGGTGGCGGTACGGGTGGTGCACGACGTGCATGCTGCACTGCCCGATCTGCCCATCATCGGGCTCGGAGGGGTGTCGACGGGGTGGGATGCGGTCGAGTTGATGCTCGTCGGTGCCTCGGCTGTCGGGGTGGGAACCGCCACCTTCGCCGATCCGCGAGCCGCCGCGCAGGTGTTCGATGAGATGACCTCATGGGCTGTCGAGCGGCGCTTCGCAGCGCTCTCCCTGCTCACCGGTGCTGTGCGCCGATCGGCCTGAGCCGACCCTCACGGATGCCGGTCGATGCGGGGGTCTCACGGCTAAGGTGGATCCATGGCTACACCCCCTGCACTCTCCCCAGAACAGCGCGCCGCTGCCCTCGCGAAGGCCGCTGAGGTCCGCACGGCCCGCGCCGAAGTGAAGAACCGTCTGAAGCTCGGCTCCATCACCCTCGCCGAGGCACTCGCCTCCACCGACGACACCATCAGCAAGCTGAAGGTCGTCTCCCTGCTCGAGTCGTTGCCCGGTGTGGGCAAGGTCAAGGCCCGCAAGCTCATGGAGGAGATCGGCATCGCCGACAACCGCCGTGTCCAGGGCCTCGGCCAGCAGCAGAAGGCAGCACTCCTCGAGCAACTCGGCAAGTGAGTCGGTGAGGCCATGGCGGCCTCGGCGCCACTGATCTTCATCGTCTCCGGCCCCGGAGGGGTCGGCAAGGGCACGATTGTTCGTGCGTTGGTCCAACGCGACCCTGGGCTGTGGCTCAGTCGGTCGTGGACCACGCGTGGGCAGCGTCCCGGCGAGGCAGCCGACAGCTACGTCTTTTCGTCGCGGCCCGACTTCGAGCGGCGCATCGCCGATGGTGGCTTCCTCGAGTGGACGTCGTTCCTCGACAATTACTACGGCACGCCCACTCCCGACCTCGACAGCCCGTCGCTCGCCGGGCGCGACATCGTGCTCGAGATCGAGGTGAACGGAGCACGTCAGGTGAAATCGTTGCACCCCGACGCCGTGCTCATCTTCGTGCTGCCTCCGTCGCGTGAGGAACAGGCACGCCGTCTCCGTGGTCGCGGCGACCCCGACGACAAGGTCGACCAACGGGTGCGCAAAGCCGAGGAGGAAGAGCCGATCGGCCGAGCCCTCGCCGACCACATCGTGGTGAACGACGACCTCGAACGCACCGTCGACGAGATGATCGGGCTCATCCAGAACCACCGCAACCGCCGTCGCGAACACCACGCCGGCGTCTGAACCAGGTAGGATGCCCTGCCCCTTCAGGAGGATCACCCGTTATGCAGCGCACGCACGACACCATGATGACCCCGCCGATCGAGGATCTGCTCGAGACGGTCGATTCGAAGTTCAGCCTCGTCACGCTCGGCGCCCGGCGCGCACGTCAGATCCAGACCTACGTCAATTCGCTCAGCGACGGCCTCGGCCACATGGTCCCCCCGCAGGTCGTCACCGGCCCCGGGCACAAGCCGCTCAGCATCTCCTTCGAAGAGATCGCTGCCGGCAAGATCGTGCGGGTCGACGAGGAAGAGGTGGCCGACGAGGCCGCCGACGCCGCGGCCGACGACGCCGTCTGACCTCGGGTACGCAAGGCCGCACCGTGCTCGCGGGGCGTCGCATCGTCGTCGGTGTCACCGGTGGCATCGCCGCGTACAAGGCGGTCGAGGTGTGCCGCCGTCTCGTCGACGCGGGCGCGCATGTCGTGCCGGTGATGACCAAGGGTGCCGAGCACTTCATCGGGCGCACCACGCTGTCGGCGCTGTGCAGCGAGCCGGTGCAGACCTCGCTGTGGGACGAGGCCAGCCCCATTCCCCACACCCGGCTCGGGCAGAGCGCTGATCTCGTGCTCGTGGTGCCCGCCACCGCCCGGCTCATCGGCGCCTATGCGGCCGGGCTGTCCACCGATCTGCTCACCAACACGCTGCTCGCCACCCGGGCGCCCGTGGTGGTGTGCCCGGCGATGCACACCGAGATGTGGGAGCACGCCGCCGTCGCCGAGAATCTGGCCGTGCTGCGCCGTCGGGGCGTCCACATCGTCGAACCCGACGAGGGGCGGCTCGCAGGGGGCGATCTGGGCAAGGGCCGTCTCGCCGCACCCGAGCGCATCGTCGCCGAGGTCGAGCGCGTGCTGGGTGAGGGTCCGCTCCGGGGGGTGCACGTCGTCGTCAGTGCCGGCGGTACCCGCGAACCCATCGACGCAGTGCGGGTCATCGCCAACCGCAGCAGCGGCAAGCAGGGCTACGCCATCGCTGCCGAAGCAGCGGCGCGCGGCGCCCGGGTCACGCTCGTGTCGACGGTCGACCTACCGGTTCCCCACGGCGCAACCGTGGTGTCGGTCGAGACCGCGGCGCAGATGCAGGCGGCCATCACCGAACTCGCCGCCGACGCCGAGGTGGTGGTGATGGCGGCAGCGGTGGCCGACTTCCGGCCGGTGCACCAGGCCGAGGGCAAGATCAAGAAGCACGACGGCGTGCCGCAGATCGTCCTCGAGCCCACGCCCGACATCCTCGCCGGCCTCGGTGCCGCGAAGCGCCCAGGACAGGTGCTGGTCGGGTTCGCGGCCGAGACCTCCGATCTCATCGCCAACGCCGAGGACAAGATGCGGCGCAAGCGCCTCGACCTCATCGTGGCCAACGACGTCGGCGCCCCGGGCGTCGGGTTCCAGCACGACACCAACGCGGTCACGATGCTCCGCCCCGATGCCGCCCCCGTCACCGTCTCGCTGCGCGACAAACGCGCCATCGCCGCAGCGGTACTGGATAGCGTGTCAGCCATTCGTGCAGCCGGTTCAGTCGGCTGATCGTCACCGAGGAGACTCACCCCGTGAGCAAGTTCACCTTCACGTCCGAGAGCGTCACCGAAGGCCATCCCGACAAGATGGCCGACCAGGTCAGCGACGCAGTGCTCGATGCCATTCTTGCTGAAGACCCCAACGGTCGTGTGGCCTGCGAGACCCTGCTCACCACGGGTCTGTGTGTCATCGCCGGTGAGATCACCACCTCGGCCTATGTCGACATCCCCAAGTTGGCCCGCGGTGTCATCAACTCCATCGGCTACGACAACGCGGCCTACGGCTTCGACGGCAACACCTGCGGCGTCATCGTCAGCATCGACGAGCAGAGCGCCGACATCGCCCAGGGCGTCGACGCCAGCGAAGAGGTGCGCGGCGGCAAGGCCGGCGAGGATTACCTCAACAGCCAGGGCGCCGGCGACCAGGGCATGATGTTCGGCTACGCCTGCGACGAGACCCCCGACCTCATGCCGCTGCCCATCTGGACCGCGCATCGCCTGGCCGAGCGTCTGTCGGAAGTGCGCAAGACCGGCGCCGTGCCGTACCTGCGCCCCGATGGGAAGACCCAGGTCACCTTCGAGTACGAAAACGGAAAGCCGGTGCGCCTGTCGGCGGTGCTCATCAGCACCCAGCACCAAGACGGCATCGACCGCGACACCGTCATCCGGCCCGACCTCATCGAGCAGGTCGTGCTGCCCACCGTCCCGGCCCAGTTCGCCGACGACGGGTACGAGATCTACGTCAACCCGACGGGCAAATTCGTCATCGGCGGACCCCACGGCGACACCGGCCTCACCGGCCGCAAGATCATCGTCGACACCTACGGCGGCATGGGCCGCCACGGCGGCGGTGCGTTCAGCGGCAAGGATCCCAGCAAGGTCGACCGCTCAGCTGCGTACGCCGCCCGTTGGGTCGCCAAGCACGTCGTGGCCTCGGGCGCTGCCAGCCGGTGCGAGGTGCAGGTGGCGTACGCCATCGGCATGGCCCACCCGGTCAGCATCCTGGTCGAGACCTTCGGTACCCACACGGTCGACCCGGCCATCATCGAAAAGGCCGTCCGCGCAGTGTTCGACCTGCGTCCGGCTGCCATTGTGCGCGACCTCGACCTGAAGCGTCCGATCTACCGCGACACTGCCGCCTACGGGCACTTCGGTCGCCACCGGCCCACCTTCAGCTGGGAGCACCTCTCGCGGCTCGACGCGTTCACGAGTGAAGTCGGCCTCGGCTGACATCTTGCTGACCGCGACGGTCGTTCCCGACGTCACCGGTCTCGACAAGCAGTTCGACTACGTCGTCCCCGACGCGCTGCGCGACCGGGTGCAGGTTGGTTCGATGGTGCGTGTCCCCCTGCACGGACGTCGGGTCGGTGGCTGGGTGGTGCGGGTCGGTCCGCCCGACCCTGCGGTCGACGTGGCCCGACTGTTGCCCATCGCGATCTGGTCCGGGCACGGGCCGTCGGCCGAGATGATCGAGTTGGCGTCGTGGGCAGCGCACCGGTGGGCCGCCGGCCGCCTCCGTCCGCTGCTCGCCACGGCCAGTCCGCGCACGATGGTCCGAGCCCTGGTCGGTCGACCGATCGGAGGCGACCCGACCCTGCCAGCATCGGGTACGACGCCGGAGGTCAGACTTGGTCGCCTGCTGGCCGACGGAGGTGGTGTGCTGCGCGTCAGTCCTTCCGACGACCTCGCTGCAGTACTGGGCGATGTGACGCTGCCGGGGCCGGTGCTCGCCGTGCACCCATCCATCGACGGAGCACGGCAGACCGCCGAACGACTGCGACGCAGCGGTCGCTCGGTTGCGTTGTTGCCGGCCGACTGGGCCCGTGCAGCGGCCGGCAGCACCGAGTTCGTCGTCGGCGGCCGCAGCGCGGTGTGGGCCACCGTGCCGGGCCTGGCCGCGATCGTCATGCTCGACGAGCACGACGAGGCGCTGCAGGAGGAGCGGATGCCCACCTGGCACGCCCGCGACGTGGCGGTGGAACGGGCTCGGCGTGCCGGTGTGCCATGCGGGCTCGTGTCGCCGTGCCCCACGGTGACGGCGCTGCACTGGTCGGGGCGTCGCTGGATGCGACCCACCCCCGACGACGAACGTGCGGGCTGGCCGGCCGTCGAGGTGATCGACCGACGCCAGGTCGAGCCGTGGAAGCGGTCGCTGCTGTCGTCGGAGCTCATCGAGGCGATCCGCGACCGGTCGCAGCGCGTGGTGTGCGTTCACAACGTTCCCGGCCGGGCGCGGATGCTGGCCTGTCGGCAGTGTCGGTCGCTGCTGCGCTGCGAGCGCTGTGATGCTGCCGTGGTGCAGGACGACGATGGCGCGCTCACGTGCGCCCGCTGTGCCACCGTTCGTCCGCCGGTGTGCCAGGCATGCGGCTCGGCGGGGTTGGCCACGGTGCGGCCGGGGGTGTCGCGCCTACGCGACGAACTCGAGGCGGCAGCGGTGCGCCCGGTCGTCGCCGTCACCGCCGACGCACCGGAACCGTCGGTCATCGCCGGTGCCGACGTGTTCGTGGGCACCGAAGCGGTGTTGCACCGTGTGGCCGACGCCGACGTGGTGGTGTTGCTCGACATCGACGCCGAGTTGCTCGCTCCGCGGTACCGCGCCGCTGAACAGGCGTTGGCCCTTGCGGTGCGGGCGGCCCGTCTACTGGGACCGCGGCACCGTGGCGGCCGGTTGCTGGTGCAGACGACGATGCCCGACCACGAGGTGATCCAGGCGCTGGTGGCGGCCGACCCGGGTGTGGTGGCGCGTGCCGAGGCCACTCGTCGCCGCGCCCTGGCGCTGCCTCCCTTCGGTGCGCTGGCACGCCTCAGCGGTGCGGGCGCCCCCGAGTTTGCAGCACGGCTGTCGTTGCCGGCAGCCACCGACGGCGACGGCGTACTGGTCCGAGCCGCCACCTGGGACGAACTCGCCGACGCGTTGGGACGTGCGGATCGTCCAGCCGAGCGGCTGCGTATCGAGGTCGACCCCGCACGTCGGTAGTGTCGGGTCGTGCTGCGGGGGCAGTGCGGGCAGACGGAGGGCTGACGATGGTGGGCGAGGCACGGATCGACGACCAGGCCGTGGAGGCGCTGCTACGCCGTGCCCGACGGGAGGTCGACGACGGACTGTTGCCGTCGGCTCAGGTCGCCCTGGCACTGCACGGAGAACTGGTGGTGTTCGAGGCGTTCGGCGACGCCACCACCGACACCCGCTACGTCGTGTACTCCGCCACCAAGGCCTTCGTCGCCGGAGCGATGTGGGCACTCATCGGTGACGGTGTGATCGATGTGAGCCGACCGGTGAGTGAGATCGTGCCCGAGTTCGCCACCAACGGCAAACACGCCATCACGATCGAGCAGGTGATGTTGCACACCTCCGGGTTCCCGTACGCACCGCTGCGACCCGATGCCGGTGCCACCAGCGCCGGTCGCTGTGCAGCCTTCGCGAAGTGGCGTCTGAACTGGGAGCCGGGCACGGCCTACGAGTATCACGCCACCTCGGCGCACTGGGTGCTCGCCGAGATCGTCGAACGGGTGAGCGGTCGCGACTATCGCGACGTGGTGGCCGACCGGGTCACCACCCCGGCCGGCCTGCCGCGGGTGCTGGGTGTGGTCGGGGCGGCGCCGTTGTCGGTGGTGGGCGAACAGGCCACCGCCGCCGAGATCCAGGCGGTCTTCGGGGTGAGCAGCCTGCCGGTGGGCGAGGTCACCGACGATGCCCTGATGGGCTTCAACGACCCGGCGGTGCAGGCCGTCGGGGTGCCCGGCGGTGGTGGGGTGATGACCGCTGCCGACCTGGCGCTGTACTACCAGGCCGTGCTGCACAACCCTGGCGAGATGTGGCAGCCTGAGGTGATCGCCGACGTACGCACCAACGTGCGCAACCGTCTGCCCGACGTGGTGTCGGGGGTGCCTGCCAACCGCACGCTCGGCCTGGTGCAGGCAGGCGACGACGGGCGCAGTCACCTGCGCGGCATGGGCCGCACCGTGTCACCGCTCACCGTCGGTCACAACGGGGCGAAGGGCCAGATCGCCTGGGGCGATCCGACGAGCGGTCTCAGCCTCGGCTACTGCACCAACGGCCTCGACGCGCACGTGGTGCGCGAACCCCGGCGCACCAGCGCCATCGCCAGTCTCGCCGGGCAGTGCGTCACGCAATGATCGGTCGCCGTGCCGGCTCGTCGTCGGCGCGGCGTGCGCCGGGCCAGTCGGGCACGGGGAACCCTGCCAGCTCGACGCAGTTGCGGCCCTTGCTCTTGGCGAGGTAGAGCGGCACATCGGCATGGTCCAGGGCTTCGGCTGCAGTCGAGCCGTGCTGCACCTGGGCGACGCCGAACGACGCGGTGACGCGCAGATGTGCCGACTCGGGATGAGCGATCGACTCGATGGCGACGCGGATGCGTTCGGCGACGATCGACGCGGTCTGCTCCGACCGTGCCCGGCACACCACGGCGAACTCCTCGCCGCCCACGCGCCCGATCGCATCGTGGGAGCGCAGCACGGACCGTGCGGCGTCGGTGACCCGCCGGAGCACCTGGTCGCCGGTGGCGTGACCGAAGGTGTCGTTGATGTCCTTGAAGTGGTCGATGTCGAACATGATCACGCAGGCCGGAGCGCGTTCGACCGAGGCGATGTGTGCGGCGAGCAGGTCGAGGAAGCGGCGGCGATTGGCGAGGCCGGTGAGGTCGTCGGTGGCTGCCACCTCGTCGAGGCGTTCGAGCGCCTGGCGGAGCCGATCGCTCGTGTCGGCCTGTTCGAGCCGGCTCAGGAGGGCATCGTGGAGCATGCGCTGCATCCGGTGGGCGATGATGCCCATCGACACCGACACCACCACCGAGCCGAGCGCGAGCCAACGGAAGTACGAGCCGCCGTGGAGCGCGAGTTGGACCACGAAGAGCACCTGTGAGGTGACGACGAAGGCGAAATAGGTGCTCGGGAGCGCAGCAGTGACCAGGCAGTTCGCTGCGGCGCTGACGGTGGCGATGAGCAGACACACCAGTGCATATCGCTCGGGGTCGTCGGACTGCAGCGTGGGGTGCATCATCAGGCCGAGCACCGCACCGAGCCAGAGCTGAAGGGCGATGAGCACTCGGAGGGGGACGGATGGGCGCACGTCGAGGTGTCGGCGGTACCACTGCGCGAACCCGACGGCACCTGCCGTGCCTGCTGTATAGGCGAGCATCAACGCTGCCGGCCACAGACTGTGGGGCGCGATGGCGCGGGTGGTGAAGCCCATCACCGGGATGGTGAAGCCGCACCAGCGGAACAGCCAGCACAGCAGCCGCCATGCCTGGCGCCAGCGGGGCAGCGGCGGCTCGCCGGGCTCCAGGTCGCGCATCATCAGCGCGAGCCCGGTCGCGACGAGGCGCTCCTCGGGGTCGGTGGAGACCTGCGGGTTCATGCCAGACCGCTGGCCGCAGCGGGCTGGGCCGCTCCACGTCGTTCGGTGGCCCCGGCGGGGGCGGTGAGGCCGGCACAACGGACGGTGTTGCGCCCTTCGGCCTTGGCCCGGTACAGCGGGCCATCGGCCGCGGCAAGGGCATCGGCAGGTGTGTGGTGGGGCTGCAGGTGAGCGACACCGAACGAGGCGCTCACGCGCAGTTCGGGCACCTCGGGCACGCGGATGTCCATGATGCTGCGGCGCAGGCGGTGGGCCACGGCCTCGGCGACCTCTTCTGAGCGCACACTGCACAACACGGCGAACTCCTCGCCGCCCACTCGACCCACCAGGTCGCCCGAGCGCAGGGTGTTGCGGATGGCGCTGGCCACATGACGCAGGACCTGGTCGCCCGTGGCATGGCCGTGCACATCGTTCACCGCCTTGAAGTGGTCGATGTCGAACAGGATGATGCAGGTGCTCACCGTGCCCGCTTCGGCCAGGCGTGATTCGAGTTGACCCACGAAGCGCCGCCGATTCGACAGGCCGGTGAGGTCGTCGGTGGCAGCGATGCGATCGAGTCGCTCGAGTGCCTCGGTGAGTTGGGCGCTGAGGTCGGCCTGGGCGATGCGGCCCTCGATCGCGCCGCGCAGGAGTACATGCAGCCGGAGACCGACGATGAGCAGCGAACCCAACACGATGACGGCACCGATCGACATCCAGATGCCGAACACCCCGCCGTACCCGATCAGGAACACCACGTACAACCCCACCGAGCCGCAGGCGAAGGCGACGAAGGTACTGGGGACGAACGAGGTGGTGAGGGTGCCGATGGCGATGGAGACTGCGGCGAACAGCAGGCAGAGCAGCGCCATGAACTCCGGACGCGGAGCGTCGAGCGCCGGCGGCATCGTGAGTCCCATCGACAGACCGAGGCCCAGACTGGTGAGGGTGAGGACGGTGCGCGCGTGCAACGGCGACACATCTCTCGACCGATAGCGGACGGCGAACACCGTCGAGACAGCGAACACGAACAGGTGCAGACCGAAGGGCACCAGCGGCAACCAGCTCGACCGATCGGTGAGCCAGATGACCATCGCCAGGATGGGCACGGTGAACCCGCACCACCGGACGAGCCAGACGACGAGCAGCCAGACGCGACTCATCGCGGGCAGGAGAGGGTCGCGACTGCGCTCGAGCTCGTCGAGGGTGAGGCGCAGACCGTCGAGGTCGGCGCGATCGATTGGTCGGCGGATCATCGCGGCCACGTCAATGCTTCGTCAGGAACTGATGGGAACTTGAGCGTCGAGATCGATCGTGATCGCGAGGTCATCCGCCATTGTTGCCGATCACGCGCAGCACGCGGAACCCCGCGCCCGTGGCCACCCGATCGGTAGGGAAGCCCTGGTCGACCAGCCAGCGCTGCAGCGAGTCGGCGCCGAGGTGCTTCTGCACCACCAGGTGCGCTGCTGCACCGTCGTCGAGGCGGCCCAGCCAGGTGAGCAGCAGCTCGTGGAGGGCCGTTTTGCCGATCCGGATGGGCGGGTTGCTCCAGATCGCCGCGAAGCGCTGGTCGGTGGGCACCTCGTCGGGAGCGGCCACCCGCACGTTGCCGATGCCGTTCGCCGCAGCGTTGCGTGCGGTGAGTTCGCGTGCCCTCCGGTTCACGTCGACGGCCCACACGGTGGCTTCCGGAGCCCTCCGGGCCATCGTGAGCGCGATGGGACCGGCGCCACAGCCGAGATCGAGCAAGTCGCCCGTCGGCGGGGGAGGAGGTGCCGAGAGCAGGAGCAGCTTGGTGCCGGTGTCGACCCGGCCGTGGCCGAACACGCCGCGATCGGACACGATCGTCAGTGGGCCGTCGGGCAGCGACCACACCACCTCGGTGGGTTGTGATGCCGTCGTCGGCTCGGAGTCGAAGTAGTGGGTCATCGGCCTGGCTAGCCTTGCAGGTATGGGCTACACGATCCGAACGTTCGGCGATCCGGTGCTGAAGAGCAAGGCGGCGGCGGTCACCGAGATCGACGGCAAGGTCGCCCGCCTCGTCGACGACATGTTCGACACCCTGTACACCAGCGAGAACGGCATCGGCCTCGCCGCGCCGCAGATCGGTGTGCAGAAGCAGATCTTCGTGTGGGACATGGACGACGAACCGCTCGTCATCATCAATCCCGAGATCGTCGAGGCCAGCGGTGAACTCGTGTACGACGAGGGGTGCCTCAGCATCCCTGGCCTGTACGCGGAGATCCTGCGCCCCGAGAAGGTGCTGCTGCGGGGTCTCGACCTCGACGGCAACATGTTCGAGGTGGAGGCCGACGGGCTCGAAGGCCGACTGTTCCAGCACGAGCTCGATCACCTGCACGGCGTGCTGATGTTCGACCGCATGTCGCCCGAGCAGCGCAAGGATGCGCTTGCCGAGTACGAGCGCATCGTCACCGCAGGCGCCACCGCCGCACCCAAGCGCCGCCTGCGGCTGCGCTGAGCCGACCCCGGCCACCCGCCAGTTGGTTGAAGGATTACTGATGAGTGCCGCCCCGATGCATCCGCGACGGATCGTCTACTTCGGCACCCCCGAGATGGCTGTGCTGCCGCTCGAGGCGCTGGTGAATGCCGGATTCGAGGTGGTGGCCGTGGTCACCCGGATCGACAAGCGCCGCGGTCGCGGGGGCGACATGCTGCCCAGTCCGGTGAAGCGGGCCGCTGAGGCGCTCGGTCTGCCCGTTCTGCACACGGTGGACGACGCGCTGCAAGTGGGAGCCGATCTCGGTGTGGTGGTGGCGTTCGGGCAGATCGTGAAACCTCATGCGCTGGCAGTGCTGCCCATGGTGAACCTCCACTTCTCGCTGCTGCCCCGCTGGCGCGGAGCAGCGCCGGTCGAGCGGGCCATCCTGGCCGGCGACGAGGTGACGGGGGTGTGCCTGATGCAGGTGGCCGAGGGACTCGACACCGGCGACGTCCACGGGTGTGTGGAGGTGGCCATCGGCACCGACGAGACGGCAGCATCGCTGCGAGCCCGCCTGGTCGCCGCAGGGTCAGCGCTGTTGGTCGAGCAGCTCACTGCTGGTCTGGGCGAGGCCCGACCCCAGGACGGCGAGGCCACCTACGCCGCCAAGCTGCACTCCGACGACCTGCTTCTCGACTGGTCGCAGCCGGCCATCCTCCGTCACCGGGTGGTGCGCCTGGGCGGGGCGCACACCACGTTCCGTGGTCGGCGGCTGAAGGTGCTGGCAGCGGACCTGATCGACCCGTCGGCCGTCGGCGACACCCTCGATGGCGACATCGTGGGCGGGATACGACTCACCACGGTGCAGCCCGAGAGCAAGGGCCCGATGCCGTTCGCGGCGTTCGCCAACGGGGCACGGCCTGCGCCGGGCGAACGGTTGGGGACGTGAACTCGGCCCGCAGCGTCGCGCTGCGCTGCCTCGAACGGATCGATCACGAAGGCGGCTACGCCAATCTCGTGGTGCCGGCGATGCTGGCCACGTCGCGCCTCGACAGCCGCGACCGTGCCTTCGTCACCGATCTCGTGTACGGCACAACCCGCATGCGCGCGGCCTGTGACGCCTTGGTGGATCGCTTCGTGCTCACCGAGCCGGAACCGGTGGTGCGTACGGTCCTGCGGCTCGGTGCCTTCCAGATCGTGTTCGGCGGTGTGGCGGCGCACGCCGCGGTGGGCGAGACGGTGTCGCTCGCCCCGAAGCGGGCCCGCGGGTTCGTGAACGCGGTGCTGCGGAAGGTGGCCTCGACGCCGATGGTGTGGCCCGATCGTGCCACCGAGTTGAGTTATCCGCGCTGGATCCACGAGCGGCTCACCGCCGAACTCGGGGCCGAGGCCGATGCGGCGATGGTGCGGATGAACCAGCCCGCCCCGGTGACGCAGCGCGACGACGGCTACACCCAGGACCGGGCGTCGCAATGGGTCGCCGCTGCCGTTGGCGCGCAACCGGGAGAGGCCGTCCTCGACGTGGCGGCGGCGCCCGGGGGTAAGGCCACCGCGATGGCGGCTCGGCGCGGCGCCACCGGCGCCTGGGTAGTCGCGGCCGATGCGGCACCGGCGCGGGCGGGTCTCGTCCAGGCGAACGCGCGTCGACTCGACGCGTCGGTGGCCGCCGTAGTGGCCGACGGCACCAGGGCACCGTTCCGCCCGGCATCGTTCGACCGTGTGCTGCTCGACGCGCCCTGTTCGGGTCTGGGTGCCTTGCGTCGTCGACCCGATGCCCGCTGGCGCATCACCGCCGATGCGCTCGACGACCTGGTCGCCCTGCAGCAGCGCCTCATCGACTCCGCCGCGCCTCTGGTGAGGCCCGGTGGCCTGTTCGTCTACAGCGTCTGCACCGTCACGGCCGCTGAATCGATCGAGCACCGTGTGCCTGCCGGGTTCACGGTCGTCGACGACGAGCCGCCGGGGGTCTGGCGACCGTATGGACACGGGTGGCGTGTGCTGCCCCACGACGACGACACCGACGGCATGGTGCTCGTTCGCTACCGTCGCGAGTCATGACCGAGTCTTCTGCTGCCGACACGGCGCCGCTGCGGGCCAAGGTGCTCACCGTGAGCGATGGCGTGGTGCACGGCACCCGCCAGGACCTGAGCGGTGCAGCCCTCGTGGCCCGACTGGTTGCCGCCGGGTTCGACGTGGTCGAGCACCGCGTCACCGCCGACGGCACCGACGAGGTGGCTGCCGCGCTGACGGCGATGAGCGACGGATTCGCCGGGCTGATCGTCAGTACCGGCGGAACCGGGTTCGCGCCCCGCGACCTCACCCCCGAAGGCACCCGTCGCGTCATCGAACGCGAGGCACCCGGATTGGCAGAGGCGATGCGGCTGGTGAACCCGCTCGGTCGACTGTCGAGGGGCATCGTCGGCATCCGTGGTGACTGCATCATCTGCAACACGCCGGGCTCGCCGAAGGGCTGTGTCGAGCAGCTCGAGGCGGTGCTCGACGTGCTGCCCCACGCCCTGCGCCTGCTCCACGCAGCACCGACGAATCACTGACGGCCGGGTCGCAGACCCGAGCGGGCGCTCCGCTGCCACCGGGCGGTAGCGTGCAGCGCCGTGCTACGACTGGTTCTGCCCAAGGGTTCGCTCGAACGAGCCACGCTCGACCTGTTCGAGGGTGCCGACCTGTCGGTGGTGCGTTCCTCGGCGGTCGACTACAAGGCATCGATCGACGATCCGCGGATCAGCGAGGTGCGCATCCTGCGACCGCAGGAGATCCCGGTCTATGTGGCCGAGGGGCTGTTCGACCTCGGCATCACCGGGCGCGACTGGGTGGAGGAGACGGCCAGCGATGTGGTCAGCCTCGGCGAGTTGAAGTACTCGAAGGCCACCTCGCTTCCCATCCGGGTCGTGGTCGCTGTCGCGGGCGACGCGCCGTTCGAACGGGTCGAGGATCTGCCGCAGGGTCTACGCGTCAGTACCGAGTACCCCGAGCTCACCAGGCGGTACTTCGCGTCGAAGGGCATCACCGCCGACATCCGGCTCTCGTACGGCGCCAGCGAGGCGAAGATCCCCGACATCGCCGACTGCATCGTCGACATCACCGAGACGGGGCGCGCGTTGCGGGCGGCCGGCTTGCGCATCATCGACACCATGCTCGTCAGCTACACCGAGGTCGTGGCCAACCCCGCCGCCTACGCCGACCCCGTGAAGCGTCATGCGATGCAGCAGTTGATGACGCTGCTGAACGGCACGCTCGAGGCGCGCGGCAAGGTGCTGGTGAAGTTGAACGTCGCCGGCGAGCGTCTCGACGAAGTGCTCGCCCTGTTGCCGTCGCTGAAGTCGCCCACCGTCAGTGAACTGGCCGGCGACGGCGGATTCGCCGTCGAGACCGTGGTGGCGAAGAACCAGATCAACCGGCTCATCCCTGCACTCAAGGACGCCGGCGCATCCGGCATTCTCGAACTGCCCATCTCGAAGATCATCGCCTGAGCTCATGGGTGTCGACGACTGGACCGATCTCGCCTGGACCGATCTCGCCTGGACCGATCTGGCCTGGACCGATCTGGCCTGGACCGATCTGGAGGGTGTGGTCGAGTCGTTCGACGACGCCGTCGGTCTCGGGGTGGTGCTCGCCTCCGACGGTCGACGGTGGCCGTTCCACTGCATCGGCATCGCCGACGGCACCCGCACCATCGCGGCGGGCACCCCGGTGCGCTTCGACCTGCGCGCCGGCCTCGGTCGCTACGAGGCCACGGCGCTGAGACCCCGATGAGCCTGCGGGCGTCATGACCCCGGTCGACCGGCAGCGGGTCGTGGCGGTGGTGCGGGCGCTCGGTGAGGGCGAGGTCAGTACCTATGGCGACATCGCCGAGGTGGCCTCGTTGCCGCGGCAGGCCCGGTTCGTCGGCCATGTGCTGGCATCGCACGACGACGATCTTCCCTGGTGGCGGGTGGTGAACGCCGCCGGACGGCTGGTGCCGGGCCTCGAGGCCGAGCAGGCATCGCTGCTGCAGACCGAAGGCGTGGTGGTTGCCGGCGGACGGGTGCGCCGGGCACCCGTCGGCAGGTTCAGCGCTGCTGGGCGCTCACCTGCACGAACGCGAGCCGAAGGGTGCTGAGCGACTCGACCAGCACCGCCGCATCGTCACCCAGTCGGTCGCCGAGGCCCTCGACGAGATAGCCCACGGCGTCGATGGCCAACCGGGCCTGGGCGAGATCGGGCGGCGTGTCGGCGAGATGGATGGCCGCCAACTCGTAGAGGCCCATCACATGGTTGGCGACGACCACCTCGGCCGGCACCTCGCGCAGACGTCGGCGGGCGTCGTCGAGCAGGTCGCGTGCCTCGTCGTACTGGTCGTCGATCGCGCCGGCAGTCGAGTGTTCCTGATCCATCCCTGGTACGCTACCCGGCGACAACCGAGGCAAAGTGGGGTTCGCCCCCACCCGGCCACCCATCACCCGACCGGTTCGCCGGTCACCAACGGGGGAGTGCGTCCGGGTCGTCTGATGCGGTGTGGCCGCTCGTTCCTGCTCGTTCAGGTCGGGTCGGTCCTCGTCGTGTCCGCGGCATTGCATCGATCCGCAGGAACGACTGGGAGGACAAGCCCATTGCACAGGAGTGAACGGCCATAGCACCGCCGCAGCAACCCGAGCACCGGTACAACGATCGCATCCGCGCCCGTGAGGTTCGCCTCATCGGCCCGAATGGCGATCAACTCGGCATCAAGCCTCTTCCCGAGGCATTGTCGATGGCCCGTCAGCTCGACCTCGACCTCGTCGAAGTCGCGCCGATGGCCGCACCACCGGTCTGCCGGATCATGGACTACGGCAAATTCCGTTACGAGGAGAGCCAGAAGGCCAAGGAGTCCCGTCGCAAGACACTCCAGGTCTCGGTGAAGGAAGTCAAGTTCCGTCCGAAGATCGGCAAGGGCGATTTCGACACCAAGGTGCGCCACATGCAGGAGTTCCTGCAGGATGGCCACAAGGTGAAGGTCACCTTGCAGTTCCGAGGTCGCGAGATGGCCCACCCGGAACTGGGCTCGAAGATCCTCGATGCAGTCGTCGAGCAGTTGGGCGCCCTCGCCAAGGTCGAGACCTACGCCCGGCTCGAGGGCCGCAACATGACGATGGTGCTGGCACCCGAGAAGAAACCAGCCGTCAAGAAGAACGATCAGAAGGCAGACTCGAAGCCGGACACTGCGCCGGCTGCAGCCGAAGCGGCTCCCGCCGAAGCGGCCGACGCCCCCGAGCCCGCCTGATCGCCGAGCAGGCCACTGCTCGCCCGGCCACGTCGTTGTGGCCAAAACCGACGTGTCGCCCGAGGCGGGCGGCCATGTACGTGAAGGACATCCCCATGCCCAAGATGAAGACCAGCAAGACCGCTGCCAAGCGGTTCAAGAAGACAGGCACCGGCAAACTGCGCCGATTGCAGCAGAACCGTCAGCACCTGTTCGAAAAGAAGTCCTCCACCCGTACCCGCCGTCTCGACGGCACGGTCGACGTGCACCCGGGTGATGCGAGGAAGATCAAGCGCCTGTTGGGCGAGCGCTGAGAAGGAGGCACCACCATGGCACGAGTCAAGCGAGCAGTAGGTTCCAAGAAGCACCGTAAGCAGGTGCTCGAGCGGGCGAAGGGCTACTACGGCAACAAGAGCCGTTCAGTGCGCGCCGCCAACGAGCAGGTCATGCGCAGCGGTCAGTACGCCTTCCGCGACCGGCGCGCGAAGAAGGGCGAGTTCCGCAGCCTGTGGATCCAGCGCATCAACGCCGGCTGTCGTATCCACGACATGAGCTACAGCCGGTTCATCGCCGGGCTGAACGCCGCCGGTATCGAGGTCGACCGCAAGAACCTTGCCGATCTCGCCGTCCACGACATCGATGCGTTCGGCCAGTTGGTCGCCGCAGCGAAGGCGGCGCTCTGAGCAGTCCGCTCACTGCCTCGAACCCGAAGGTTCAACGACTGCGGCGCCTCCTGGGGCGCCGCAGTGCGCGTCTGGACGAAGGTGTGTTCGTCGTCGAGGGGCTGTCGCTCATTGCGTCAGCTGCCGACCACGGGTGGGAGATCGAATCGGTCTTCACCGCCTCGGGCCATCAGCCGGTTCGCTCGTTCGCTGCCGAGACCTACGAACTGGGTCCCGGTGTGATCGAGCGGGTCGCATCCACCGAGGCCCCGCAGCCGCTGCTGGCGGTGGTGCGGCGGCGCACAGCACCGCTCGAGGCCCTCGGTGGCTGCACGTTCGTGTTGGTGGGCGACCGCATCGCCGACCCGGGCAACGCTGGCACCATGTTGCGGTCGGCCGAGGCGGCGGGCGCCGATGCCGTGGTGTTCACCACCGGATCAGTCGACGTGTTCAATCCGAAGGTGGTTCGGTCGTCGGCTGGGGCGCTGTTCTCGGTCCCCACACTGGTGGTCGATGCGGCGATCGACGAGGTGCTGGCGGTTCCCGGTGTGCGCTCGTTCGGCACGTCGTCACACACCGGGACCGTGTACTCCGAGGTCGACTTGCGTGCTCCTGTGGCCATCGTGGTGGGGAACGAGGCACATGGCCTCGACAGCGATACGCACGTCGACGAGTGGGTCACCATTCCCCATGCGGGCCGCGCCGAGAGCTTGAACGTGGCGATGGCGGCGACCGTGCTGGTATTCGAAGTCGCCCGGCAACGGCGCGCTCGGTAACGTACGCAAACGCCGCTCCGAGCGGCAGTCACGAAAGCCCGATCCCATGTTGGACACCGTCA
>JBIIDH010000030.1:0-33833 GCA_044238435.1 Ilumatobacteraceae bacterium | reverse complement strand
ACGCACCCTCACCCTCAACACCACACGCCGAAGCCAACCCCTCCGAAACACCTAACCTCAACTGTGAGCGATGTCCCGCGACACATGTGAGGGATGCCCCGCGACATGACACCACCGTGGGCCGGGTCCACGCTCACGGACAGGGTGGGGGGTCAGCCGAACTCGACGCCTTGGGCGAGGGGCAGGGTGGTGCCGTAGTTGATCGTGTTGGTGGCCCGGCGCATGTAGGCCTTCCACGCGTCGCTGCCGCTCTCGCGGCCGCCGCCGGTGGACTTCTCGCCCCCGAACGCCCCGCCGATCTCGGCGCCGCTGGGGCCGATGTTCACGTTGGCGATACCGCAGTCGCTGCCGTCGGCAGCGAGGAAGCGCTCGGCCTCGCGCAGGTCGTTGGTGAAGATGCTGCTGGCCAGGCCCTGGGGCACACCGTTCTGCAGGGCGACCGCCTCGTCGAAGTCGTCGTAGGCCAGTACGTACAGCACGGGTGCGAACGTCTCGGTGCGGACGATCTCGGTCTGCGCAGGCATGGTGACCACAGCGGGCCGGGTGTACGCAGCATCGGGCGCCGCGTCGGCCAGCAGGCGATCGCCGCCCACCACGACGGTGCCGCCGTCGGCCCGCGCCGTCGTCAGTGCATCGGCCATGCGCTGGTACGCGGCCGTGGTGACGAGCGGCCCCACCAGCGTGCCGGCGTCGAGCGGGCTGCCCACGGGCAGCGACCCGAACGCGGTGCTGAGGCGGCCCACCAGTTCGTCGTGGAGGCTGCGGTGCACGATGAGGCGGCGCAGGGTGGTGCACCGCTGCCCAGCCGTGCCGGCGGCGGCGAACGTGATGCCGCGCACCGCCAGATCGAGTGAGGCCGACGGGGCGACGATGGCAGCGTTGTTGCCACCCAGTTCGAGAATGGCTCGGCCGAAGCGGGCCGCCACCACCGGGGCCACCTTGGCGCCCATCGCCGTGGAGCCGGTGGCGCTGATGAGGGGCACGTGGTGGCTGGCGGCCAGCGCCGCGCCCACCGATGCATCGCCCAGCACCACCTGGGCCAGATGGGCGGGGGCATCCATGGACGCCGCCGCTCGGTCGAACATGGCCTGCGTGGCGAGCGCGGTGAGCGGCGTGAGGTCGCTCGGCTTCCAGATCACACTGTTGCCGCACACCACGGCCAGCGCCGTGTTCCAACTCCACACGGCGACGGGGAAGTTGAACGCGGTGATGACGGCCACCGGGCCGTAGGGGTGCCACTGCTCCATCAACCGGTGGTCGGGCCGCTCGCTGGCGATGGTGAGGCCGTGCAGCTGACGGCTCAGGCCGACGGCGAAGTCGCAGATGTCGATCATCTCCTGCACCTCGCCCAGCGCTTCGCTGCGGATCTTGCCCGCCTCGAGCTGCACCAGGGTGGCCAGGTCGTCCTTGTGGCGGCGCAATTCCTCGCCGAATCGACGCACCAGCTCGCCGCGCACCGGCCCCGGCACGGTTCGCCACACGCGGAACGCGGCGTCGGCTCGCTCGATGGCCAGATCGACCTCGACCGGTGCCGACACACCACCGAGCGTCGTTCCGGTGATGGGGGTGCGGGCCGTGAGCGGCCCTGTACCGAGGGGCGCCGCGCCGCACGCGACGAGCGCGGCGTCGGCGAGCGAGCGGAGGTGGGTGGTGGTGGGCAAGGACATGCGGCCATGATGCCAGCCCGGCGCGTGTCGAGTTGGGGCCGGTGGCAGGCCCGGGGTCGACACGCGCTGGGGTGAAGGGTTGGCGCGTGTCGAGTTGGGGCCGGTGGCAGGCCCGGGGTCGACACGCGCTGGGGTGGAGGTCGACGGGCACGGCTACGGTGCGATGCCATGGAACCCTCCGCAGAACGCTCCGCAGAGCACTTCGATGTGATCGTGGTCGGTGCCGGTATCTCCGGCATCGGCGCCGGCTACCACCTGCAGACGCTGTGCCCCGACCGGCGCTACCTCATCCTCGAAGGCCGCGCCGACATCGGTGGCACCTGGGACCTGTTCCGGTACCCGGGCGTTCGGTCCGACAGCGACATGCACACGCTCGGCTACTCGTTCAAGCCGTGGAAGGCCGAGAAGTCGATCGCCGACGGGCCGTCGATCATGGAGTACCTGCGCGAGACCGTGGCCGAGTACGGCATCGATCGGCACATCCGCTTCCAGCATCTCGTGCGCACTGCCGAGTGGAGCACCGACGATGCCCGCTGGACCGTCACGGTGCAGCGTGCCGACACCGGCGAGACCGTCGTGTTCACCTGCGGCTACCTGTTCATGTGCTCGGGCTACTACTCGTACAAGGGTGGCTTCACCCCCGAGTTCCCCGGCCGCGACCGCTTCCAGGGCCAGATCGTGCACCCGCAGGAGTGGCCCGACGACCTCGACTACGCAGGCAAGCGTGTGGTGGTGATCGGTTCCGGAGCGACGGCGATGACCCTCGTGCCCGCCATGGCCGGCACCGCTGCCCACGTGACGATGCTGCAGCGCTCGCCCACCTATGTGGCCAGCGGCCCCGACGTCGACAAGGTGAACCACCTGCTGCGCAAGGTGCTGCCCGATCGCACCGCCTACGCGGTCACCCGCGCCAAGAACGTGCGGATGCAGCAGCTCATCTACCGTCGCACCCGCACCAAGCCCGACAAGGTGAAGCAGTACCTGATCGACAAGACCCGTAAGGAACTGCCGGCCGGGTTCGATGTCGACAAGCACTTCACGCCCAGCTACAACCCGTGGGACCAGCGGCTGTGCCTCGTGCCCAACGGCGACCTGTTCAAGGCCATCTCAGCGGGCACCGCCTCGGTGGTGACCGACCACATCCGTACCTTCGACGAGACCGGTATCGAACTCGAGTCGGGTGAGCACCTCGACGCCGACATCATCGTCACCGCCACCGGGCTGCAGATGGTCACCCTCGGCGAGGTGCAGTTCAGCGTCGACGGCTCGGTGGTCGACTTCGCCGACACCTGGACCTACAAGGGGTTCGCCTACAGCGACGTGCCCAACCTGGCGAGCTCGTTCGGCTACATCAACGCGTCGTGGACACTGCGCGCCGACCTCACCTGCGAGTACGTCTGCCGCTTGCTGAACCACCTGCGCGCCACCGGTACCCAGCAGTGCACACCGCGTCTGCGTCCGGGCGATCGCGCGATGCCCGCCCGTGCGTGGATCGGCGACTTCTCGGCCGGCTACATGCAGCGCGAGATGCACCGTTTCCCGAAGCAGGGCGATCGCGAGCCGTGGATCAACCCGCAGGACTACGGCCGCGACAAGGTGATGTTCCGCAAGTCGCCGCTCGACGACGGCGTGATGCAGTTCACCCGTGCCGGGCAGCGCGAGGCGCGAACAGATGCCCAGCCGGCGATGCGTGGGTGATGGCGTCGGCGGCCAGGATGACGGCCGCTGCCGTGTAGGCGCTGGTCTCGTCGAACGGGAAGCGCTCCATCGTCGGGTAGACGATGCCGGTCCAGTAGGCGCCGCTCGGCAGCCGGTGTGACCGGGTCCACGCCAGCAGGTCGGTGGCGGTGGACAGGTTGCCGATGGCTGCGTGGGCGATGGCGCACTCGGCAGTCTCCGATGCCGTGATCCACGGTTCGTCGTTCACACACCGCACCCCGCGGCCGTGCATGACGAACTCGTCCCAGCGTTCGGCCAGGTGCGCCGTGGCGGCCTCGCCACTGAGCGCTCCGGTGAGCACGGGGTAGTACCAGTCCATCGCCCAGCGCTGCTTGGGCTCGAACGCCTCGGGCCGATCGGTGATGGCGAGGGTGAGCAGATCGGCGGCCTCGGCCCAGTCGGGACGGGGCGCAAGGGCGAGATCGGCCAGCTGCACGGCGCACTCGAGCGCGTGGGCGATGCTGGCCGAGCCGGTGAGCAGGGCATAGTCCCACGGTCGGTCGAACTCGGTACAGGCCCACAGCACCGTGCCGTCGGCACGGCGCATGCCGAGCACCCAGTCGATGGCCCGCTCGACCACCGGCCAGAGGTGGTCGACGAAGGCCCGGTCACGGGTGCACAGCCAGTGGTGCCACACGCCGGTGGCCACATAGGCGCACACGTTGGTGTCGAGCTTGGCTTCCTCGACCGATCCGTCGGGCAGGTAGTAGTTCCACCAACTGCCGTCGTCGCGCTGCACGTCGGCCAGCCAGTCGTAGGCGCGCTCGGCCTCGACGTGGAAGCCGGCGACATCGAGCGCCATGGCGGTCTCGACGTGGTTCCACGGGTCGCAGTGACCACCGGGCCACCACGGGATCATGCCCGACGGCACCTGCAGGCCGGCAATCCACTCGGCGCTGACGACGACCTCGTCGGCGGTGAGAACGCCGTCGAGATGCGGCACCGTCACCTGCGCCCGCCGGTTCATCGCTTCACTCCGTAGACGATGAAGCTCTTGCCGAGCACCGGGGCGAGCCCGCGCTCGAGCAGCGCCATCGACCGGGGGCGCTTCATGATCTCCCACTCGAGCAGCCGTTGGTAGGCGTTGACCGCGCGCACGTCGTCGCGCCGTGGGCCGACGGCGCACTTCAGCCACCAGTAGGGCGAGTGGAGCGCGTGGGCGTGGTGCGACCCGGTGACGGTGAGGCCGGCGCTGCGCAGCTTCGCCTTCAGCTCGGTGGCGGTGTAGATGCGCACATGGCCGCCCACGCTCTTCGGGGCGTGGTACTCGTCGCTGAGCATCCAGTTGATCTTCTCGGGGTACCAGGTGGGCACCGTGGCGGCGAACGTGCCACCGGGCTTCAGCACCCGAACGAACTCGGCGATGGCGTCGACATCGGCCTGGATGTGCTCGAGCACCTCACTGGTGATGACCCGGTCGAAGGAGTTGTCGGCGAAGGCGAGCCGGGTGGCGTCGCCGCGCAGTACGCCGACGTAGCGCTCGACGGGGATCTCGCCCGCCTCGACCATCGCCCCGAACGTGCCGCGGGTGGCCACCACCTCGTCGGCTGCGTAGTCGAGCGCCACGACCTCGGCGCCGAGGCGGGCCAGCTCGAACGCATGACGGCCGAAGCCGGCACCTGCGTCGAGGACCAGGTCGCCGGGGCGCACGCCCAGGCGGTCGAAGCGGATGGTGAGCACGCGTCAGATCCTGCCGTTGCGGCGGAGCTTGTCGATGTTGTGCGGCATCGCCAGCACCTCGCGGTACTGGTCGACCGTCAACTGGGCGCAGTGCCGCCAACTCCACCGCTCGACCACGCGCTGGCGGCCGGCCTCGCCCACGCGCGCCCGCAGCTCGGCGCTGTCGAGGCCACGGCGCAGCGCTGCGGCCAGCGCATCTGCGTCGCCCGCCTTGCACTGCAGCACCGTGTCGCCGTCGGCGCCGGTGACCTCGGGTAGCGCGCCGCCGTCGGTGGCCACCAGGCAGATGCCGGTGCTCATCGCCTCGATGGCGGGAAGGCTGAAGCCCTCGTACAGGCTGGGCACCACGGCCAGTTCGGCCTCGGCGTACAGCTCGACGATGCGCTCGTCGGGCACGCCCGACACGAACTGGATGTGCGGGCGCAGGCCCAACTGGTCGATGAGGTCGGCGCTGGCGCCGGCCTTCGGCTTGCCGATGATGGTGAGCGTGACATCGCGCTCGGTGCGCAGCTTGGCCATGGCCTCGAGCAGGTAGCTGAGGCCCTTCAGTGCCACGTCGGCCGAGGCAGTGGTGATGAGCCGGCCGGGCGTGCGGGCGATGTCGGGTTTCGGGGTGAACAACTCGGGGTCGACGCCCACGGGCACGAGGCGCATGCGGTCGAGGCTGACCTTCATGTCGGCATGGATGTCTTTGATGCTGTTCTCGCTGACCACCACGATGCGCGGCATCTGGCTGGCGACCTTGCCCTGCATGTTCACGAACGAGTACCAGCGGCCGATGCTGCGGCGCTTGCGGCGCTTCTTGGTGTGCTCCATCTCGAGCGCCCGGTCGCGGGTGATGGGGTGGTGGAGCGTGACGATGGTGGGGATGAGCTTCTCGATGTCGAGGATGCCGTAGCCCAGGCACTGGTTGTCGTGCACCAGGTCGAAGTCGCGGGTGCGCTGCTTGAGCTGCTCGCGGGCACGGATGCTGAACGATCGCGGTTCGCCGAAGGTGCCCTTCATGTGCTGCAGCGTCTCGACCCAGTCGGCCTTCGACTTCAGCTCCCAGTAGGCCGGCATGCGTCCCGGGTAGTAGTCGTTCCACAGGTCGAGGCTGGGCAGCTGGTGCATCTCGACGCGTGGGTCGAGTACCGGGTAGGGCTGGCCGCCGTACACCTCCACCTCGTGGCCGAGGTCGACGAGCGCCTTGGTGAGGTGCCGGGTGTACACACCCTGGCCGCCGACGTGCGGCTTGCCGCGGTAGGTGAGGTAGGCGATGCGCAGCGGGGCATCGGGATCGAGGACCCGCGCCCGGGCGGATGACGAGCCGGAGGGGCGGTCGGACATGGGGTCAGAGGCTACCGGCGGGTAGCCAGCTGATGGTCATGGAGCGCTGCAGGAACTCGCCGGGCTGCAGCACGGTTGCCAGTCCGAGGTTGGCCGCGTCGGGGGGCCCGGACTGCGGTTCCACGCACGTGGCGTGCTCGGGCTGGTCGTAGATGACCCAGTGGTCGCAGTCGCTCGCCACGGTGACGGTGAGGCCGGGCGCGCGGCTCAGCGGGGGGTAGTGCAACTGCAACGGGCCGATGGGGCGGACGAAACAGTCGTCCCACGGTCGGGCGGGCGGCTCGACGAGTTCGCCGGTGGGGATGCCGTCGGCATCGCGCTGGTACATGGCCGCGCACAGGAGGCGGTCGTCGGCCGGCTTCACGAACCAGGGGTGCCAGCCGATGGTGACCGGCATCGCCTCGCCCGCCGCCATCACGGTGAGCACGCACACGATGGCCTCGGGGGTGAGTTGCAGGTGCTGGTGGGCGCGCCCCCCGAGCGACCAGGTGAGCTCGGTCTCGAGTTCGGCGTGGTCGAGGCCTGCGTCGAGCACCTCCCACCGGCTGGTGAATCCCGAGCCGTGGATGGCGTGTGGAGCGAGGCTGATGGGCAGGTGGTGCTCGCGTCCGGCGAAGGTGAACCGCCCCCGGCGGATGCGACCGGCGTAGGGCACCATCGGGTAGCTGCCCCAGTGCAGCGGGTTCGACGACGAGTCGCCGGTGACCAACACCTCGCGGCCGTCGATGCGCAGCGAGGCGATGCGTCCGCCGTCGACGGGGCTGATGGTGGCGGTGGCGGAGCCTGCGGCCAGTTCGATCATCCGGTCAGTCTGGCGCACCTGACAGGATCGGTGCTCGTGCGAGGACTGGTGCAGCGGGTGACACAAGCGGCGGTGACGGTGGCCGGTGAGCAGGTGGGAGCCATCGGCCCGGGCCTGTGCGTGCTGGTGGGCGTCACCCACACCGACACCGAGGCGACGGCGCGCAAACTGGCCGACAAGGTGTTCACCCTGCGAGTGCTCGACGACGAGGCCGGGGTGATGAACCGCTCGCTGGCCGACCGCGCCACCGCAGGCGATGAGGCTGCCGTGCTGGTGGTGAGCCAGTTCACCCTCTACGGCGACACGTCGGCGGGCCGCCGACCGAGCTGGATCGCTGCCGCCCGCCCCGAGCACGCCGAACCATTGGTGGAGGCAGTGGTGGCCCGGCTGCGCGAACAGGGGGCCACCGTGGCCACCGGTCGGTTCCGCACCGAGATGCTGGTGAGCCTGGTGAACGACGGCCCGGTCACGGTGATGCTGGAACTCTGAACCGACGCGCTGCTGCGAGCGACAGCGCGAGCACACCCAGCGCAGCCAGCAGGAACGGCGGGTTGCCGAGTGCCGTGTACCAGGTGCGGCCCGAGCGCAGGGCGACCGTGTGGGTGATGACGGCCTGCTCGCTGACGGCGGTGCGGTCGTACACCGTGCCGTCGGGGCCGACGAACGCGCTGAAGCCGGTGGGCGAGACCTGCACCACCCAGCGCCCCGACTCGACGGCACGCAGACGACTGGAGGCCACCTGCTGGGTCTGCAGGATGGTGCCCGTGTAGCTCGACCCGTTGGTGGGGTTCAGCACCAGTTCGCCACCGTTGCGCACACCGTCGCGCGCTCGGCTGCCGAAGAACACCTCCCACGAGATCACCACTGCCAGGCGGGTGCCGTCGGGCAGGTCGAGTACGGCCGGGCCCGTACCCGCGACGGCGTCGCGCGGTACCTGGTCGACCGGCGCCCCGATGCTGGCGAGCAGGTCGCGCATGGGCATGTACTCGCCGAACGGGACGCGTCGCACCTTGTCGTAACGGCTCGTCACCTCGCCATCGGGGGTCACCACCACCTGTGCGTTCAGGAACCCGCCGCGACCACTCGGGTCGGTTCCCAGTTGGCCGGGGGCGACGTCTTCGGTGATGCCCACTGCGAACGGTGCGCCGATGCGTGCCGCCTCGGCTGCCACCTCGGTGCGTTCGCGGCTGTCGGCGAACACCTCCACGTCGATGACGTTCTCGGGCCACACCACCAGGTCGGCCGAGCCGGGTGCGATGCCGGCCGTGGCGGCCAGATGTCGCTCGACCACCTTGCGGCTGTCGGAGTTGATCGCAAGGGTTCCCTGCGGCCCACCGCCCTGCACGGCGGCCACACGCAGCAGTGGGCCCGTGGCGACGCCCTCGGGTGCCGCCGCGGCCAGCAGCACCACCCCGGCAGCGGCTGCCAGAGCCGTGGTGCGAAGGATGCCGGTGCGTGGCCCCGCCGCAGCGGGTTCGCCGGCGTCCGACCGATTCGTGACGAACGCCCCGAGTGCAAAGCCCACCTGCAGCACCAGCCACGACAGCAGGATCACGCCACCCACACGGGCAACGCCCACCAGCGGCCCACCCGCCTGGCCGATGGCGATGGTGGCGAGCGGTACCCCGCCGAAGGGGATGGCGAGGCGCAGGCCTTCCACCACCGCGTGCGCCGCCGGACGGCCGATCACCCGCCAGGGGCCGGTGGGCGACACCAGTGCCGCCAGCCCGTGCAGGCCGGCGAACAGCAGCGTGGCGAGCACGTAGCCGGGGGCGGTGAGGAACCACATCCACCCCATGCCGGGGAACAGCCACCCGGCGCCGAACAACATCCCGCGCACCAGCCGGTCGCGGCCGGAGGGGTGCTCGTCGAGTGCCACCTCGAACAACGCGATGCCGAGGAAGGCGAGCGGCCACCACCCCCACGGCGGCAGCGAGAGCGCCACGCAGAAGCCGGCTCCGAGCGCGAGCGCTGCCCTAGCCATCACTGGGCTCGGCGGGTGCAATGGCGGGTGCAAGAGTGAGGTGGACGACGTAGCGGTACTCCGTGGAGCCGGGTGGGTGGCAGGCGAACAGCGTCGCCGTGCTGGCCGGGGTCTGTGCGACGACGCGGATGGCCTGCGGCTCGACCACCTCGGTGCTGTCGACCAGGTAGACGAACCGACCGTCGGCGGTGGTGAGCACCACCTCGTCACCGGCCTGCAACTGGTCGATGTCGCGGAACGGGCGCGAGCGGCTGACTCGGTGACCGGCCACCACCACGTTGCCGATCTGCCCCGGCATCGCCGAGCCCGGCCAGTGACCCGGGCCGGCGTCGAGCGTGCCGAGGGTGATGCCCTCGTACATCGGCATGTCGAGGCCGATGCGGGCGATCTCGATGCGTCCGATCTCGACCAGCGGCTCGTCGGCGGCTGGGTCGGGCGGGGCCAGGGGTCGGGGCAGCACGACGGTGCCCACGGTGCCGGAGCTCGCCGGAGTGGTGGTGGTCGCCCCTGTAGCCGGTGCCCTGGTAGCCGGTGCGCTGGTGACCGGTGCGCTGGTGACCGGTGTGCTGGTGACCGGTGCGAGGGAAGTGGCAGCGACACCGCGCACTGGGTCGTCGAGCACTGGATCATCGAGCGCTGTGCTGGTGCCGGTGCACGCCGACAGCACCACGACGATCGTGGCCGCCGACGCACCGGAGAGGAGGCGGCGCCCGCACGGTGTCATGGTGGTCATTGTCGCCGCTGGGCGAGCTGCGCAATGGTCGCGGCGGCGGCTCGCTGACCCGAGTGCACACATGCCGGGATGCCGATGCCGTGGTGGCTGGCGCCGGCCAGGGCGAGCCCGGCGGGCAGTGCCTGCTCGAGGGAGGCCACCCGGTGGGCATGGCCGGGCCGGTACTGCGGGAAGGCACCCGCCCAGCGGGTGATGCGCTGTGCCGTCGGGTCGAGAGCGACGCCGAGGTGCTCGCCGGTCTCGCGAAGGGCCGCCTCGACGAGCTGCTCGTCCGACAGGTGCAGCACGGGCAAGCCGTCGCGTCCCAGCGAGATGCGCAGCACGACGCTGTCGGGCGTGCGCCAGTGCGCCCACTTCTGCGATCCGAACGACACGGCCGTGACGAGACGCTGCGCCGGCTTCGGCACGAGGTAGCCGCTGAGGCCGTGCAGCCGTGCGGGCCAGCCGGCGGTCGGGACGGCAATGGTCACCATCACCACGTCGGCGTACTCGACGGCGGCCAGGCCGGCGGCCACGTCGGATGCCGCCCCGCGGAGGAGATCGGCCGACGCCGCTGCCGGGCTGGCGAGCACGACGGCATCGGCCGGTTCGTCGTCGACCCGCCAGCCCGGGCCGTCTGCGGCGAGGGAGCCGACCGGGTCGGCGCAGCGGATGGTGCCGCCCAGCTGGCGCACCGCCTGAGCGGTGGCTTCGACGAACTGGCCCATGCCCTGCGGCGGTGCGTAGAACACCGGTCCCTCGGGTGCCGGGGGTCGGCGCCGCGCGGCCAGCAGCACACTGCGATGCGTTGCCGCGAGGTCGTGGATCTGGGCGACGGCAGCCAGGCTGAAGCGGTCGGTGTCGGCCGCGTAGATGCTGCCCACCAGGGGGTCGACCAGCCGCTCGTGCACCTCGTCGCCGAAGCGGGCGCGTACGTAGGCGCCGATCGAATCGGAGCCCGGGCCACGGTCGATGGGGGTGCGGCGCCGCAGTACCTCGGTGGCCGCGCGCAGCTTGCCGGGCCAACTGATCAGGTGGGTGCGGGCCAACTGCAGCAGGTCGGTGGGCATGCCCAGCAGCAGACCGGCGGGGATGGGCTGGAGCCCCTGCCACCACACCGCAGCGCTCCCAGTGGCGGGCGAGACCATCTGCTCGCCGAGGCCCACCTCGCGTGCCAGCGCCACCGCCCACGGAACCCGGGCCAGGAAGGCGTCGGCGCCCTCGTCGACTGCTGACAGCCCGGCGAACGGAGTGGTGCGGATCTTGCCGCCGAGCGCCTGCTCGCGTTCGCGGACGGTCACCTCGATCGGCTGGCCGGCATCGGCCGCCGCGGTGAGCAGTCGATGCGCAGCCGCGAGGCCGCTGATGCCACCGCCGACGACCGTGACACGTGCGGGGCGTGCTGCGGCTCGCATGGCGCCGACGCTCAGGCCGAGACGACTCGCTGGGCGAGGGCGGCCATCACCGAGGGGTCGTCGTTCACACAGGCGGTGCGGTCGAACGCGAGGCCGTGCTCGTGGGCACGGTGCGCGGCCTCGATGTCGAGGTCGTACAGCACTTCGAGGTGGTCGGCCACGAACCCACAGGCGCTGACCACGACGCCGCGCTCGGTGGCGCTCGACTCGCTGGCGGCCAGGTCGTCGATGACCTGCAGGATGTCGGGACCGAGCCAGGGCTCGGGGGTGCGACCGGCCGACTGCCACGCAATGGCCCACTGGCTCCACTCGGCCAGGCCGACTCGGGCCGCGACGGCCTCGGCGGTGGCGCGCAGCTCGTCGGGGTACGGGTCGCCGGCGTCGATGATGCGTTGCGGTAGCGAGTGAGCCGTGAACAGCACCTTGGTGTCGGTCGGCATGTCGGCCAGACGCCGGCGGAGGTCGTCGGCGAGGAAGTCGATGTACGCGGGCTCGGTGGCCCAACTGTCGACCCCGACCACCTCGATGCCGTGCGGCTCGGCGGCGGCCCGCACGCGGCCGATGTACTGGCCGATGGAGTAGCTCGAGTAATGGGGGGCCAGCACCAGGCCGACCAGACGACGGAATCCCCGGGCGACGAAGTCGGCGACCGTGTCCTCGATCATCGGCGAGGCATGCTTCAGGCCGAGCGCCACCTGGTAGCGGCCGGGGGCGAGGGCATCGAGCGCCGCCTGCAGTGCGTCGCGCTGGGCCTCCGTGCGGGCCGCCAGTGGCGACAAGATGTCGCTGCCGGGCGGTGCTATGGCCTCGTAGCGGGCCACCAGATCGGCGAGTTGCTCGTCGGTGGGCGGGCGGCCGCGGCGGATGTCGGTGTAGTACGGCAGGATCTCGTCGCGGGTACGCGGGGTGCCATAGGCCATCAGGACGACACCGATGCGGTCGTCGCCCGCTGCGGGGCCGGGAGTCGGGGAGGGGGTGGTGGGGGTACTCATCGTCGGGTGCTCTCGTGGACGCGGTCGACCACCGCGGCCAGCACGCCGGGGTCGGTGTCGGGCTGCACCCCGTGGCCGAGGTTGAAGATGTGCCCCGGGTGCTGGCGGAGATCGAGCATGCGGTTGTCGGCCAGCACGGCATCGACCCCGGCCAGTGCCGTGGCCTCACCGGCCAGCACGAGCGCGGGGTCGAGATTGCCCTGCACCACCAGGTCTGCGCCCATTCGGCGACGGGCGTCGGTGATGGTGGTGCGCCAGTCGAGCCCGATGACCGGAGTGCCCACGCTGTTGGCCGAGGCGGCCGCGTACATCGACTCGAGCAGGTGGTCGCATCCGATGCCGAAGTGGATACCGGGCACGCCCGGGAACGATGCGCCGATGAGGGCGAACACCTTGCGCGTGTACGGCGCCACGTAGACGTCGTAGTCGTCGCGGCTGAGCGCGCCTGCCCACGAGTCGAAGAGCTGGAACGCCCGGGCGCCGGCACCGAGTTGCGAGCCGATGAAGGTGGCGGCGTGCTGGACGAGTTGCTCCATCAGCGCGTGCCACAGTTCGCCGTTGGTGCGCATGAGCGCCTTGGTGTGCTGATACGTGCGCGACGGCCGACCCTCGATGAGGTAGCTGGCAACGGTGAACGGTGCACCGGCGAACGCCAGGAGCGGCACCGACGCAGGGAGTTCGCGAGTGAGGATGCGCACGGTCTCGAGCACGTAGGGGATGTCGATCGATGGCTCGAGGGGGCGGAGGCGTGCCAGGTCGGCCTCGGTGCGCAGCGGCTGGTCGGCCACCGGGCCGGTGCCCGGCGCCACGTCGATGCCGAAGCCGACGGCGTGCGCGGGAACCACGATGTCGCTGTAGAGCACGGCGGCGTCGACACCGTACCGACGCACCGGCTGCAGGGTGATCTCGGCGGCCGAGTCGGGTCGCTTGATGGCGTCGAGGATGCTGCCCGGCCCGCGCACGGCCCGGTACTCGGGCAGGCTGCGGCCAGCCTGGCGCATGAACCAGACCGGGGTGTGGCTCGACGGCCGGCCGTGCGCCGCGTCGAGCAGGGGAATGGTCGGGCCATCGGTCGACATCTGCTGCGCACGCTATCGCTCGGCGGTCGCGATGAGTGAGTGGGGCGGGTCACGCCCGTCACCGTCAAGGTTCGCTCAACCGGTTCATGGACGGCGGCCGACCAGCCGATATGGACGCATGGCCCTTGCCGTGCAGCACACCACCGACAGTCGTTGGGCGGGTCGTCCGTGGTGGGCGCGTGCCGTGCGCTGGGGTGTGGCGGTGGTGCCCTTCCTGGCGGCCACGACGGTGTCGGTCGTCGCCTCCTTCCTGCTGCCTGCGGTGTCGGGCTGGTGGTTCGCTGCCGGTCGCCTGTTGCTGGTGGCCGTGATCGCGACCGTGGTGATGCGGCTGGTCGACGGCCTGATGCGACGCACGCTGCCGCTCGCGGCCCTGCTCGACCTCTCGCTCACGTTCCCCGATCGGGCGCCGTCGCGGCTGAAGTTGGCGATGCGTGCCGCGTCGACCCAGGAACTCGGTGCGCTGCTCGAGCGCTACCAGCAGTCGGGTGCCGACGGTCCGGCTGCCGCAGCCGAGCGCCTGCTCGAACTGGTCGGCGCGCTGAGCCGCCACGACCGCATCACACGCGGCCACTCCGAGCGGGTGCGGGCCTACGCACAGATGATCGGCGAGGAGATGGGTCTCAGCGGGGTCGAACTCGACCGGCTCCGCTGGGCGGGCCTCATCCACGACATCGGCAAACTGCGCATCGATGGCGCGATCTTGAACAAGCCGGGCCGGCTCACCGACGAGGAGTTCGCCGTCATCAAGACCCACCCCGACCTCGGGGCCGAACTGGCCGCACCGTTGGCCGACTGGCTGGGCGAGAGCGTGCTGGCGGTCGCCCAGCACCACGAGAAGTGGGACGGATCGGGGTATCCGCGTGGTCTCAGCGGGCACGCCATCGCGCTGCCCGCCCGCATCGTCGCCGTGGCCGATGTGTTCGACGTGATCACGTCGGTCCGGTCGTACCAGCAGGCCCGACCTGCCCATGAGGCACGTGCCGAGCTGGCGCGGTGCGCAGGCACCCACTTCGACCCGGTGGTGGTGCGTGCCTTCCTGAGCCTGTCGACCAGCAGCCTGCGCCGGGTGATGGGACCGCTGTCGTGGGCCACCGCTTGGTTGGTGGCGGCCCGCCCGGTGTCGGCCGCACCGACGAATGCGTCCGGCGCAACGGGAATGGGCACGTCGGCGTCAGCGACGACCACCACCACGGCGACCACCACGACCACAGCCACCACGAGTGCGACCACGGCGACGACCACGGTCGCGTCGGCGGGTTCGTCGGTCTCGTCGGCTGCAGCGTCGGCTGCATCGAGTGCGGCGACTGCGACGTCGTCGGCATCGTTCTCCGGCGCCATCTCGTCGGCGGCGTCGTCTGCGTTCACCACCGCAGCCAGTGCGTCGGCGGCAGCGACGAGTGCCACGCTGGCGACCGGGGTGAGTGCCGTCGTGGGCATCGCGGCCACCGGCCTCGGCACCTTCGTGTCGCCGGCTCCGGTGGTGGCCGACGCAGCGCCGGTCGCGCCCTCGGCCGCGGTGGCGGTGTCGACGACCGTGATGATGGAGCCCGGTGCCCCGGTCGTCGTCGCTGCGGCGACCACCGCCGCCGACACAGGGTCTGTCGCGGTTGATGGTGCCGCGTCGGCATCGGTCGAGTCGGCGGCGCTCGACTCCGACCCGGGGCCGGATGGCGCGCCCGACGATCCGTTCGACACCCCCGACGCGGCGCCGGTCGTTGCTGCTGTCACGACCAGCACGGTGGCCGTGCTGCCGTCGACGGCGCCGCCCACGACGACCCCGGCGCGTCCGGTGCCGCCGCGCCCGTTGCCGCCGACGACGGTGCCGCCGACGACGCTGCCGCCGACGACGCTGCCACCGACGACGGTGCCGCCGACGACGGTGCCACCGACGACGGTGCCACCGACGACGCTGCCACCGACGACGGTGCCGCCCGGTGACGACCGGCTCTCGGGTGTGTACCTGCTCGGAGCGCCGACCGCCGGCGACACGAAGCGGCCGGACCACTTCGTGATCGAGCAACGCGAGCCGCAGCACGGGAAGGTGCCCAACTTCGATGCCGACCACGACGATCTGCCCGGCATCACCCTGTCGGGGCACGAGAAGGACGGCGACGGATCCAAGGGCGACGACGATTCCGGCCACGGATCCAAGGACGGCGACGATGTCGTCCGCTTCGTGTTCGAGTCGCACGACGGGGTGACGATCGACGGGCGGCTGTACACCCTGTTGTTCGCCCGGGCACTCCCCGAGGACGAGGGTTCGGCCGAGGAGGCGAACGGTGAGCTCGAGGTGTCGCTGATGGTCTGCGACCGCAAGGGTGTCGCCTGCAAACAGATCGACCGTCAGCGGGCCGACTTCGCTTCGTCTGCCGACGAGCGGTGGCCGCATTCGGTCGAATCCGGCACGTTCGCCAAGGTGGGCATCGACTTCGGGACCCAGCACCTCAGCCTCGACCCCTCGCTGCGCTTCGAGGTGTGGGTGGAGCTGGCCGAGTCGAGCAAGAACGACGTCGCGCTCGCCCTCGACACCGACTTCGCGCCGGCCAGCCTCCAGGTCTGGTGATCCCACGCCCGTCCGCCTGCCGGACGGCGCCGGTAGGCTCGTCAGACCCATGACGCAGCAGCACCCCGATCTGGCGGCTGAGCAGGCGTACATCGATCACGCCTACCACTGCCTCGAACTGAGTCGAACCGACGCCTGGAAGCTCCGTGAGCTGAGCGAAGCCACCCTCGGCGGCACGTTCCAGGCCCGCTACGAACGCGACGTGTTCGACGAAGCGCTGCTCAACCGGCTCACCACGCTCGATCTGGGTGACGCTGCACTGGTGTTCGGGCGCATCGACCGGTTGGCCGAGAACCCCGAGGGGGTCGAGAGCTTCCACATCGGTCGCCTCGCGGTGGCCGACGCCGACAGCGAGCCCGTCGTGGTCGACTGGCGTGCCCCGGTCGCCGAGCCGTTCTACCGCGCCACCGGTCGCCAGCCGATGGGTCTGGTGCGTCGGCGTCACTTCGCGGTCGAGGGTCGTCGCCTGCTGGGGCTCGAGGACGAGATGTTCGGCGAAGGCCACCTCGGGGTGGTGGGCGACGAAGGCCTCGCGAGCCCGGTGGCCCCTGGCAACCTGCGTGGCTACTCCACATTGCTCACCGCACTGAACCGTGGCCGCACCGGTCAGCTCGGCGACATCGTCGCCACCATCCAGGGCGAGCAGGACGAGATCATCCGCAGCCCGCAGGCCGGGGTGCTGGTGGTACAAGGTGGTCCCGGTACCGGCAAGACCGTCGTCGCGCTGCACCGCGCCGCGTACCTGCTCTACACGTTCCGCTTCCCGCTCGAGGACCAGGGCGTGCTCGTCATCGGCCCGAACCGAGTGTTCCTCCGCTACATCGAGCGGGTGCTGCCCTCACTCGGTGAGGCAGGTGTCGAGCAGGTGGTGCTCGCCGACCTCGTGCCCGATGTCGAGTGGGCCCGCTTCGGTGTCGACCCGGCCGAGTCGGCACTCACCGCCCGGGTGAAGGGCGACATCCGCATGGCCGATGTCATCGACAAGGCGGTCACCGACCGCGAGCGGCCCTTGCGGGCCGACCTCGTGGTGCCCTTCCGGTCGGGTTACGTGCGTCTGCGTGCCGACGAGTCGGCGCGCATCGTTCGCGCCGCGCAGCGCCGCTTCCGTCGCCACAACGCGGCGCGCAAGTGGTTGGAGGGCGAGGTGTGGGCGGCCATGGCGGCCACCTGGCGCGACGGCTCGGCCGATCCGTCGTCGGTGAAGGACGCAGTGCGGGCGCTGCCCGAGGTGCGCGAAGCCCTCGAGCGCATGTGGCCGGTGCTCACGCCCGCCCAGTTGCTGCACGACCTGTTCGGATCGAAGGCGCTGCTGAAGCTCGCCGCCTCGACGGTGTTCGGCGAGGCCGAGTACCTGTCGCTCCACCGGCCCCGTTCGGCCGACGTCGCCGAGGTGCGTTGGAGCGAGCACGACGTGGCGTTGCTCGACGAGGCCCGCAACTACCTCGGGCCGCGCCCCGTACGCCGCAGCGCCGTGGCGGGCGAGGCGGCCGACCCCGACGAGATCCGCACCTACGGACACATCGTCATCGACGAGGTGCAAGACCTCACGCCGATGCAGTTGCGCATGGCGTCGCGCCGGTCGCTGAACGGCAGCATGACCGTGGTGGGCGACATCGCCCAGGCCACCGGCGCGCTGGCGCCCGACAGTTGGGACGACGTGCTGGCCCACCTGCCCGACAATCGCCCGTCGCGGGTGATCGGACTCAGCGTCGGCTACCGCATCCCCGACCTCATCATGGAGTTGGCCAACCGTGTGATGATGGCGGCAACGCCGTCGTTGCGGGCACCCATCAGCGTGCGCGCCGGCGACGAGCGGCCCGAGTTCGTAGCCGTCGAACAGCCCGCCGATCTGTTCGGCGCGGTGGCCACCGCTACCGCCGACCTGGTCGACGCGCTCCCCGGTGGCAGCATCGCCGTGGTCACACCCGACGCACTCGTCGACGAGGTGTCGGCGGCGCTCGAGCGGGCCGGCATCGAACACGGCCGGGCCACGCGCCAGGGACTGAACGTCGGCACCACGGTGGTTCCGGTCAGCGTGGTGAAGGGTCTCGAACTCGATGGTGTGGTGGTGGTCGAACCGGCCGCCATCGTGCGTGCCGAGTCGCAAGGCCTGCGGGCGCTCTACGTGGCGCTCACCCGCAGCACGCGCCGTCTCACGGTCGTGCACGCCGAGGCGCTGCCGCCATCGATGCGCTGAGCGACGGTCAGCCCAGGTAGGCGTCGACCAGCACGACGAGGTTGCGTGCCGACTTGTCGGCGTCGGCTGCTCGCTTGTACTGCACCGCGCGCTGGAACCGATCGACCTGCTGGTCGAAGCCGTCGATCAGATCGGGCCGGCTGGCGACCACCTCGTCGCGCACCGCCTGCCAGAGGGCGGTGAGCCGCTCGACCGCCGCCCTGGCGTCGCCACCGTCGACCATCAGGCCGCCGACGCTCTGGCCCTCGACCACCATGCGCGGCAGCAGATCCGCGGCTGTGCCGGTGGGCACGGTGGTGGTGACCGCAATCGTCGTGGTGGCGACGAGTTCGGTGTCGTAGGTGGTGGGCGAGCAGGCACCGAGCCCGAGTGTGGCCATGCCGAGCACGCCGACCAGTCCGAAGCGAGCGACTGGCGACATCAGGCCGTGACCAGGATGCGGGCGCTGGCGAATGCGCTGAGGCCGATGGTGGCGCCCTGCATCGAGACGGTGAGCGTGCCGTCGGGCGATGCCGCCGCGAGCACCCCGTCGTTGCCCGGGGTGATGCTCGACTGCTCGAGGAACTCGAGCAGTCCGGGCGTGAACTCGAGTTCCTCGGGGATGCGGTTCACGACGAACCGCTGCCCGACGGTGAGGGTGCTGAGTGGCCGTGAGGCGGGAGCGTCGTAGGGGGAACCTGGGATGGGGTTGCCGTGCGGACAGGTGGTGGGGCTGCCGAGCACCCGGTCCATCGCCTGTTCGACCGAGTCGCTCATGATGTGCTCCCACTTGCCGGCCTCGTGGTGGGCCTCGGCCCACGACAGCCCGAGCATGTCGGTGAGGAAGCGCTCGGCCAGCCGGTGACGACGCACCACGCGCTGGGCCAGCACGAGGCCGCGGTCGGTGAGCACGATGGAGCCGTCGGCGGTGGAGACGAGCTGCTCGGCCTCGAGCCGGCGGATCATCTCACCGACGGCCTGCCGGCTCACCTGCAGCCGGTCGGCGATGCGCGCATTGATGACGTCGACGTCGTCTTCGTGCAGTTCGAAGATGCACTCGCAGTACTCCTCGAACGCAGGGTGGTGCTCTCCGGAGGCCGGCATGCGCTTCAGGCTACCGTGGCCGGTCGGAGGGGCCGCGGCCGCGGATGCGGTTGAGCCACGCCTCGGCCTGGCGCAGCCGTCGCTCGAGCTGGTCGGTGGTGGCGGCACCCACGGCGGCCACGTTCGAGAGTCGGTTCATCTCGGCGTTCACCTTGCCGTGCGACAGTCCGGTGAGGTCGACGAGCCGCTGCGCGACAGCGGCGTTGCGGGTCCGCAGGTCCTGCTTCACCTCGGCAACGCTGCGGCCGAGGTCGCGCGACCAGCCGGCATCGGTGGGGATGTCGGGCAGCAACAGGTCGAGCAGGCCGTCGAGTTCGGGGTCGGCGTCGCCGGCGGTCAACTGCTCGGGTTCGTCGTCGTACGCGACGCCATCGGGCGTGACGGCGCTGATGCGCATCCCGGTGGCGACGGCGCTGAGCACCGAGAACAGCGAGAGCTGCTCGGGCTCGAAGGCCTCGACACCACCGGTGGTGTCCTCCGCCCGGTCGGGGCCCTCGGGATCGTCGTCGTGCGGCACCGGTGGGCGCAGCACGTGGCGGCGCGCCTCGGCGATCTGGAAGGCATGGGTGCGCAAGCGCGGGTCGTCGGGCAGGAACACGTAGGCCTTCTGCGAACCGCGGTCGGCCTGCCAGCGCACGAACCGGCCCACTGCCTGGCGGAAGAACAACTCGGTCGTCACCGTGGTGGCGTACACGCCCACGCGCAGGCGCGGGATGTCGACCCCTTCGCTCACCATCCGCACAGCCACCAGCCAGGGGGCGTCGGACGTGGCGAACCGGGCGATGCGGTCGGAGGCGGTGGGGTCGTCGCTCACCACCACCTCGGCGGGCACGCCGAAGTGCCGACGGATGAGGGAGGCGATCCCCTGGGCATGAGCCTGGTCCATGGCGATGACCAGTCCGCCCGCGTCGGGCTGCCCGTTCGGCATCGTGCGCAGCGACATCAGCCGGTCGTGGGCCTGACGCAGCACGGCTGCCAGCCAGTCGCCGTCGAGACTGAGGGCCGTGCGCAACCGCTGTGACATGCCGTCGCGGGCCAGTTCGTCGTGGAAGTCGGCGCTCACCACGCTGCCGTCCGGGGCGCTCCACTCCATCACCCCGTCGAAGCGGGGGAAGTAGACCGGCCGCACCACACCGCCGTCGCGCAGCGCGTCGGCGTAGCCGTAGGTGTAGTGGCTGAGCGCTGCGTCGCCCTCGGCGGTGACCTGGTACTCGACGAACGGGATGGAGGCGGTGTCGCTGCGGAACGGTGTGCCCGACAGGCACAGGCGTCGGTGGGCCGGCTCGAAGGCATGGCGCACCGAGTCGCCCCAGGCTCGCTCGTCGCCGGCGTGGTGGATCTCGTCGAGGATGACGAACGCGTCGTGGGCGAGCCCGCGCAGCGCCTTGGCCGTGCCGGCCGTGGCGAGGTGCTGATAGGTGGTGACCAGACCGTGCACGTCGCGCGCCAGGCCGCCGGCGGGCGACCAGTCGGGGTCGAGTTCCAGTCCCAGGCGGTGGGCGGCGAGGGCCCACTGCATCTTCAGGTGGCTCGTCGGTGCCACGACGATGAGGCGCCGCCGCTGCTGGGCGAGTGCCCACCGGGCGCAGGTGAGGGCGAACGTCGTCTTGCCGGCACCGGGCGTGGCGACGGCCAGGAAATCGGGTCGTTCATGAGTGCTGAACAGGTCGAACGCGGCTCGTTGCCAGTGACGCAGCCGCACCGTCGGGTGCTCGTGCAGGCCGGGCTGGGCCGAGGTGCGGAGCGGGTCGGACGACGACATGGGGCCGATCAGTCTGGCAGTGCACGAGGGAACAAACACGCCGCCGAGAAAGTGCTTGCCGAAATCGGGGTCTCCTGAACGATCAGGGGCGAGAGGAGTCCTCATGAACCACCCCGCCGCGAGCGACGACCGTACGACCACCGCCACGCTGTCGGAGACGCCTGCCCCGATCCGCTCCCGGGTAGGGGTGCTGCTCGTGGGCCCGAAAGAGGCGCGGCGCAAGGTGCGCGCCCAGTTCGGCTCCCTCCCGATGGCCGAGAGCAACCACTGGCACGATCTGCCCGCCGGTCCTGCCGTGTGCATCGACGCACGACGGTTCGTCTACCTGTCGCCCGATGGCGTCGCCGCGCTCGCCGGAGCCCTGCTGGGGGGCGCAACGGTCGTGGTGCCGGCGTCGAACACGGGCGTCTGGCCGATGTGCGGCCTGAACTGCCCGCGCGGGTCGGCGTCGGTGCGCGAACTCGACCAGCACGCGGAAACCATTCGGGGTTCGGTCTCCGACGAGGTGCTCGACGGGTCCTTCCCGCTACCGGCGGTGTTCGGCGTGGCCGATGCGGCGTCGCTGATGAGTCGCCCGACCTACATCGCCGACCTCGGCGACTCGGCCCGGCTGCTGGGATCGGTGTGGTGTCACCAGCGTGAGGTGCCTTTGGTCAGCGCCACGATGATCGTGAAGAACGAAGCACAGCGGATCCAGAAGGCCATCGCCGCAGCATGGCTGCTCTCCGACGAGGTGGTGGTGTACGACACCGGTTCCACCGACGACACAGTCGAACTGGCCCGTGCCATGGGCGCTTCCGTGCGCCTCGGATACTGGGACGACGACTTCGCTCGGGCCCGCAACGAGGCCCGGGCGATGATGCGCGGCGACTGGTTCCTCGGGATCGACGCCGACGACACGATCGATGCGACACCTGAGCAGATCGCCGACCTGCGGATGCATCTGCGGGGTAGCGATGGCTCGCGGGCGGTGTCGCTGTACGCCGTGAACGTGACGAACGACGTGACCAAGCTGGTGCACAGCGGAATCTGGGTGCGCCGGATCCTCCCCAGGCACCTTCGATTTCGGAACCGGATCCACGAGGTCGCCGCTGAGGAAGATGGCACACTGCCCCAAGAGGATCGCATCGAGGGCGTGCGGCTGGTGCACTGGGGATACGGCAAGGGCATGGCAGCGCGCACCGAGCGCAACCTTCGAATTGCGTCGCAGCGGTTCGAGGAGGGTCTCGGCGACGAGGCCGACCGCGCTCACGACCACTTCGAATACGGCCGGGCCCTGATGATGGCCGGTCGCTTCGACGAGGCCACCGAGGCGTACCGCGAGGTGGCTGCCTCGCCCCATGCGACGGAGCCGCTTGCCAACGTTGCGGCGATGTACGTGGCGATCATGGCCAACAACAACGGTGACGACGAGGAAGTGGCGCGGATGCTGTACGGCGTCATCGAATCCAGCCCCGACCCGACCGCGCGCGATGCGGCCCGATGGCAGATGGCGCTCTACTCGCAGCGTCTCGACGAGGCCGTGGCCATGCTCGACAGCCTCGAGACCGACGGTGAAGTGCACTACTTCTACATCACGGCCTCGGCCGACGAGGTCGCCGCCTTGCGCGCCTTCCTCGCTGCGCAGCAGTTCGACGAGGCTCGGGTGCTGAGCGAGATCGACCGGATGGAGGCGCCGGCGTTGCAGGAGCGTGCGTGGTGGGCGGTGTCGCTGTTGCTGCCCCATGGTCACGACCGGCCTGCCCTGGCGATGCTGGCTCACACCTCGGAAGCCGATCTGACGTCGGTGTCATGTGCGCTCGCCGGAGGCCCACCTGGAGGTGGCCACGACATCATGGCGGCGCTGGCGGATCATTTCGGGCTCGATCCTGCGATCGAGGCCTTCTTCGTCAGCGCCAGTGCCCGTGGCGGCTTCTTCGCAGCGCTCGACGCCCGCCTCCGCCTGGCCGAGGCGGGCCGACTCGATGCAGGCGACCCGCTGCAACCGCTGGCCGACGGCGAGTTCGGTGACTGCGGCGACCGCATGCTCGCCTCGCTCGCCCTCGACGCCCTTGCCCCGATCGAGACGACGCGGTCGACGGAGGCGGGTCGGTTCGTTGGCGACGCGCAGATCGGCCCCGTGCTCGCTGTGGTGGCCAGGGTGCTGCCGCAGCAGCTCACCGAAGCGGCTTCGGCGCTGGCCTACTCGACCGAGCGCGGGTTGCTGGTGGCCGAGGCTCTCGAGCAGATCGAGGCGCTGGCCGGCTGAACCGGGGTCGGTGACGCGGTTGGCCTCGTCGCCACCCGGCATCTCTGGCACACCCGCCACGTAGCCTCTGCTCGTGGCCGATCATCCGGTGCTCGAGCGGTTCTCGCCTGCGGTGCGGGCGTGGTTCGCCGCGTCGTTCCCCGAACCCACCGCGCCCCAGGTGCAGGGCTGGCCGCACATCGCTGCAGGCGAGCACACGCTCATCTGCGCACCCACCGGCTCGGGCAAGACCCTCACCGCGTTCCTGGCCAGTATCGACCGGTTGGGCACCACGCCGCCGCCCGATCCGAAGCAGCGCACGCGGGTGCTCTACATCTCGCCGTTGCGTGCGCTCGCCTTCGATGTCGAGAAGAACCTGCGCGCCCCGCTGCTCGGCATCAGGTTGGCCGCCGAGCGCTTGGGTGAGGCCTACGGCGAGCCCACCGTCGCCATGCGCACGGGCGACACGTCGGCGAAAGACCGGCAGGCGCTCATCCGTCGCCCGCCCGACCTGCTCATCACCACGCCCGAGAGCCTGTACCTGATGCTCACCTCGTCGGCGCGCGATGCGTTGGTGAACGTCGAGACCGTCATCATCGACGAGATCCATGCGCTGGCACCCACCAAACGTGGCGCGCACCTCATGCTGTCGCTCGAGCGGCTCGAACAGGTCACCAAGCGCCCGGCGCAGCGCATCGGCCTGTCGGCCACCCAGCGTCCGCTCGAGGAGGTCGCCCGCTTCCTCGGCGGCCGCACCGACGACGGCGCACCGCGCCCGGTGGTCATCGTCGACGCCGGTATCCGCAAACCGCTCGAGGTCGATGTGGTCATCCCCGTGGAAGACATGGGCGAACTGGGCCAGCCGGTCACCGAGCTGCGCAGCGGGCCCGCCACGGTGGCCTTCACCCCACAGCGCACCAGCATCTGGCCCAGCATCTACCCGCGCATCCTCACCCAGATCCTGCAGCACCGCAGCACCATCGTGTTCACCAACTCGCGTCGTCAGGCCGAGCGGTTGGCGGCCAAGCTGAACGAGCTGTACCTCGACCAGGTCACCAGCGCCGACCCCGAGGCCGCGCCCATCGAACTGGTGAAGGCGCACCACGGGTCGCTCGCCCGCGAGCAGCGCATCGTCATCGAAGACGAGCTGAAGCGGGGGGTGCTGCGCGGCATCGTGGCCACCAGCAGCCTCGAACTGGGCATCGACATGGGAGCCGTCGACCTCGTCGTGCAGGTCGAGTCGCCGGGTGCCGTCAGCCGCGGCCTGCAGCGCATCGGCCGCGCCGGCCACTCGGTGGGCGAGCCCAGCAAGGGAACCATCTATCCCAAGCACCGTGGCGACCTGCTCGAGGCCGCGGTGGTGGTGCGGCGGATGATCGACGGGGCCATCGAGTCCACCCGCTACCTGCGCAACCCGCTCGATGTGCTGGCCCAGCAGATCGTCGCCCATGTGGCCATCACCACCGAGTGCTCCGTCGCCGATGTGGGTCGTCTGGTGCGGCGCTGCGCCAACTTCGCCGAGCTCAGCGACGAACTGCTGCTGAACACTCTCGACCTGCTGGCCGGCCGGTATCCGAGCGACGAGTTCGGCGAACTGCGGCCGCGACTGGTGTGGGACCGGGTGAACGACACGCTGCGCGCCCGCGACGGGTCGCGGCGCCTCGCCGTCACCAGCGGTGGCACCATCCCCGACCGCGGCCTGTTCGGGGTGTTCCTGCCCGACGGCACACGGGTGGGTGAACTCGACGAGGAGATGGTGTACGAGAGCCGACCGGGCGAGACCTTCCTGCTGGGTGCCTCCACCTGGCGCATCGAAGACATCACCTTCGAACGGGTGGTGGTGTCGCCCGCGCCGGGTCAACCCGGCAAGATGCCCTTCTGGCACGGCGACCGGCCGGGTCGCCCGCTTGAACTGGGCCGCGCGCTCGGGGCGTTCCAGCGCGAGGTGCGGGCGATGCCGGCCGACCAGGCGCTCGGCCGGTTGATGGGCGAGTACGCGCTCGATGCGTTCGCTGCCAACAACGTGCTCGGCTATCTCGACGAACAGGCCCAGGCCACCGGGGTGGTGCCCGACGACCGCACCATCGTGGTCGAGCGCTTCCGCGACGAGATCGGCGACTGGCGGGTGTGCATCCTCAGCCCGTTCGGTACGCCGGTGCACGCGCCGTGGGCCATGGCCATCGAACGCCGGTTGGTCGAGCGGTTCGACATGCCGGTCGAGACGATGTGGGGCGACGACGGCATCGTGCTGCGCCTGCCCGAGGCGGCCGACGAACTACCGCTCGAGCACCTGCTGGTCGACCCCGACGAGGTCGACGAACTCGTGCTGTCGGCGGTGCCCACCACCTCGCTGTTCGCCGCCCGCTTCCGCGAGTGTGCGGCCCGGGCGCTGCTGTTGCCCCGGCGCCGGCCCGACCGGCGTACACCGCTGTGGCAGCAACGCCAGCGCGCCGCCGATCTGCTGGCCGTGGCGGCGAAGTACCCCAGCTTCCCCATCCTGCTCGAGACGTCGCGCGAGTGCGTGCAAGACGTGTTCGACCTGCCGGCGTTGCGCGAGGTGCTGGGCCAGGTGCGCAGCCGAGCGGTGCGGGTGGTCAGCGTCGACACCCCGAAGGCGTCGCCGTTCGCGCAGAGCCTGCTGTTCAACTGGATCGCGGCCTACATGTACGAGGGCGATGCGCCGCTGGCCGAGCGCCGGGCAGCGGCGCTGGCGCTCGACCGCGATCTGCTGCGCGATCTGCTGGGCGCCGAGGAGTTGCGCGAACTGCTCGACCCGGGGGTGTTGGCCGACCTCGAACTCGAACTACAGCGGCTGGCCGACGGACGCCGGGCGCGCAGCGCCGACGAACTCCACGACGTGCTGCGCACCGTGGGCGATCTGTCGGCGGCCGAGGTCGACCTGCGCTGCGAGGGGCCCGGTGCGCAGTGGCTGGCCGAACTGCTGCACGAGCGGCGTGCGGTCGAACTGGCCATCGCTGGCGAGACCCGGGCCATTGCCGCCGACGACGCGGCGCGCTACCGCGACGCCCTCGGGTGCGCGCTGCCGCTGGGCCTGCCACGGGCGTTCACCGAACCGGTGCCGCTGCCGCTCGAATCGCTCGTCGCCCGCTACGCACGCACCCATGCGCCGTTCCTCACCGACGACGTGGCCCGCCGGTTCGGCATCACCGCCACCCGGGCCGCCGGTGCGCTGGCTGCCCTCGAGGCCGAGGAGCGGGTGGTGCGTGGCGAGTTCCGGCCCGACGGATCGAGCCGCGAGTGGTGCGACGTCGACGTGCTGCGACAGTTGCGCCGGCGGTCGCTGGCAGCGCTGCGCCGCGAGGTCGAGCCGGTCGAGGCCGACGCCTATGCCCGCTTCCTGCTGGGCTGGCACGGCATTCCCGCCGAGCGCCGCGGCCTCGATGCGTTGGTCGAGTCGCTGGGGTTGCTGCAGGGCGCGGCGCTGGTGGCCAGCGCGCTCGAACGCGACGTGCTGCCCGTGCGGGTGCGCGGCTATCGCCCCACTGATCTCGACGAACTGTGCACCTCGGGCGACATCGTGTGGGTGGGTGCCGGGTCCATCGGGTCGAGCGATGGCCGGGTGCGGCTGTACTTCGCCGACCAGTTGCCGCTGCTGGCGCCCACGGTCGAACCGCCCGAGGCACCCGAGGGGGCCCTCCACGACGCCATCCGGCTGCTGCTCGGCCAGCGTGGGGCCAGTTTCTGGGCGCAGCTCCGTGCCGCCGCGCCGTCGGCCACCGAGGCCGAGGTGCTGGCCGCGCTGTGGGATCTGGTGTGGGCCGGCGAGGTCACCAACGACTCGCTGGCGCCACTGCGGGCCGTGCTGTCGGGCGGCACCGGCCGCAGCACTGCCTCGCGGGCCACGCGGTCTCGGCCTCGGCCGGGCCGGCTCACCCGGCTCGGCCCGCCCGCCGGGGCGGGGCGGTGGAGCCTGGTCGCACCGCTGTTGCTGCCGGCTCCCACCGCCACGGCTGCTGCCCATGCCGCTGCGCTGCAGTTGCTCGAGCGACAGGGCGTGGTCACCCGTGAGGGGGTGCTGGCCGAGGGTGTCGTCGGCGGGTTCGCCGGTGTGTACGGCGTGCTGAAGGTGCTCGAAGAGCGCGGCCAGACGCGACGCGGCTACTTCGTCAGCGGCCTGGGCGCGGCGCAGTTCACCCTGCCCGGGGCCGTCGACCGCCTGCGCGGCACACGCGATCTCGTCGACCCCCACCTGCACCGCTCCGAGGTGCCTGCACCGGTGGTGGTGGCTGCCACCGATCCGGCGCAGCCCTACGGAGCGTCGCTCACCTGGCCGGTGTCGCCCGGGCGACCGTCGCGCAGCGCCGGGGCACTGGTGGTGCTGGCCCAAGGGGTGCCCGTGGTGTGGTTCGACCGACGCGGCCACCACCTGGTCACGTTCCCGGCGGCCACGACCGACGTGTCGTGGGCTGGTGCGCTGGCAGCCCTGGCCACCGACGGACGGGCGCGCACGGTGGAGGTGCGCAAGGTCGACGGCGACGCCATCGACCCGGCGGGTGCCGTGGCCTCCGTGCTGCAGCAGGCCGGCTTCGTGCGCACCTACCGCGGCTTCGCCGTGCGCGCCTGACCCGGCCGGGTTCAGTGGGCCGGGTTCAGCGGGCCGGGTTCAGCGGGCCGAGCCGGGCCCGACGGCGCGCAGACCGGCCCAGGCGAGGTTGGCCACCAACCGGGCCAGGGCGTCGGGGTCGAACTCGTCTCCCCGTTCCACCAGGCGTCGCGACACGCCCTCGGCGAGGCCGACCAGACCGTGGGCCAGCGTGCGCCGCTGTTCGTGGTCGATCTCGACGGCGATGAGCGGGGCGATGGCCGAGGCCGCCTCCGACGTGATGGTGCGGATGGCCTGGGTGGCCGCTGCGTCGCGGTTGGCCTGGGTGGAGAACAGCAGGAGAAAGCCGTCGTGGTCGTCGGCCACCCAGCGGAAGTAGGCGCGGAACCCGAGTTCGGTCTGTGCCCGGCCGTCGGCCGCACCTGCGGTGGCCTTGCCGATGGCTGCGATCATCCGCTGACCCACCTCGTGGATGAGCGCCAGGTAGAGGTCTTGCTTCGAGGCGAAGTGCTGGTAGAGCACCGGCTTGGTGACCCCGGCGGCATCGGCCACATCGTTCATCGAGGCCCCGTGGTACCCGCTGCGGGCGAACACCGGGACGGCGACGGCGATGATCTGTTCGCGCCGTTCACCGGCCGGGAGTCGGGTGTTCATGACCGGCGAGAGAGGCTAACGGCTCAGAGTCCGCGCTCGACGTCGTCGCGTTCGGCGGCCTTGATGGCGTAGCCCAGCACGATGGCGGGGGCGAGCAGGATGGTGCCCACCACCAGTCCACCGATGCTGATGGAGGCCATGGTCGACGTGAAGTCGGTGAGCAGTCCGATGGCGAACGCGGCGATGGCCACACCGAAGGCCAGGTAGCCGAGCCGATTGGCCAGCGCCGTCCAGCGGGCGATGCGGCGGCGCCGTTCGCGCACCGGATCGGTTCCGGCGGCGGGAGAGGCGGGCCCGCTGCCGGGCGAATGGGGATCGACGGGTGAGGCAGGCATACAGTCGGCTCATGGTACGTGTGGAGTGGCGCGATCGGGTGCTCGTCATCACCATCGATCGGCCCGAGCGCCGCAATGCGGTCGACCACGCCACCTTGCTCGCCCTCTCCGAGGCGCAGCGGGCGGCGGCCGAGGGTGGCGCCCGGGTCGTGGTACTCACCGGTGCCCCTCCGGCGTTCAGTGCCGGGGCAGATCTCACCGGTGTCGAGAACGGCGCCTTTGTCGCAGCACTCGTGGCCGCGCTGCGCGGGTTCACCGAACTGGGCGCCATCACGCTCGCCGCCGTCGACGGCCCGGCGCTGGGTGCGGGTACGCAGTTGGCCATCGCGTGCGACCTGCGCCTCGCCACTCCCACCAGCGTGTTCGGCATCCCGGCGGCCAAGCTGGGTCTGGCCGTGGATCGCTGGACCATCGAGCGCCTGGCGCGCGAGTTCGGTTGGTCGATCGCCCGGGCGATGCTGCTCGGTGCCGTCACCTATCGAGGCGAGCAGTTGCACGTCACCGGCGGGGTGCACCGCCTGGGCGAGTTGGCCGATGCGCTGGTGTGGGCCGACGAACTGGCCGAACTCGCCCCCCTCACGATCGCTGCCCACAAGCTCGGCCTCGAACGGGCGGCGCCCGTGCCGGGCTTCGACCCCGTGTTCGAGCAGGCCCGCGAGGCCGCGTGGGCCAGCGCCGACGCAGAGGAGGGCCGCACGGCGTTCCTCGACAAGCGGCGGCCCCGCTTCGAAGGCCGCTGACCGACGGCACCGGCAAAGACCCCGGCCCGTCCCCCGTGTGGTCCAGAAGCGACGCTGTCAGAGATTGGCGGGCAGCAGGCGACTGAGATCTTCGAAGAAGAAGTAGAGGCACACTGCGAACGGGACGACACCCGTCAGCGCGCCCACCCAGTTCCGGCGGGCGAAGCGGCTGATCGCCGTGGCGACGAAGGCCACCACCATCAGCCGGAAGCCCCACATGGCCACGGGCACATAGGCTTCGTCGTCGCTGAACCATTCGCTGCCGAACACGGCGGCACCGGAGTCGACCAGTTCGGCGTCGATCGGGCCGGTGCTGTCGGGGGCCACGGTGTTGCTCGGCGGGTCGGTGCTGGTGGGCAGGTTCGTGGTCGCGGTGTCGAGCACGGTGCTGGCCGGAAGGGTGCTCGCCGGCGGCGTCGTCGCCCCGGTGCCAGGCGTGGTCGTGCCGGGCGTGGCCGGTGTCGTGACCGGTGTCGTGACCGGTGTCGTGACCGGCTGCGGGGTGCCGGGGAAGGTGACGGTGCCGGAGCGGTCGAGGTCGACGGTGGCCTGCACCACGTACCGCTGCTTGGCCGAGTACTTCGGATGGCATGAGGTGAGGGTGAGTCGGGCGCGTGTGGGGTCGACGGTGGGGATCACGAGGGCGTAGTCGTCGGCGCCGACGATGGTGATGTTGTCGACCACGTAGACGAAGCGGCCCCAGGGCACGGTGACCACCAGGTCGTCGCCCATCTGGATCTGGTCGATGTCGAAGAACGGCTCGCCGTAGGTGGTGCGGTGTCCGGCGATGGCCGCGTTGCCGAACTGGCCCGGCAGCGGCGTCTCCGGGAAGTGTCCGGGACCCTTCTTCAGATCGTCGGGGTTCACACCCTCGACCACGATCTTGTCGAGGGCGATGCTGGGGATCTCGAGTTTGGCGAGCACCTCGCCGCGCGCCGGCGCAACCGCGGCTTGCAGGGGTGCTGCGACGGTGGTGGGGGCTGGCACCGCCGTGGTGTCAGGGACCGCCGGTACGACGGCGGCCGGGGTCGTGGTGGCCGGGGTCGTGGTGGCGGGCGCAGCGGCGAGCAGGTCGTCGAAGTCGCGCTCGAGTTGACCCTGGGCCCGGGCGGTCTGGATGCCGGTGCCCCACAGTTGATAGGCGACAAAGGCGAACAGCAGCACACCGATGGCGATGAGCGTGCGGCCGACGCCACCGACGAACCAGCGCCAGTCGTGGGGCTCGGGCGGCCGGTCGAACCGGTTCGGCCGCCGCTGCCGTGCTGGTCGGCCCGCTGCCGTCTGGTCCACCACGGCTGCGACGCTATCGGTTGGGTCGGGCCGATGAGGTCGCGGGTAGCGTGCTGTCACCGTGGACGCCGTGCCCACCACCGAACCGCCCCCTCCTGGTCCGGCCACTCCTGATGCGTCCGGTGGCGACGCCGTCGTCCGTCTGGTCGATGCGGTGGCGGTGCTCGGGCGCTTCCCTGCGCTCGCCGGTGCTTCGCTCACGGTGGAGCGCGGCGAGATCGTGCTGCTGCGCGGCCCCAACGGTGCCGGCAAGACCACCTTGTTGCGCGTGTGCGCCGGCCTGGTGCCCATCACCCGCGGCGAGGGTCGGGTCGTCGGCTGCGATCTGCGCACCGAACGCGACGATGTGCGGCGGCGGGTGGGGCTGCTCGGTCACGCCAACGGCCTCTACGGCGACCTCACCGTGCGCGAGAACGTGCGGTTCTGGGGTGCCACCGTGGGCGCCGACGCCTCCGAGATCGACGCTTCACTCGAACGGCTGGGCCTGGCCGGTCGTCTCGCCGAGGTGCCCGTGCAGCGGCTGTCGGCAGGGCAGAAGCGCCGCACGGCGCTCGCGTGCCTGGTGGCCAGGCGGGCGCAGTTGTGGTTGCTCGACGAACCCCACGCCGGCCTCGACGCGGCCGGCCGCGACGACCTCGACGACACCTTGCGCACCGCCGTCACGATGGGTGCCACCGTGCTGGTGGCCAGCCACGAACTCGAACGCGCCGGCTCGCTCGCCACACGGGTGGTCGACGTGGTGGCCGGCCAGGTGGTGGTGGCCGACGGCCCCGGGGCGCAGCGATGAGCCCGTGGCGTACCGCCGCCCTGGTCGCGGTGAAGGACCTGCGGGTGGAGGGTCGCAGTCGCGTGGTGGTGAACCAGGTGCTGCCCTTCGCCGGGCTGGTGATGGTGCTGTTCGCCTTCGTGCTCGACAGCGATGCCGTGCTCAAGCGAGTGGCCCCCGGTCTCATCTGGTTGGCCACGGTGTTCGGCCTGCTGGTGATGGTGCAGCGGGCGTTCGCCGTCGAGACAGCCGATGGTGCGCTCGATGCCCTCCGAGTGGCCGGCGTCGATCCGGTCGGCATCTTCCTGGGCAAGTCGATCGCCCTCGCCGCCCAGCTGGTGGTGCTCGAGGTGCTGCTGGCCGGCCTGGCATTCGTGCTGTACGGCGTCGAGTCGAGCGGGGCGGGCATCGTGTTGTTGGTCACGACCCTCATTCCCGCGACCGCAGGACTCGCCTTCGTCGGTACGCTCTACGGCGGCCTCGCTGCCGGGGTCAAAGGTCGCGAGACGTTGCTCCCGCTGCTGTTGTTCCCGGTGGTGGCGCCGGTTCTGATTGGTGCAACTCGAGCGACCGAAGCGGCGCTCGATGCCAGCGGTGTTGCAACCGCCGACGGGTGGCCGTGGGTCGCTCTGCTCGTGGTGTTCGCAGCTCTGTTCGGTGTCGGCGGCACGCTGGCCTTCGGATCGCTCATCGAGGAATGAGGCGAGACCCCACGTGAGCACGACTGCACCACCCAGCACCACGCCGGCGGTTCCTGCCCGCTCGGCGCGTGGCACCGGTACCCGGTTCACCCGGGCGCTCGGTGTCGCCACCATCGTCGCGTTCGCAGTGCTCGCGCTGTTCGGTCTGGTGCTGTCGCCGGCCGACGCGCAACAGGGCGAGAGCGTGCGCATCCTCTATGTGCACGTCGGCACGGTGTGGGTCGCCTACCTGGCGTTCATCGTCACTGCCGTGTCGTCGGCCGCCTACCTGTGGAAGCGCACCCGTTCGCTCACGTGGGACCGCATCGCCGGCGCCAGCGCCGAGATCGGTGTGCTGTTCATGGCGGTCACGCTGTTCACCGGAGCCCTGTGGGGTCGCATCAGCTGGGGCACGTTCTGGGTGTGGGACGCCCGGGTCACCACCACGGCGTTCCTGTTCATCACCTACGTCGGGTACCTTGCGGTGCGTGGCCTGGGCGGCACCCACGAGCAGCGGGCCCGCCGTTCGGCCGTGGTGGCGCTGCTGGCCGTGCTCGAGATCCCGCTCGTGCACTTCAGCGTCAGGCTGTGGCGCTCGGTCCACCAGGACGCCAGCGTCGCCGGTCGCGGCGATGTCACACTCGACGGGCTGATGCTGTTCACCCTGCTGCTCGGCGTGGTGGCCTTCACGATGATGTACCTGTGGTTCGTGCTGCACCGCCAGCGCGTGCTCATGCTGTCGGATCTCGTCGACGACCGCGGGCTCGACGATGCGCTGGCGGAACGTCGCCGCGAGGCAGAAGGGGTGCAGCGCTGATGGACGACATCGGGTTCATTCTCACGTGCTATCTGGTCAGCTTCGGCGCTGTCCTCATGCTCGGTTGGCGGGTCATCGGCCGCGGCCGCGAATTGTCCGAGCAGGTGTCCGACGAGGACAAGCCATGGACCTGAGCCCCCGTGAAGCCGTCCCATCGGCACCTCGAGTGCGCCGCGGCAAGCGCTGGCCGGCCATCGCTGTGCTGGTGGTGGTGCTCATCGGTGGTGGGGTGGTGCTCACCAAGTTCCTCACCTCCTCCATCGACTACTACTGCAACGTCGACGAACTGGGTACGAAGGACGGCTGCGACGCCGGCCGTCGCCTGCGCGTACAGGGGAACGTCGAGGAGGGCTCGGTCGAGTCGGCCGACGGCGTCACCACCTTCCTCGTGTCGTTCAACGGTGCCGAGCTCCCGGTGCGCTACGAGGGCGAACCGGGTGGCATCTTCCAGGAGTGCATCCCTGTGGTGGTGCACGGACGCCTCACCGACGGTGTGTTCGAGGGCGACCGGGTCGAGGTGAAGCACTCGAACGAGTACACGGCTGCCAACAAGGACCGGCTCGACGAGGCGGAGAGCGCGTGCTCGGCCAAAGCCTGAACGGCCTGCTCGGCCACTCGGTTCTCATCATCGGTCTGGTCGCTTCTGTCTTCGGCGCCATCGTCACCGTCGTCGGTACCACCCGGCGCGACGCTCGCGTGCTGCGCAGCGCACCCAACTACGCCTGGCTCGCGCTCGCCGCCGCGGTCGCTGCCATCGTCGTGATGTTGTGGGC
>JBIIDH010000201.1:0-3011 GCA_044238435.1 Ilumatobacteraceae bacterium | reverse complement strand
GCCCAGCGGGCGGGCATCGGCCTCGCCCGCGTGGGCGGGTTCGGCGCCAACAGCAGCGGCGACATCTTCTGCGCCTTCGCCACCGCCAACCGGGTGCCGCTGCACGCCGATGCCCCGCTCGACGTCGCCACCCTGCCCGCCGACCACCTCACGCCGCTCTTTCTCGCCGCCGCCGAAGCGGTGGAGGAGGCCATCTGGAACGCGCTGTGCATGGCCGACACGATGACCGGCCACCTCGGCCGCACCGTGCACGCCATCCCCCTCGACCACCTCACCACCCTCCGCTGACGAGTTGCATCGGCACCGCAGCTACTGAGGCTGCACGCTCCTGATCAGACTGCGGACCCCGAAGGTGATCGCGACGACCATTGTGGCCATCGCCAGCGCACTCATCACCACGAGCGAATCCGATCGGAGCAGCAGTAGGCACACACCCACGCCGATGCCCAGCATGGCCTCGGCAGGCCACGCAGCCCGCGTGGGCGCGGCGACGGACCTGCCCGACAGGAGGATGGGGACAGCACTGGCCGCCAGCACGAGAGGTGACGCTGCCAGGAGCGCCGACATCACCGAGAAGTCGGCGCCCGTGTACCCCACGCATCGGCCCACGAAGTCAACGAGACAGACGACGATGAACAAGCCCACCACCACTCGTAGTGCGGTGCGAGAACGTGTCGCCGCGGGCGAGTGGTTCACCATCACGGCACAATCTAGAACAGCCGGTTGCTGCGCGATCGCCCGACGGTGCCGGCGCGTCGCCTTCGCCGCTCGAGCCCCTGCCCTCACCCACCATCCGTGCGCGAAGACCCGGTCCGGCGGTGCCGAGGCTCACCGACACCCGACCTTCGTGCGGTTCGACCACGGCCCACGGGGTCCACGCTCACGAAGCCCCGGCGCGGGCAGGCGGCCGACGGGTCGGGCAGGGCCGGCGGGGCGGGGCGAGCCGGGCGGGGCGCGGGGTCAGGTGCGGTACTGGACGCCGGGGAGGACGCAGAGCTGCTCGAACAGCAGGTTGGCGCCCAGCAGGGCGGTGTTGCCGGAGGTGTCGTACACCGGGGCGACCTCGACCACGTCGGCGCCCACCAGGTTCAGGCCCCGGCACCCGCGGATGACCTCGAGGCCCTGCACCGACGTGAGGCCGCCCACCTCGGGCGTGCCGGTGCCGGGCGCCACCGACGGGTCGAGGCCGTCGACGTCGAACGTGAGGTACACCGGCGCATCGCCCATCTGGTCGCGCACCTCGGCCATCAACGGCGCGAGCGATCGGTGCCAGCACTCCTCGGCCGGCACCACCCGCCCGCCGAGCGAGGTGACCCAGTCGAAGTCGTCGGCCGCGTAGCCCGTGCCGCGCAGGCCGATCTGCACCACCCGGGCCGTGTCGACCAGGTCCTCCTCGATGGCCCGGCGCAGCCACGACCCGTGGGTGACCTTCTCGCCGAACATCGTGTCGTTCACATCGGCGTGGGCGTCGACGTGCACGATGCCCACCGGCCCGTGCGTCGCAGCGATGGCCTGCAGGATGGGATAGGTGACCGTGTGGTCGCCGCCCATGCCCAACGGCACCGCCCCGGACGCCAGCACCCCGGCCACGAAGTCGCGGATGATGGGCACGCAGGCCGGGGCGTTGAACGTGTTGAGCGCCACGTCGCCCACGTCGGCGATGGCCAGGCTGTCGAACGGCGCCGCACGCGTGGCCATGTGATACGGCCGCAGCAGGCTCGACTCGGCGCGGATGGCCCGCGGCCCGAACCGCGCCCCGGTGCGGTTCGACGTTCCAATGTCGAACGGCACCCCGTAGAACGCCACGTCGAGGCCGTCGGCGGTGTCGCGCGCCGGCAGGCGCATCATCGTGGCCGGCCCCCCGAAACGGGGCATCGAGTTACCACCGAGTGGCTGAGGCAGGGCGGCATCGCTCATGGCCGTGATCTTGCCGCATCACTACGCTCGCCGCCATGAGCACGACCGATCACCACCTCCCCTCCCGCGCCCGAGTGGTGATCATCGGCGGCGGTGTCATCGGCACGTCGGTCGCCTACCACCTGGCCCATCTCGGCTGGAGCGACGTGGTGCTGGTGGAGCGCGACCAGCTCACCTCGGGCACCACCTGGCACGCCGCCGGGCTGATGGTCACCTTCGGCAGCACCAGCGAGACCAGCACGTCGATGCGTCGTTACACCCGCGACCTGTACAGCCGGCTCGAGGCCGAGACCGGCCAGGCCACCGGGTTCAAGCCGGTGGGTTTCGTCGAGTTGGCCGCAACACCCGATCGCCTCGAGGAGTACCGGCGCGTCGCCGCGTTCAACCGCCACGTGGGCGTGGAGGTGGAGGAGATCACCCCGCAGGAGGTGGCGAACCTCTTCCCGCTGGCCCGCACCGACGACCTGCTGGCCGGCTTCTACGTACCCGGCGACGGACGGGTGAACCCGGTCGACGTGACCATGGCGCTGGCGAAGGGCGCCCGCCAGCAGGGCGCCACCATCGTGCAGGGCGTCACCGTCACCGAGGTGATCACCACCGGCAGCGGCCCCTCCCGCCGGGTGAGCGGTGTGGCCACCGACCACGGCACCATCGAGTGCGACGTGGTGGTGAACTGCGCTGGCATGTGGGCCCGCCAGTTGGGCGAGCGCAACGGGGTGACCATCCCGCTGCAGGCGGCCGAGCACTACTACCTCATCACCGAGCACATCGACGGCCTCGACCCGTCGTGGCCCGTCATCGAAGACCCCGCCAACTACGGCTACTACCGCGAAGAGGTGGGCGGGCTGATGATCGGCCTGTTCGAGCCGGTGTGCGCGCCGTGGAACGTGGGCGCCATCCCCCACGACGTGTCGTTCGCATCGCTGCAGCCCGACTGGGACCGGATGGGCCCGTACGTCGAGCGGGCCATGAGCCGGGTGCCCATCAGCACCGAGACCGGCATCCGCACGTTCTTCTGCGGCCCGGAGAGCTTCACCCCCGACCTCGCCCCCATCGTGGGCGAGGCGCCCGAGATCGCCAACTACTTCGTGGCC
>JBIIDH010000108.1:0-10847 GCA_044238435.1 Ilumatobacteraceae bacterium | reverse complement strand
GCCGCCACGGCGATGAGCACCACCGAGCCGCTCGAGTACGGCGAGCGTGGCGCCATCGTCAACATCGCGTCGGTGGCTGCGTTCGACGGCCAGATCGGCCAGGCGAGCTACTCGGCCTCGAAGGGTGGCGTCGTGGGCATGACCCTGCCCATCGCCCGCGACCTCGCCGCCGTCGGCGTGCGTGTCAACACCGTTGCCCCGGGCCTCATCGACACCCCCATCTACGGCCAGGGCGACGCCAGCGAGGCGTTCAAGTCGAACCTGCAGAAGGGCGTGCTGTTCCCGCAGCGCCTCGGCTTCCAGGAAGAGCTGGCGTCGATGGTGGTCGAGTGCGTCACCAACAGCTACATGAATGCCGAGACCATCCGCGTGGATGGCGGCATCCGCATGCCACCGAAGTGATCGGCTGATCGCTGCGATGAAGGCCACCTGGAACGGAGTCGTGCTGGCCGAGAGCGACGACACCGTCGTCGTCGAGGGCAACCACTACTTCCCGAAGTCGTCGATCAACTGCGAGTACTTCGTCGAGTCGGCCAAGCAGACCGTGTGCTCGTGGAAGGGCACGGCCAGTTACTTCGATGTCGTCGTCGACGGCAGCACCAACGCCGACGCCGCCTGGTACTACCCCGAGCCGAAGGATGCGGCGAAGGAGATCACCGGCCACATCGCCTTCTGGAAAGGCGTCCAGGTCGGCTGACGCAGCGGGTGCTGGCGGCGAGGGAAGCGCCAGCGACGAGCCGCACGCGGCGCGAGGAGAAAGCGCAGCGCGGACGACGAGCCCGCAGCATTACGTCGTGTAGTCGGCGTTGATGCGCACGTAGCCGTCGGTGAGGTCGCAGCCCCACACGGTTGCGTCGGCATCGCCCACGTGCAGGCTCACGTGGATTCGCACGGTGTCGCCGCGCATGTAGGCGGCCAGGGCATCGAGGCCCGCCGCGTCGACCGCGGCCGGGTACACCTCCTGGGCGCCGAAGCGGATGGTCACCCGGGTCTGGTCGACCTCGTCGGCCGTGGTGCTCTTGCCGACGGCCATGGCCACCCGGCCCCAGTTGGGGTCGGCGCCGTGCACGGCCGTCTTCACCAGCGGTGAGTTGACGATGGCCTTGGCCACTCGCTTGGCCTGCACCCCGTCGGCGGCACCGTCGACGTGCACCTCGATGAGCTTCTCGGCGCCCTCACCGTCGCGTGCCACCTGCTGGGTGAGCGACAGGGCCACCTCGTGCAACGCCGCTTCGAACGCCGTGGCGTCGACGGCGCCGGCGGCACCGCTGGCGAGGACGATCGCCGTGTCGCTGGTGGAGGTGTCGGTGTCGACCGACACGCAGTTGAAGGTGTGGTCGATCACCCGCCGAAAGGTGGCGTCGAGTGCAGCGGGTTCGATGGCGGCGTCGGTGAAGAACAGGGTGATCAGCGTGGCCATGTTCGGCTCGATCATCCCCACACCCTTGGCCACACCCACCACCCGGGCGGTGCTGCCGGCGACGGTTGCGGCGTGGGTCTTCGGCACGGTGTCGGTGGTCATGATGCCGCGGGCCACGGCTGCGGCGTCGGTGCCCGGCAGGGTCGAGGGAAGCGCGGCCAGCCCGGCGCGCACCCGGTCCATCGGGTACTGACGACCGATCACCCCGGTGGAGGCGATGAGCACATCGCCGGGGTCGGCCCCCAACGACGCGGCCACGCCGCGCACGACTTCCTCGGCGTTGGCCAGGCCCTCGGGGCCGGTGGCGACGTTGGCGTTCTTGCTGATGACCACCATGGCCCTGGCTCGGTGGTCGGCCACGTGACGACGACTCACCAGCACACTGGGCCCGGCGAAGCTGCTCTGGGTGAACACACCGGCTGCTGCGCAGGGAGCATCGGCAGCAACCACCACGAAGTCGTCGGTGGTGTCCTTGATACCGATGTTGGCCACGTGGGCACGGAAACCGAGGGGGAGGGGGAGCGACGCCGTCACGAGGCGTCATTCTGCTCGTCGCGCAGGTGCGCACGCACTTTGGTGAACGCGCTGGCGAGCGCAGCGATCTCGTCGGGTGTGAGCAGGTCGATGAGATGTCGGCGCACGCTCTCGACATGGTCGGGCGCGGTGGTCTCGATGAGGCGTCGGCCCTTGCGGGTGAGCTGGGCCATCATCACCCGCCGGTCGGCCGTCGACGAGGCCCGCTCGACCAGTCCTCCCGAGACGAGTCCATCGAGTCGACGGGTGAGTCCGGAGGGCGACAGGCGCAGCCGCTCGGCCAGGTCGCACATCCGCATCTGCTCGTCGTCGGCCTCCGACAGCCAGGCCAGCACCTCGTAGTCGCCGTTGGTGAGGCCGAACGGGGCGAGATCGGCCTCGAGCGCTGCAGCCAGCGGGCCGACGGTGTCGATGTACCCGCGCCACGCCTGCATCTCGGCCGGGCTGAGCCAGTGTGGCGCGCGGGTGGAGGCGGGCCGGGGGCGGGAGGAACTGCTGGTCACGGTGCCAGGCTAACCCGTTTGGCGCGCAACAGTTGCGACCACAAGTAATTGCCCCTACAATCGTTGCTATCGCAAACAACTGGTCGACATCGCTCGGCCACGCACAGGAGGAATCCCATGGGCACCGCCCTCACCCCGCTCACCGCCGGCACCTGGAACGTCGACCCGTCGCACTCGTCGGTGGGCTTCACCGCCCGCCACCTGATGGTGTCGAAGGTGCGCGGCACCTTCACCTCCTTCAGCGGCACCGTCGTTGTGGCCGAGAACCCCCTCGAGTCGACCGTGTCGGCCAGCGTCGACATGGCCTCGGTGAACACCGGCGACGCCAATCGCGACGGCCACCTGCAGAGCCCCGACTTCTTCGACGTCGCTCAGTTCCCCACCATGACGTTCGCCACCACCTCGCTCGAGGCCGACGGCGACGACTACCTGCTGCACGGCGACCTCACCATCAAGGGCGTCACCCGTCCCGTTACGTTCGAGCTCGAGTTCGAGGGTGTGGCCACCGACCCCTGGGGCAACACCAAGGCCGGCTTCAGCGCCGAGGCCGAGATCAACCGCAAGGAGTGGGGACTCGAGTGGAACGTCGCCCTCGAAGCCGGCGGCGTGCTGGTGGGCGAGAAGATCAAGATCCAGCTCGACATCCAAGCCGTGCGGGCCTGACTCTCCCCACCCCTCCGTGCGCGTGGCCCGGGCCCAGGCGGGCCCACGCGCACGAACGGAAGGGGTCGGTGAGCGGAGACCGCCTCCGCGCCGGTCCACGCTCACGGACGGACGGGGCGGGCTGGGCGCGTCAGGCGGTGGCGGTGGTGGCGGCGACGGCTTCGGCGCAGCGGCGGCCCGAGTAGAGGGCGCCCTGGATGGAGCCGGTGTCGCGGTGGTCGCCGCACACGAAGAGCCCGCCGCCCAGAGCCACCCTCCGCTTCGGGTGGAACGGCGTGCTCTGGTCGGGCTGGCCGTGGGCGATGCGATACGTGGCGAGGTGGCGCCAGCCGCCCACCTGGATGCCCCACCACTGGGCCAGCTGCGTGCGGGCGATCGACACCAGGTCGGCGTGCTCGTCGGGCTCGCCGGTGGCAGGGTCGATGGGCAGGCCGGGCATGGCCGCCGCCACCAGGTGCTGCCCCTCGGGCGCGTACGACGGGGCGACGTTGCTCATCACCGCGGCGTTCAGCACCGGGCCGCGGCCCGTGCCGTCGAGCACCACCAGTCGACTGTCGATGGGCGCTTTCGGAGCCGCGAAGTAGACGCAGCCCACCGAGCGCGACCGCACCTCGGGAAGGCCGAGCAGGCGTGAGGCGACCGGCCCTTCGGTGGCCACCACCACCGAGCGGCCGGTGAGCACCTCGCCCGAGACCAGACGAACCGTGGTGCCCTCGACAGCAGCGACGGGTGCGTTCAGCCGCACCGTGCCCGGCGCCAGTGAATCAGCCATCTGCAGCGGGATGGCACCCATGCCGGCGGCCGGTACGGCCGAGTCGCCCTCGCTGAGCATGCGGAAGATGACATCGAACATGCGCGCCGACGTGCTGAGCGCCGGGTCGAGTTGGATGCCGCCGAACAGCGGCCGGAAGAAGCGGTCGATGACGGTGGGCGAGAAGCCCTGGTCGTGCAGTGCCTCGATGGTGGGCCGGTCGGCGCCGCGCAGCAGCTGGGCGGCCGGACCACGGCGCACCCGCTGGCGCAGGCGCAGGATGCGGGCCTTGTCGAACGGCGAGCCGATACCCGCCAGCGCGGTGGAGGCCAGCGTGGCCGGCTTGCGGAACGGGTCGCCCACCACCTGCCCCTTGGTGCCGCGCCACACCAGCGCGCCCGGGTCGAACGACCGCAACTGCAATGCCGAGTAGTCGAGTTGGCGGGCGGCCTCGGGGTACGCGGTGAGCAGCACCTGGAACCCGCGGTCGAGCAGGAAGCCGTCGACCACATCGGTACGAACCCGGCCGCCCACGCCGTCGCTCGCCTCGAGCACGCACACCGACCGCCCGGCGCGCTGCAACGTGCGTGCCGCCGTGAGGCCCGCCAGACCGGCCCCGACGACGACTGCGTCGAACGCCGTGTCGCTCATCGACCCAGCAGAGCCCGCAGCGCCACCTCGAGCGTCGGGTGCTGGAACGTGTACCCACTGGCCTGCAGCGCCCGGGGCGCCACCCGCTGGCCGGTGAACAGCAGTGCATCGGCCAGTTCGCCACCGAGCAGCAGCTTCGGCCCGAACGAGGGGATGGGCAACACGGTGGGTCGGCCGAGCACCTTGCCGAGCACCTTGGTGAACTCGGCGTTGGTGACCGGGTTGGGCGCGGTGAGGTTCACCGGACCCGACACGGGGGCGGTGAGGAGGTGCTCGATGGCGCCTACCTCGTCGGGCAGTGAGATCCAGCTCTGCCACTGCGAGCCCTTGCCGAACTTGCCGCCGAGGGCCAGCTTGAACAACGGCAGCTGCTTCTTCAGCGCACCGCCTTGCGGGGTGAGCACGATGCCCGTGCGGAGCAGTGCGGTGCGCACGCCGGCATCGGCGGCCGGCCCGGCGGCCTGCTCCCACTGCACGCAGATGTCGGCCAGGAACGTGGAGCCCGGCGTGGTGGACGACTCGTCGAGCACCTCGTCGCCGCACGGCCCGCACCAGCCGATGGCCGAACCCGACAGGAACACCGACGGCTTGCGATCTACCTGAGCGATGGTGCTGGCCAACAGACCGGTGGTGAGCGTGCGACTGGACAGCAGTTCGCGCTTGTACTCGTCGGTCCAGCGGTGGTCGCCGATGCCGGCACCCGACAGGTTGATGACGGCATCGGCGCCGTCGATGACGGCCGGGTCGAGCGTGCCGGCTGCCGGGTCCCACGCCGCCTCGTGGGCGGCGATCCCACCGGAGCGACGAACGAGACGGACGACCGTGTGGCCCTGGCCGCGCAGGTGCTCGACGAGTGCCGTGCCGATGAGGCCGGATGAGCCGGAGATGACGATGTTCACGTCGATGACGCTACGGCCATTCCGGAAATCGTGCGAGGTCGACATGTCGTCAGACGCGTCACATCGGCGCGAATTGGCAACTATGTTGCGCCCATGAGCGACTCGTCCGGTGGTCTCGGTTCCGATCTGCCCCGCCCCTCGCTGCCGCCCCCAACGCTGCCGCCGCTCGGCGCCGCCGGGCCTGATCGCGCGATGACCGACCCGACGGTGCCGAACCCCACGGTGCCGCTGCCGCCCGTGGTCACCGCATCGGTGCCGGTGGTGGATTCGCCTACGCCGCGGCGCAGCCGGGGCAAGGTGATCGGCGCGGTCGCAGGTGTGGGAGCGCTGCTTGCGGCCGGCACGTTCGCCGTGGTCAGCATCGCCGGCAACGACGGCGACGGCGGTGCGTCGAGCCCCGAGGCCGTCGGGCTCGAGTTGTTCGAGGCACTGGGGAACGAAGACGCGCTCGGCGTGATCGACCTGCTGCTGCCGGGCGAGCGCGAGACGTTCCGTCAGCCCGTCATCGACCTGTTCGACAACCTGCGCCGCATCGAGGTGATCGACCCCTCTGCCTCGCTGGGCAAGGTGGGCGGTCTCGACTTCGAGTTCTCCGACCTCCAGGTGAACACCGAGAGCACGGGCGCCGACGACATCGTGAAGGTCGTCGTCGACGGCTCCGTCACCTCCAGCGTCGACGGTGCGAAGGTGCCCATCGGCAGCCTGCTCGTCGACGAGGTGTTCGACGGGGAACGACCCGACATGACCATGGAATCGGAGACCGACGAGGTGGGTGGCTCCACCTTCGCCGCTGTGGAGCGCGACGGCCGCTGGTACCTCAGCCTGTTCTACAGCGTGGCCGAGAGCGCTCGGGGCGACAGTGACGTGCCCGACCGTGGCGTGGAGGCCGATGGCGCCGACAGCCCCGACGGTGCCGTCGACCAACTGTTGTCGGCCCTCGAAGCCCAGGATCTCGAGGGCATCATCGCCACCCTCGATCCCACCGAGGCCGAGGCCTTGCAGCGCTACGCACCGTTGTTCCTCGACGACGCGCAGCAGGCGCTCCGCGACGCCGAGATCACCTGGTCGATCACCGACCGGGTGTACAGCGTGGACGGTTCGGGTAGCCGCCGCCATGTGGGCATCGACTCCCTCACCTTCCAGGCGTCGTCGGGCAACGACGACAGCAGCCTGTCGCTGCGATACGCCGACGGCTGCGCCACGATCGACATCGACGGCGAATCGACGTCGACCTGTGAGGGCGACGGCGGACAGTTCGGGTCGCTCGTCGGCGACGCCGGCATCGCCGACGAAGAAGCAACTCAGAACCTGGCCGACGCCGTCGAACGGGCCTTCGAGGGCTACTCGCCCCAGGGCATCGCCGTGCACGAGGTGGACGGCCAGTGGTACGTGAGTCCGCTCCGCTCGACCTTCGATCTCTACAACGGCATCCTCGCCACGCTCGACAAGCAGGAGATCGTCGACATCATCGATGCCGGCGGTTCGTTCCTCGACACCCTCGACGTGTTCGGGAGCGACACGCTCGACGACGGTGGCATCCTCGACGGCGGCGACGTTTCCACCGACGGTATCAACCTCTGCTACTCGATGATGGACGCCGCCGAGGCGCTGTCGTGCATCCAGACCGGTCTGGCCGACGGGTCGATCGACCCCTCGCTCGTGCCGGTGACGATGCGCTTTCCCGAGTGCGGAGTCAGCGAGGTGTACTGGAACGACGTGTACTCGATGACCGACGAGGAGTTCACCGCGATGGCCGAAGCGGCCTCGCCGTGCTTCCTCGACCTCATCGCCACGGGTGCCGTCGACTCGTACGAGGTGCCGTACGAGTTGCTCGCCCCACAGTGCATGGAGGGCAGGAACTGGTACACGACCGACGAGTCGGCCTACAACGAGCGCGTGTTCCAGTGCGCCGAGGACGTACGCCTCGGCCTGTAGCCGGGGCGGTGCTGCAGACGGCTCGGCTCAGGCGCCGAGTACGCCGTTGATGACGTCGTCGAGCACCTCGGCATCGACCGCGCCCAGCAACAACTCGACTTCGCCGTCGGGGCTCACCACCGCCGCCGCGGGTTGACCGGCTACGCCGAAGCGGTCGAACACGTCGCCCGGGTCGTCGCTGATCTGCGGGAACGTGAGCGAGTGCTTGTCGATGAAACCCTGGAACGAGTCGTCGCTGCCCGACCAGGCGACGCCGATGAACTCGGCCTTGCCGGCCCACCGCTGTGCTGCCTCCTCGACCGAGGGGGCTTCTCGATTACAGGTGCCTCAACCAGGCGCCCAGAACCAGAACACCACCGGGGCACCGGCGACCGAGGCGCCGTCGAACGTTCCGCCACCCACGAGCGGTGCGCTGAACTGCAGCGATTCCGGAACCACTGCCGCCGGTTCGCCGACGCCGTCGGTGGCGGCGACCGTCGTGTCGATGGTGGCCGTGCCGGGAGCGGCCGTGGAGGGCGCCTGTGTCGCCGGGGTGGTGGCAGTCGGGTCGGCGGCAGCAGTTGCGGGCGCAGCCTCGGAGGCGGTGTCGTCGCCGCACGCCACGAGCACGAGACCAGCGGCACAGCACAGTGCGGCGATCCGGCGGGTGCGAGGCGACATGCCGCCAGGGTACCGGCCGTAGGCTGATCGCTCCATGCGGACCCGAACGTTGTTGATCCTCGCCGTCACCTGCGGCCTCATCATCCTCGTCGCCGGCAGCCTGCAGTTGCTCCGCCTCGCCGACAAGTCCGACAGCACCCCCGACCTCCGGGTGGGCGACACCGCCAAGGCGGGCGACCTCACCGTCACGGTGCTGAGTGCCGAGGAGACCGACGGACGGATGCGCGTGGTGGTGCGCACCAGTGGCGTCGACGACCCGCTCGGCTTCGACGCCTTCGAACTGCTGGCACCGCCGGTGCGCCTGCCCGCGATGGGCGGTGATGCCGTCGGGGCCTGCACCGAGCTGACGGTGGCCGAGCAGTCGTGCACCCTCACGTACGACACCTCGGGCGCCAGCCGCGACGGCGCTCGCGTATTGTTGCTGCGTCGGGGTGAGGACCAGCGCCGCTGGGCACTCGGCTGACCGGCGGTACCCGGCGACGCTTGCGGAGGGCGCGATGGAGCACAGCGACGGCGAGTTGTACGACCCCACACTGATCGGCCTGCTGGAACTGGTGTGGGGTGATGGCTTCCTGTCGCCCGGTGGTCCCGACGAGGTGGCCCGTGTGCTGGAGGGCATCAGCCTGGAGGGTCGCAGTGTGCTCGACATCGGCTGCGGTGTGGGCGGCATCGACGTGCTGCTGGTGGAGCGGTTCGCGGCCGGCTACGTCACCGGTGTCGACGTGGAGGACACCGTGCTGGCCGGGGCCCGGGCGCGGGTGGAACGCCACGGGCTGAGCGATCGCATCGGTGTGGCCAAGGTGGCACCCGGCCCGCTGCCGTTCCCGCCCGGCACGTTCGACATCGTGTTCTCGAAGGACTCGATCGTGCACATCCCCGACAAGGAGTCGCTCGCCCGCGACGTGTTCCGACTCCTTCGTCCGGGCGGCTGGTTCGTGGCGTCCGACTGGTTGATCGGCCACGATGGCGAGCCCTCCCCGGCGATGCGTGAGTACATCGCCGCCGAGGGCCTCGACTTCGGTATGGCCTCTCCCGCCCGGTACGCGGCGGCGCTCGAGGCCGCCGGGTTCGTCGACATCGGCATCGTCAGCCGGCACGAGTGGTACGCCCAGGTGGCCCGGCACGAGCTGGCCCAGATGAGCGGTCCGCTGCGGCCGCGCGCCGTGGCCGCCCTCGGCGAGGCGTTCGTCGACCACAACATCGATCTGTGGACCCGCATGATCGGCGTGCTCGACACCGGCGAGCACTGCCCAACGCATCTGCGCGCCCGCCGACCTGCCTGATGGCCTGTGCCGGCCTGACTGCTTGTGCCGGGTGCCGGCTCCTGGCAGGGTGGTGCCAGCACCACACAGTCAGCCGACGACGGCACCGAATGGCGGTACCGTAACCCCCCGACGGCCCGAGCCGATCCTGCGCTGCCCACACGAGGAGCCCCACCGATGAACACCGCTGCCCTGGGTGACCACGAGTTCGACCTGGTCGTCATCGGCGGCGGCCCGGGTGGCTACGGCGCGGCGCTCTACGCCACATCGGCCGGCCTGAAGGTGGCCGTGGTCGAGAAGGGCGCCATCGGCGGCACCTGCCTGAACCGTGGCTGCATCCCTGCCAAGGCCTTCCTCGAGACAGCCGCCGTGCAGCGCCACGTCGCCCACGCCGCCGAGTTCGGCATCGAGTCGAGCGCCCCCACGGTGAACTTCGCTGTTTCGCAGGCCCGCAAGCAGAAGATCGTCGACGGCATCGTGAAGAGCCTCGGCGGGTTCATGAAGTCGAAGAAGATCGAGATCATCGGCGGCACCGCTTCGCTCGGCGCCAACCGCACCGTCACCGTGCGCCTGAACGAAGGCGGTAGCACCACACTCACCGGCCGCCATGTGCTGCTGGCCGCTGGCTCGGTGCCGCGCACCATCCCCGGCTTCGAGGTGGTTCCCGGCGGCCCGGTGATGACCAGCGACGAGGTGCTCATGCTCGACCGCGTGCCCGCCCGCATGGTGGTCATCGGCGGCGGCGCCATCGGGTGCGAGTTCGCCAGCACCTTCGCCGACCTCGGCGCCGCGGTCACCATCCTCGAGGGGATGCCGAAGGTGCTGCCCGGCCTCGACGCCGACCTCGCCAACGTCGTGGTGCGCAGCTTCAAGAAGAAGAACATCGACATCCGCACCGGGGTGAAGGTCACCGGCCACACGCCCACCGGCAGCGGCAGCACGGTCGTGCACTTCGGTGAGGGCGAGAGCATCGAGGTCGACGCCGTGGTGGTCAGCGTCGGCCGCCGTCCGTACGCCGACGAGCTCGGTCTGCAGGACACGGCGGTGAAGGTCGACCAGCGCGGTTTCGTCACGGTCGACGAGTACTGCCGCACCGGCGAGCCCGGTGTGTACGCCATCGGCGACCTCATCAACACGCCGCAGCTCGCCCACGTCGGCTACGCCGAAGCCATCCTCATCACCAAGCACCTGCTCGGCGAGCAGCCGGCGCCCATCAACTACGACCGTGTGCCGTGGGCCATCTACTGCCACCCCGAGGTGGCCTGGGCCGGCCCCAGCGAAGAGGCCGCCAAGGCCGCCGGCCACGACGTGGTGGTGGCCAAGCACCAGTTCCGTGCCAACAGCCGGGCCCAGATCCTGGGCGAGGTCGACGGCCTGGTGAAGGTGATCGCCAAGAAGAACGCCGACGGCACCGCAGGCCAGATCCTGGGCGTGCACATGGTGGGCCCGTGGGTGACCGAACAGTTGAGCGGCGGCTACCTGGCCGTGAACTGGGAGGCCACCGCAGCCGAGGTCGCCGAGTTCATCCAACCCCACCCCAGCCTCACCGAACTGTTCGGTGAGACCGTA
>JBIIDH010000029.1:0-34088 GCA_044238435.1 Ilumatobacteraceae bacterium | reverse complement strand
GTGGCGAACAGCGTCACCGACTGCACGTGCGCGTCGACCATCGTGCGGGCGAACAGGTCGGGGTCCCAGTCGGCGCCCACATCGCCGATGTGCGGCGAGGTGTGGAAGTCGAGGTGCACCTGCCGGAACGACTGGCTGCTCACGGGGTGAACTCGAGGTCGGCGTCGAGCGGCCAGGCCGGGCGGCGCACGCGCTCCCACGGCAGGCTGGTCGACTGGTGCGACAGGCCCGGCCCCAGCGCTGGCACGATGGCCTTGGCGATGCGGCGGTAGTACTCGCGGTAGTGGTTGGCGCTCTTCAGCGCCACCAGTGGGCGGGTGCGCACGTCGACGCCCACGATGCTGAACGGGCCGTCGTCGAACACCTGCTGGTTGCCGCTGGTGACCACCACCTCCACGCTGCCGATGCGCAGCAGCGCCGACGCACCGAGATGGATCTGCCAGCCCACACCGCGCAGTTCGTAGAAGCCGTCGCTCAAAGCCAGCACCTCGGCCGTCGCCTCGATGGGCGCGCCGCTGCTGGGGTCGAGGCGCCCGCCGAGCGCAACAGAGATGGTGGCCCCGATGCCCGCGGCGTGTGCCGCCTGCGCCACAGCCGGGTCGAGGATGGCAGCGAACACGGCGGGAGCGCCGGCGTCGATGAGCGCGCGCAGCAGATGCGTGCCGTCGCCCACACCTCCACCGCCGGGGTTGTCGGACGTCTCGGCCACCACCACGGGGCGCGGGTCGGCGTCGGCGGTCATCAGGTCCATCGCCCGGGCGACCGCCTCGTCGATGCCGAACATCTCCACGTGGAAGCGCTCGCGCAGCGGCCACACCTCGGCCGCCACACTGCGGGCCACGGCCGCCGCGTCGGCCTGCCCGGCGATGGTGGTGACGATGATCGATGCGCCCACCTGCGGGCCGTCGGCCAGCGGGAAGCCGTGCACGAACGTCACGTCGAGCACCCCGGGCTGGGCCTCGGCCGCGTCGCACCGCCGGATCGCCTCGGCTGGCCCGTCGACCGAGGTGGCCGTGGGCAGCAGCAGCCACGGCAGCGGCAGCACACAGGTGTCGAACCGCTGCCCGGCCCAGCGCAGCGCCACCCACTCGGCGGCCTCGCGACCGCGCTCGTACATGTCGGTGTGCGGGTAGAACTTCACGCAACTCAGCGCGTCGTAGGGCGCCACGGTGGCGGGCATCAGGTTGGCGTGCAGATCCAGGCTGCCGAGGATGGGCAGGTCGGGCCCGAGCGCGCTGCGCAACGCTTCACCTAGATCGGCCTCGATGTCGTCGACACCCTCGGCCACTCCCGCGCCGTGCAGTTGCACCACCAGCGCGTCGAGCGGCACCGAGGTGGCCGCGGCCACCAGTTCCGCCTTCAGGGCCGCGTAGGCATCGGCGGCGATCGAGCCCGAGGGCTGCGCGGCAGCGATCACCAGCGGCACCACCTCGGCGCCGATGGCGTCGATCCCGTCGAACATGCCTGCCGCGTAGGTGCGCCGACCGCGTTCGGCCAACAGGTCGTCGCCGCGGGTGATGGTGAACTCGGCCAGCGGCGTGCTGGTGGGGCGGAACGTGTTGGTCTCGTGTTCGAGGCCGATGACGCCGACGCGTCTCATGTGTCTTCCCTTCGCGCGACGCGCATGCCGGTGTGGAGGTAGGTGGCCTGCTCGCCCTGGCCGAGGAACACGACCGGCAGGTCCACACCCGAACCGGCACGAGCGACGAACACGTCGGCGACGCGCGGCTGCAGGCGCACGGTGGTGGGCGACGAGATGCCGGCGATCGCCCCGGTGGGCACCGAGGTCATCATCAGCTCGCCGTCGTGCAGGTCGACGGTCACGTCCTGGCTGAGGCGGCGATAGGTGCCCACGTAGCGGGCCGGGTGGGGAACCCAGGCCGGGTCGGTGGGCGGTTGCGGCACGGGCTGCAGCCCCAGGCCAGCGAGCAGTTCGGCCGACACCTCCTGCCACACGGTGCGGGCGTGGCCGGCGGCGCCGGTCATCGCGATCACCACGTCGCGCCCGGGCACCACGCGCACGTAGGCGCCGGCGCCCACCCACAGACCGTCGTGGCCGGCGACGAACTCGCCGTCGGCGCCGGTGCAGTCGGTCATGCCGAGGCACCAACCGGGCCCGGCGGTCCATGGCTCGGGGTTGGTCGACGACCGCGTGAACATCGCCGGCGGCAGCGTGCACGCGAACTGCAGCAGATCGGGCACGGTCGACAGCACACCACCGGTGGGGCCGAGGCAGCGCATGCTGATGAACGGGCTCACCCGCAGCGTGCCGTCGGCACCGAGGTCGTGCCCCATCGCCAGGCGGTGCCGCACGGCGTCGGCCAGCCGCAGCGTGGTGTGGGTGAGGCCCAGCGGGCGCACGATGCGGGTGTCGACCACACGGTCGAAGGCACCGCCGCCCAACACCTCCACCAGCCGACCGAGCGCCACGTAGCCCGTGTTGCAGTACGACAGCAGTTCGCCCGGCTCGCTGATCGAGCCGATGCCGGGCAGCGCCGCGGCGAACCGCGCCACTGCGTCGCCATTGGCGCCGAAGTCGTCCCACAGGTCGCCCTGCAGGCCCGAGGTGTGGTCGAGCAGCCGGCGCACGGTGATGCCGTCATCCAGCGTTGCCAGTTCGGGCACCAGCGCATTCACCGGCGTGTCGACATCGACGCTGTGCTCGGCCAGCAGGCCGTGCAGCGTGGCGGCGGTGAACAGCTTGCTCACCGAGGCAACCTGGGCCACGGTGTGCAGCGTCATCGGTTCGCCGGTGGCCACGTTGCCCACACCGTGCACGGCGGTCACCACATGGTCGCCGTGCTGCACGCCGATCACCGCGCCCGGCACACGGTGCCGCCGGCAGGCGTCGTCGAAGCGTGCCTGCAACTCGCGCTGCTCGGGCAGGTTCACCGCGGCGGGCACCAGCGCACCAGCCAGTCGATCTCGCGCTCGAGGTACGGCACCAGGTGCTCGCCCATCGGGATGTTGTGCGCTTCCTCCGGGTAGATCACCAGGTCGGTCGGCACACCGTGCTGGCGCAGCGCCTCGTGGAACTCGATGCACTGCGTGGGCGGGCAGCAACGGTCGTGCCCGCCCGCGCTCAGCCACACCGGCGTGGTCACCCTGTCGGCGAAGAACACCGGGCTGCGGTCCACGTAGCCACCGGCGGGTAAGTGGCCAGTGTCGGGCAAGAAGCGCGCCCCCCACTGCGGGATGTTCGACTGGAAGTGCTGGCTGATCCAGTTCGTCACCGGTGCGGTGGCGATGGCGGCCTTGAAGCGAGTGGTCTGCGTCACCAGCCAGGCGGTCATGTACCCCGCGTAACTGCCACCCATCACCGTCAGCCGGTCGGGGTCGGCGATGCCGAGCTCGACCAGGTGGTCGATGCCCGACAGCAGGTCGTGGGTGTCGAGCCCGCCCTGGTCGCCGTGCACGGCGTCGGCGAACTCGAAGCCGTAGCCCGTCGAACCGCGGGGATTGGGCATGAACACCGCGTAGCCGAGCTCCAGCAGCAACGGGACAGCGGCGTACCCGCCGATGAAGCGCGGGCGCCAGTTCGTGACGGGCCCACCGTGGGGGAACATCAGGAGCGGATGCGGTCCGTCGCCGGCGGGGCGCGCCAGCAGGCCCTCGATCTCCCAGCCGTCGGGAGCATGCCACGTGATCGTCTCCACGTCGCGCACGGCGGCCCGCATCGCGTCGGTTCCCGCATGCGCGCCCGACCAGCGGGTGCGCAGCACGCCGTCGGCATCGACCTCCACCAGATGCGCTGGTTCGAGCCAGCTCTCGGCGGCGAACACGTAGCCGCCGGCGGGCGTGGGAAAGCACATCGGTTCGCGCGGGCCCACGTTCAGCGCCGTCGACAGCACGGGTCGTGCCTCGCCGTCGGCCACCCGGTACTCGCGCACCAGGGTGTGCATGCGTTGCAGGCCAGCCACGAGCAAGCGGTCGGGGTCGAGTGCCAGCAGCTGGGTGACGTCGCCGCCGAGTTCGGGGCGCGAGGTGGCGCCGGTGCGCAGGTCGAACAGCAGCACCCTGCCGCACACCAGGGTGCGGTCGCTGCAGGGTGCCTCCACCACGGCGGCCCACGCACCGTCGGGTGATGCGGCGGGCACACCGAGCTGACGATCGCTGGTGGCCAGCACTGTGCGCTCGGCGCCGCTGGCTGCATCGAGCACGCTGCACCGCGCCCCGTACCACGCGTCTTCCTCGGGCCGGTCGCTCACCACGGCAACGAACGCGTCGTTGCCGCACCAGGCCGCCTCCCACACGTTCGGGCCGTCGGGGGTGACGCAGCGCGCCTCGCCGCCGGGTGTGAGCACCCACAGCCGGCGCCATTCGTCGGCCGGGGCGGTGCCGTCGTACTCGCGCACCATCGGCTGGGCGCCCACCCGCTCGGCGCCGGCACGCACGGGCACCCGACCCGACGCCATTGCGCCGGCGATCTCGGCGCCGTAGCCCGCCACCACGGCCAGCAGTGCCGAGCCGTCGGGCGACCAGGCGAGCATCTCGATCGTGCCCGGCACCGTCGGGCCGTCGGTAGCAGCCGACAGGTCGTCACGCGACGCGAACGTCAGTTGGTGGATACCGCGCTGGCGGTGGTCGGTGGTGAACGCCAGCGTTGCACCGTCGGGGGCCCAGCGGGCGAACTTCGAACCGCACCCCTCGGGGCCCACCACGGTGAGGTGGCCCGCGGCGTCGACCGTCACGACGCGCGACTGCGGCGGCCCCACCGGTGTGGGCCAGATGCTGCCGGTGGCCGCGACCAGCCCGTCGACCGGGTTGGCGCGCGGGTCGTTGATACCGGTGACGGTGCCCAGCCCGGGGCCGTGCCAGCGGGTGAGCATCGCGCTCACGGCGTCGGCGTGCGCGCCCATCAGCGCGTGTCTTTCACGATGCGTCCGTCCTGCATCACCAGCACGATGCGGCGTGGGTCGGCCAGCACCGAGGGGTCGGCCAACGGGTCGCCGTCGACCGCGATGAGGTCGGCCACCTTGCCCACCTCAACCGTGCCCAGCCGGTCGCCCCAGCCGAGGATGGCGGCGTTGGTGCGGGTGGCCGAGATGATGGCGTCCATCGCCCCGATCAACGCGGCCTTGTGCACGATCTCGTCGCCCCGGCCCTGCTGCACCGGCCCGATCAGGTCGGCGCCCGATCCCATCGTGATGCCGTACTGCACGGCCAGGCGCACGGCCTGCTGCATCCCGGTCGACAGCGCGGCCACCCGGTCGCGGGCCGACGGCGGCACCGCAGTCGCGTCCTCCAGCCAGCGCGCCGCCACCGTGAGGGTGGGCACCAGCACCGCACCCTTGGCCGCCATCAGTTCGGCGGTGGCGTCGTCGAGGAAGGTGCCGTGCTCGAAGCTGCGAATGCCTGCCTCGAGCCCGCGGCGGATCGACTCGGTGTTGTGCGCGTGCGCCGCCACGTAGGTGTGCCGGGCCTCGGCCTCCTCCACCGCGGCGCGCATCTCGTCGACGCTGAACTGCACGTCCTCCATGCGGTCGGTCAGCGACACCACCCCGCCCGAGATGCACAGCTTCAACTGGGTGGCACCGTGCCGGAACGCTTCGCGGGCAGCGCGGCGCACGGCGTCGGGCCCGTCGACCGGGCGGCCGTTCTGCACCAGGCCGGGCACACGGTCGTGCGAGTGCGCGGCATGCGGCAGGTAGCTAGGGCCGAGGTCGCCGTGGCCGGCGGTGGTGCACAGCAGCGGGCCCGAGGGGAACAGGCGCGGCCCGCTGACCAGCCCGTCGGCGACGGCCTGGGCGAACCCACCGTCGAGGCCGCCCATCTCGCGGCTGGTGGTGAACCCCTCCTGCAGAGTGCGGCCGAGGTTGGCCACGATGCGCGCCGCCAGCACCGCCAGCGGGGTGCGGTCGGCGTCGTGCACCTCGACGATGCCGTGGTGGGCGTGGGCGTCGATCAGGCCGGGCAGCAGGGTCAGCCCGTCGAGGTCGAGCACGGTCGCGCCCACCGACGACACCGCGCCTGCCACTGGGCCGATGGATGCGATCCGTCCGTCGTCGACCGACACGGTCGAGCCTCGGTACGGATCGGCACCCGTGGCGTCGAGGATCGTCGCCCCGCCGAGCAGGAAGGTGCCGTCGCCCATCCCTCCAGCCTCCCGCGACCAGAGCCCGTCACCTGTTGTGCGCGGCCACCGAACCAGCGACGGAACCTCGTCCGCAGCGACGAGCGCGTCAGGGGCGGCTGGCCGTGTCGCCCGGCAGCAACGACTCGACCCGGATCAGACGGAGCGTTCGAGTTCGGCGAGGGCGTCGTTGACGTCGCTGAGGTAGTGCTCGACGATCGAGGTGGTGAACACCAGGCACTGACTCGTGATCATGAAGTCGCCATCGTCGTCGGCCACCACCACCGGACGAACGCGCGGGCCGGCGCCGAGGGTGCGCTGAGGCAACTGCAACCACCGGATCACATCGGTCGTGCGGAAGAACTTCGACGTGACCTTCTGGCGCGGCACACCGGCCGCGAGCCGGTCGACGACATCGCACGCGGCGAGGCAGATGCGCGCCCCGGCACGGGCGGCGTCGATCCACGGGTCGACGTCGGGGTCGCCGTGGTCGGCAAGTGCAGCGACAGCGGCGAGCCACTCCCTGCCGGGCCGATCGCCGGGCCAGTGGGCATCGCCGGGGAACGCCGTTGCCTCGGCCAGCACTCGCCATCCATCGCGGTCGACGGCGCTGCGCCAGGCCTCGATCGAGTCGTCGCCCCGCCACCACGCGCATGCCGATTCGATCGTGGGCAGCGATGCCCGCATCGACAACATCGGGTTCAGCAGCACCCCCGACACCGTGTCGCGCAACCCGGACTCGCGTCCGACGTAGGGCCCGAGGTGGAGGTATCCGCCCATGAAGCCATCGTTCACCGGCACGTTGTCCCACAACAGCGGTAACCGGCCACCCGCCGACTGCGCCCGTGCCGCAGCGTGTTCGGCAGGAATCGAATCGGCCACCACCGAGACGCCGGTCCACATCAGCCTCACCCGATCGCTGAGGCCATCGACCAGGGTGTCGAGATACGACGACGAGTTGGTGCCCATGTAGTGGGTGGGCACCAGCCACACATCCACATCCATCGCGGCCGCGGTGGCATTGGCCAGATCGCGGTGGTGCGCCGCGGCATCGAGCACCGGCAGGTCGTCGAAGCACAGGGTCACCGTGCGACAGCCGGCTGCCACCACCGGGCCGAACTTCGCGGTGATGTCGTCGATGGTGGCGGTACTGCCGGGGGTGAGGGCGATCGACACCATCACTCGCTCGTCACGGGCGATCAACTCGGCGAACTGCGTCACCTCCTGGGTGGTGAACGCGTCGGCCCAGGCATCGCGGTGCCGCGGCTCCGACTTCGGTGCCCACACATAGGCGTTCGCGCCCCAGCCGGCCATCGCGTCGATGCACGCCAGCCGTTCCGCGTGGCTCCAGGGGTCGCCGTAGAAGCCTTCGATCACGCCGAACATCGGCGTGTGGTGGCCAGGTGATTCATGCACGTCGGTTCTGCTCCATCATCGATTCGGCGAAGCGCTCGACCCGAGCCCGGCGAGCACCCCGATGCTCGCGTACCAACCGCCGAGGCGCCATCAATCCGTCCGCGGCGACGGCCGGGCGCGGCTCAGGGACTGAGGGCGACGTGGGCGGGCACCCGGCGACCGAGCCAGGTGGTGCCCGCGGCGCCACACAGCGCGGCCGCCAGCGGCAGCAGCCATACGGCGTGCAGCGAGTGCTGCATCACGGCACCGCCCATCGCGTTGGCCGCGCCCATCGACCCCTGGAACACCATCGCCGCCAGGCCGAAGTAGCGGCCCACCACCGCGGGCGGCGCCAGGTCCGACGTCAGCGGCTGGCGCACCGCGCCCAGCAACGCCTCACCGAACCCACCCAGCACCTGTCCGACGGCGATCACCACCACCGCCACACCGACCACCAGATAGGGCGTCGTCACCATCAGCACGAAGGCCGCGACGAACCACAGGTTCATCAGCGTGAGCATCCGCATCCGGCGTCGACCGCTCACCCAGCGCAGGGTGGGTATCTGGGTGATCACCACTGCGGCGGCACCGAACATGAACAGCACGCCGATCGTGGCGTTGCCGATGCCCAGTTGCGACGCGTACGCGGGCATCACCGAGAACAGGAACCCGAACGACAGGGCGATGGCGATGTCGGTGCCGAGCAACCGCACGAAGAACCGGTCACTCAGCACCAGCCGGAAGCCGGGCCGGTCCTGGCGGCGCGGTGCACGCTCGACACGGCCCGACGGCAGGCCGGGCACGACGGTGAGGAACACGAGGTAGCTGAGCACGTTGAAGGCGAACAGCCACCGGAACGACGAGAGCGAGCCGCTGCTCACCAACACACCGCCGATCACCCCGCCGAGCGCCGCCCCGAGGTTCACCGCGGCGCGGTGGAATGCCGACAGGGCCGGCCGTTCGTGGGGCTGCACGATCAACGACATCAGCGCGCTCTGCGACGGCCACCACAGCGCGTTGCCCAGACCGAGCAGCGCCGACACGAGCACCGCACCGGTGAACGTGGTGACGAGGATGTAGCACGACCCGGCCACGATCGACACCAGGCACCCGATCACCAGCATCAGCCGCGGACCGAACCGGTCCGACAGCCAGCCGGCAATCGGCGTGAAGGCCACCACCACCAGGCTGGTAGCGGCGATGGCCAGGCCGGCCTGGCCCAACGAGATGCCCCGCACCTCGTGGAAGTAGATCATCTCGAAGCTGAACAACGCCGACGAGCCCATCAGGTTCACGATCGTTGCCACCAAGAAGCGCTGAAGCGCGGGGCTGAACGATCGGAACCCGGGGGTAGACACGACGAGCGAGGCTAGGCGACGGAGCGGTCGTCAGACTGCTGCCATGGTGCGCGCCGCGTTGTCGACGATGTGGTCGACGATGACGGGCACGTGCCGACTGGGCAGACCATGGCCCATGTCGGGGAAGGCCACCAGTCGAGCGCCGGGGATGGCGCGCACCGTGGCGACACCGCCGGCGAAGCGCACCAGCGGATCCTCCAGGCCGTGCACCACCAGGGTGGGAACGCGCAACCGGCGCAGCCCGGCAGTGCGGTCGGGCGATCCCACCACGGCAGCCGCCTGACGGGCGATGCCACCGGCGTCTGCACCACGGGCGAGCGCCAACTCGATGAGCACCCGGTTCTCGGCTTCATCGTCACCGAACGTGCTGCCGGTGAGCAGACGGGTGACGGCCAGTTCGCGCTCGACCGGATCGAGCGAACCGTCTGCCGACATCCGCCGCAGCTTCACCAGCAGCGAGATGCGCGGCCGGCCCTGCGAGCGCACATCGGGGGTCGACATGATCGACACCATGCTCGACACCCGGTGCGGTGCGGCGATGGCCATCTCCTGGGCGATCATCCCGCCCATCGAGGCACCCACCAGGTGCGCCTGTTCGATGCCGAGTGTGTCGAGCAGACCCAGCGCGTCGGCAGCCATGTCGGCGATTCGGTAGCTCGGCCGCGCCAGACGCCGCGACAGCAGACTCGTCACGGCACGCATCGTGCCCGGCACCGGCGCATCGATGCGGCCGGAGAGGCCGACGTCGCGGTTGTCGAACGTGATGACCTGGAAGCCCTGGTCGACCAGGCCCGCAACGAACGCCGACGGCCACGACACCAGTTGGCCGCCCAGGCCCATCACCAGCAGCATCGGCGCGCCAGTGCCATGCACCTCGTACTCGATGTCGATACCGGTCGCCACCCGGACCTGCGCCATGGGCGGATGGTAGCCCTCGGAGGCCACGCAGGGTCGATCAGGAGCGGGTGAACACTGGGGGTCGACGCTGGGCCGCGGCCCGGGTGCCCTCGGCGAAATCGGCGGTGGCGCGAAGCCGCGCCTGTTCGGCGGCTTCACGCACGGTTGCCGCCGCCACCCGGTCGGCCAGGTCGCCGCGCAGCGTGGCGCGGATCGACTCCACGGCCAGCGGCGCCGAGGCGGCGATGTCGGCGGCGAAGGCAACCGCTTCATCGAGCAGCCGGTCGAGCGGGGCGAGGCGGTCGGCCAGGCCCAGGGCGACCGCCTCCGCTCCGTCGATGCGGCGGCCGGTGAGCAGCAGGTCGGCGGCGCGCTGTTCGCCCACCAGCCGCGGCAGGGTGACCGACAGACCGAAGCCGTGGTGGAAGCCCAGCCGGGCGAAGTTGGCGCTGAAGCGGGCCTCGGGTGCGGCGACCCGGAAGTCGGCAGCGAGAGCCAGTCCGAGTCCGCCCCCGATGGCCGCCCCCTGCACGGCGGCGACGACGGGCTTGCGGGTGCGGAACAACCGCACCGCTGCTGCGTACAACTGCTCGCTGGTGTAGGTGGCGGTGCCCGAGAAGTCGGCCCCGGCGCAGAAGTTCTTGCCCTCGGCGCACAGCACCACGGCGCGGCAGCCGTCGTGCCCGTCGAGTGCCTCGAGCGCATCGGCCGCTGCGGCGATCATCTCGAGCGAGAAGTAGTTGTGCGGCGGCCGGCGCAGCGTGACGCGTGCGACGTGGTCGGCCCCGGCGGGATCGACCGACACGACGGGCCCGGCCGAGTGCGCGTCGTCGCTCACGCCGCGCCCCCGGTTCCGCCGTGCCCGGTTCCGCCGTGCCCGGTTCCGCCGTGCCCGGTTCCGCCGTGCAAGGCGCGACCGAACAGGTCGACCAGCACGTCCCAGTGGCGGCGATCGCCCTCGGCGTCGTACGCCGGTCGGTCGTCGAACGCGAACCCGTGGTGCATGCCCCAGTAGTGCTCCACCCGGCCGCGGGTGCCGGCGGCCTGCATCGCCGCTTCGAGACGGTCGATCATCTCCAGCGGCACGTAGTCGTCGAACTCGGCCGCACCGACGTACACCTCACCCGTCACCTCGCCCAGTCGCAGGTGCGGTGAGTCGGGCTTGTCGACGTGCAGGCGCACGCCGTAGAACGAGGCCGCGGCGCGCACCCGGTCGGCGTGCTCGGCGGCGACCCACAGCGAGAACGGGCCGCTCATGCAGTAGCCCACGCAGCCCGCGTCGGCAGCGTGCGCTGCCGGGTCGGCTTCAGCGAACGCGAACAGCGCGGCCGCATCGCGGCCCACCATCGCGTTGCTCACGCCGTACATCAGCTCGCGCATCCGCTCGAACGACTCGGTGCTGGTGAAGTCGAGCTCGAACGCCGGCGTGGCGCGGTAGAACAGATTGGGCAGCATCACGTAGTAGCCGTGGGCGGCGAGGCGAGCGGCCATCGTGTGCAACAACGGCCGCTTGCCAGGCGCATCCATCAAGAACAGCACCACCGGATGGGGCCCACCTGCGGCGGGATGCACCACGTACGTGCCCATCGAGCCCTCGCCCGTGTCGAGGTGCAGATGTCGTTCGATCAGCTCGTCGGCCATGACTCCCGACCGTAGCCAACCCACCAACCCCACCCGTCCGTGAGCCGCCGCCCGTTCCACCCCCGCCGCCCGCTCCCCACGTCCGTCCGTGCGCCCGCGCCCGCACCCACCGGGTCCACGCTCACGAACGCCCGCTCCCCACGCCCGTCCGTGCGCCGGCACCCGCACCCACCGGGTCCACGCTCACGAAGCCCCGAGGCCGGTGGGCGCGGCGGTGGGGCTACGCGGTGGGGGCTACTCGGCGGGGGCGGTCGGGAGGTCGTCGGGGCCGCGGGGGACGATCTCGGGCGACCAGCCGCGCTCGACACGGGTGGCGGCGAGGGGCCGCACGGCGGCGCGTCGGTAGCCGAGGTCTTTCACCTTGGCCGGCGGCGGCCACAGGTTGTCGCGGCTGTAGGCCCACCACTCGAACGGGTTCAGGTAGTACGCCACCGACTCGACCACCACGCCGAGCTTCTCGCGTCGGCCACGCACCAGCCACAGCACGATGCCCACCAGCGCGCCGAGGCCCGCCCACAGTCCGTAGATGACGAGGTAGAACGGCCCGAACCAACGGGCCTGCCACACGTGCACGTACTCGTGGTCGGTCACCAGGCGGCGACGGCGGGCGCCGCTCAGATCGCCGGCACCGGCGATGACGTTGCCCACCGTGAGGGCGAAGCCGGGCTTCAGCGTGAGGCCACCCTGGTACACGTGGCGACTCCGTCGGCGGCTGAGCGACGCGTCGTAGCCCGAGTTCTTCCGCAGCGCTGCCCCGAGGTGGGCCAGCAGCGATCCGGCAACCGGGATGATGGCCCAGGTGGAGTCGAGCACGAAGGCGATGACACCCGCCGTGAGCCGCCAGGGGTAGATCTGCCGCCAACCCGAGATGGCACCGTTCAGTCCGGCGACCGCGGCCATCACCCCGCCCACCACCGGGTGCATCCACGCGCCCGCGAACCACCCGAGCAACGCTCCTGCGACCGCAGTGGCCACCGCCTCGGGCCACGAACCGGGTGTCGCTGGCGCTGTCTGTTCGCGGAGCCGCATGCAGCCACCCTACGCGTCGCTCAGGTGCCCCCGAACGACCCGTTCACGTCCACGACCAGCTGCACCGAGTTCGAGGTGAACAAGCACACCGTCCCGTCGTTGCTCAGCTTCACGAACACCGCGTTGGGCACGGTCTGCCCGGCGACGTAGTTCAGGTTCGACGTGTTGGGGTCGCGTGGCACATCGCACGGATACACCGTCACGAAACCCGGCCCCTGCGCTTCGGTGACGGTGACGTTCAACACGGCCGAGGTCGCGCCGTTGGGCACACCGCCCTGGCCCGCCACCTGCACGGGGGTGACGGTGCCCGCCGAACGCACACCCAACGAGCCCCGGCTGTCGAGCAGGCGGGCAGGAGTGATGGGACCGAAGGCCGATCCCGCGGCCAGGTACCCGTTCACGTCGACCACGAGGTGGGCGGCGCTCATCGTGTACAGGCACACCGTTCCGGAGGCGCTCGGCTTCACGACCACGGCGTTGGGGACGGTCTGGCCGGTGGTGTAGTTGAGGCTCGACGTATCGGTGGGTCGGGGCACGTCGCACGGGTACACCGTCACGAACCCGTCGCTCTGGGGTTCGGTGACGGTGACGTTCAACACGACTGCTTCGACGCCGGCAGGCACACCACCACGGCCGGTCACCTGCACCGTCGTCACCGACCCGGCTGCCGGGCCACCCTTCCACACCGTCGGCACCTGCAGCAGCAGGTCGGGGTCGCCGGCGTGTTCGGCGATGCGGCCGCTGACAGCGTTGTTCTGCAGGATCTGCCACACCTGAGCCGGCGTCGCGGCCGGGTTGGCCGCCAGGACGAGTGCCGCCGCGCCGGCGACATGGGGGGAGGCCATCGAGGTGCCGGACATGAGCTCCGTATCGGTGTCGGACCCGATGCCCGCCGACTCGATCCCCACGCCGGGTGCGAAGAGGTCGTTGCAGCTGCCGTAGTTCGAGAAACCAGCTGCACCGTCGTACCGGTCGCTGGCGGCGACGGTGATGGCCGCCGGCACCCGCGCCGGGCTGACACCGCACGACGGCGAGGCCTCGTTGCCCGCGGCCACCACCACTGTCACCCCGTCGGCGATGAGTGCGTTGATGGCGTTGTCGAGGGTGACGCTGCTGGTGCCACCGAGGCTGAGGTTGGCCACGGCAGGGGCACCCGCCACGTGGTGTGAGATCACCCAGTTGATGCCGGCGACGACGTCGGACGTCGAGCCCAACCCGTTGCAGTCGAGCACCTTCACCGGCACGATCGACACCCCCTTGGCGACGCCGGACGTGGTACCGCCGATGGTGCCGGCCACATGGGTGCCGTGGCCTTCACAGTCGTTGGCACCGGTGCCGTCGCCGAAGTCGACCGCGAACGACGCCGTGACGCGACCAGAGAACTGGGTCTGCGTCATCCGCAGCCCGGTGTCGATGACGTAGGCCGTCACCCCGGCGCCGGTGGACGGATAGGTGTACGAGCCCGACAGCGGCAGGTCGGCCTGGTCGATGCGGTCGAGACCCCACGGCGCGCCGTCCTGGCGTCCGGTCACCTCCACTCCACGGTCGGCCTCCACCGCCAGCACGCCCGGCAGCGAGCGCAGCGGAGCCAACTGGCTGCGATCGATCACGGCCGTCGCCCCGAGCACCCCATCGGTCCACACCGACAGCGGCGTGACTCCCTCGTCGGCGAGGTGGGCGAGCATTCGATCGAGCGCTGCCTGGTCGGCGACGGTGGCGACGACCCGGGCATGGCCCACGGCCGTCACCCGCACCTCGCTGGCAGACGGTACGGATTCGGTCACGGTTGGGCTGCTGACCGAGGCTGTCTGGGGCGCGACGAATGTGTCGGGCCGGGTGTCGAGCAGTCGTACCGGGGTGAGCGGGGCGAAGCCCGACCCGGCGGGGAAGTAGCCGTTCACATCCACCACCAGATGGGTGGCCGCCATCGTGTAGAGGCACACCGCGCTGCCCTCGCCGATGCCCGCCACGACCGCGTTGGGGACGGACTGACCGGCGATGTAGTTGAGGTTCGACGCCGTGGTCGGTCGTGGCACGCCGCACGGGTACACGGTCACGAAGCCCGCCGCCTGTGGTTCGGTGGCGGTGACGTTCAGCACCACCGCCTCGGCATCGGCCGGAATCCCGACAGTGCCGGCGATGGGCAGCGTGAGCGTCGATCCCGCAGGGCGGACGGGTGCGCCGCCGTTACGCGAGTCGAACACACGCACCGGCGAGATGGCCGTCAATCCTGGATCGGGGATGACTGCGAACGTGGCGGTGGCCGAGTGGGCCGCACTCATCGTGACCGAACACGTGGAGGCGGTGCCGGTGCAGGCGCCGCTCCACCCGGAGAACGTCGAGCCCGCCGCCGGGGTCGCCGTGAGCGCGACCACCGTGCCCGAGGTGAACGTGGCACTGCAGGTGGCGCCGCACGAGATGCCGCCGCTCGACGAGGTGACCGTGCCCGCCCCGCTGCCGGCGGTGACGACCGAGACCGCGTACGTGGGCGTGGGCGGTGGCGGAGGAGGAGGTGGGGGCGGGGGCGGGGGCGGCGGCGAACCGGCCCCGTCGACGTAGAGCAACTTGTCGGGGTCGCCGCAGCACTCCGACAGCGCACCCTTGGTGGTGGCGGCGTCGAGCGCGGTCCACACCTGTGCGGGCGTGGCGGTGGGGTTGCCCTGCAGGTAGCGGGCCACCGCACCGGCCACGTGCGGCGACGCCATCGACGTGCCGTTCAGGGTGTTGGTGGCCGAGTCACTCGTCATCCAGGCCGACAGCACGCCGACACCGGGGGCGAACAGGTCGTTGCACGGGCCGTAGTTCGAGAACCAGGCGTCATCGTCGGTGTTGTCACTGGCGGCGACGGTGATGGCGGCGGCCACACGCGCCGGGCTGTAGTTGCACGAGTTGTCGGCCGAGTTGCCGGCAGCCACCACCACGGTGACGCCGTCAGCGATGAGGGCGTTGATCGCGGTATCGAGCGTGACATCGACGGGGCCGCCCAGGCTGAGGTTGGCCACGGCCGGCGTACCCGCCACGTGGTCGGCGATCACCCAGTTGATGCCGCCCACCACCTGCGACGTGAAGCCCGATCCTTCGCAGTCGAGCACCTTCACCGGCACGATCGTGACGTCCTTGGCGACGCCGTACGTGGTGCCGCCGACGGTGCCTGCCACGTGGGTGCCGTGACCGTTGCAGTCGCTCGGCGACGAGGGGTCGTACGAGTAGCCGCTGCGCACCCGGCCGGTGAACTGGCTGTGCGTGGCGCGCAGGCCGGTGTCGATGATGTAGGCGGTGACGCCCGCACCGGTGGAGTTGTACGAGTAGGTGCCCGACAGTGGCAGGGCGGCCTGATCGATGCGGTCGAGCCCCCAGGGCGGGCTGCTCTGGTCGGTGCTGATGGTCATCACCGTGTCGGCGCCGATGTGCTCGACACCGGGCACCGCATCGAGCACGGCGACGTCGGCGGCGTCGAGGTCGGCCACCACGCCCTTCACGCCCCCGTCCCACACGGTTTCGGGTTCCACCCCGCGGGCGCTGAGGGTGTCGAGCACCTGCTGCAGTGCCGCATCATCGCTGACCCGCACGATGGTGGCTGGTTCGGCGGCCGGGTCGATGGAGGGCGCGGGCGGCGACCCGTCGGGCGGCGCCGCGGTCACGGGCGACACGGCGAACGTCGACGCGGCGAGGCACCCGGCGGCAATGACCACCAGGGAACGCGGAAACCGCTGTCGAACGCTGTTGCGCATCGAGAAGAACCGTCCGGTCGGCGTGGGCAGATACCTGCATCCCGAGGCATCGGTCGCAACCGGCACGCACCAGAACACACGCACCGTACCGCCGATCGAGCGGCCGGTGGCCTCGCCCGTCTCCGTGTGCACCGGGGCAGAGATCCGTGCGCGCACGGATGACTGGAACGGCTCATCGGTCCACCATGAGCTCATGTCGTCCGCCGAACGCCACCATTCGTCTGCCCACGCCCAGGTTGCCGCCCGTTGGGGGGTCCTGGGTTCGAGGCAAGTGACGCGACGCTGGCGCGCGCGCCGGGTCGGTGCGCTGCACCGAGCAGCCCTGCTCATCGGGCTCTTCGCCGTGTTGGCCACGTCGTGCAGTTCCGACGGAGGTGCCGGTGCGGCAGTCACGCCGAGCGCAACGGGGAGCACCACACCGAGCACCGGTACTGCGGGCACCTCCGACGAGGTCGGATCGGAGCAGGCCATCACCGCCGATCCGGTCGACGGAGAACTGGCCGAGATCGAGCGGCTGCTCGAACGGCCGGCTGCAGCGACCGGCAGCTACGTCGGGGCACTCGAGGCCGACCCCGACACGTACGTGGCCGTGGTGACCGACGATTCGCGGGTGCGCGTCTACCTGTGCGACGGCGTGAAGACCGGGGTCTGGTTCTCCGGCGAACTCGTGGGCGACAGCTTCTCGGTCGTGCTCGACAACGGCGCGACGGTGGCCGGCGCGCTCCGCGACAACCAGGCGGTCGGCACGTTCACCACGGCGAACGGAAGCTCCACCCGGTCGTTCGTCGCCACCACGGTCGACCCGAGCACCGCCGGGCTGTTCCGCGCCGACATCACGGTCGACGGCGTCCGCCAGTTGGGTGGATGGATCGTCGCCGAGGACGGCACCCAACGCGGTGTGGTGCACACCGACACCACCACGGGCACCGGCGCCGATGCCACCACGAGCCGCGCCACCGCACCTGCTCCGGAACTCGACCCGGCTGCAGCCCAGGCCAGCGGGGCGGTGGATGCCGCCGGGGGTCCGCTCCCGGTGGTGGCGGTGACGCCGGAGTCGCTCGCCGCGCCCGTGCCCACCCAGTCGACCGCCGCCACCAGTTCGGCGCAACAGCCGGGCACGGGGACGGCTGCGTCGGTGGAGGTGGCGAATGCGGCCGTCACCGAGCCGCCCGCGGCCGTCGTGCCCGCACCCGCCACCACGGCTGCGTTCCAACCGGCAGCGGTGGCCCCGGGGGTGCCCACCACGCTGACCGTGACGATCGAGGCGGGCGAGGCGCCGGTGACCGACGGGATGTTCGGTATCGGCCTGCCGACGACCTTGGCCCTCGTCGACCCCGACGGCGGTAACGGCCCACTGCGCTCTGTCTCCACCACGTGCGCCGACGCGAGCGCCGCTGCGGTCGACCCGGCGCTGGCCCGTCCGGGCGACCCGACGGTGTCGGTGCTGGGCGTCACGCTGGCTGCTGGCGGACGCTGCACCGTGTCGGTGGTGGTGTCGGCGGCTCAACCGACCGCCGCCCGGATCGCGACCAGTGAGTTCACGTCGCGCGATCGGCCTGCGGCGACGCCCGCCGCAGCCACGCTGGCCGTGCGCGCCGCTGCGGGCACGACCGCCAGCCCCGCGCCCGCTCCGGCCACCACCGTTCCGGCTACCACGACCCCCACCACCACCGCTGCGCCCACCACCGTCGCGCCCACCACCGCTGCGCCGACCAGCACCTCCACCACGCTGCCCTCACAGTCGCGGCCCACCCCGGTGCTGTTCGTCTCGCGCGGTTCGGGCACCAGTCCGCTGTCGGTCGACGTCACCGTCACGGGCGGAGCTGCGTTCACGTCGTGGAAGCTGCTGTTCTCCGACGGCAGCGGAGCCACCACCGGTACCGGTGCGTTCCCGGCCGCCGTGCCGAAGACCTTCGTGAACACCACCGGCCAGACGCTCACCGTGTCGGTCGATCTGCTCGCCACCCTCACCGACGGCACGTCGTTCGGCCCCCTACGCGCCCTGGTGCAGGTGTTGCCGGGTACCGGTGGCACCCCGTCGGCCCGTCTCGAACTGGCTGGCGCCCCGCAGGTCCGCCGCGGACAGCCGGGGTCGATCTCGGTGGCGCTGCGCTCCGACATGGGCAGCAGGGTCGCCGGCCCGTTCGCCGTCGACATCGATGTCGACGCCGTGTCCGACGAGGCCTCGACATCGCCGGGCTGGACGTGCGCCCGGGCAGCAGCGGTGCTGCGGTGCACCACCACGGCACCCGGTGAGGTGGGCCCCGGCGCTGCACCGCTGCCGGGACTCACGGTGAACTACACCGTGCCGCCCACGGCTCCGGTCGCGCTGGCGGTGGTGGCCACCCTGGTGCGTCCGACAGGCAAGTTCCCCACCGCCGTCGGCGGGGCGCTGGTGATCCCCGTCGAGGGCTTCAGCGTCGATGCAGGCCCCGACATCCGGGTGGGCAACCGTTCGGTCGACCAGGCCGGCGCGCTCACGCCCACCGTGGTGCGGCTCACCGGCACCGCGACGTCGGGCCAACGGCCGCAGACCTTCACCTGGCGCCAGGTAGCCGGTCCGACGGTGCAGACCACCACCACGGCTGCCGGAAAGGAACTCCGCTTCACCGCACCGGTCATCGCGGCGACCACCACCTACCGCTTCGAGTTCGTGGTCGACGACGGGGTGACGCGCTCGTCCGACACCGTGCAGGTGATCCTCGACAAGGTGAACGCCCCGCCGGTCATCTCGCAGGCGCTTCCGGTGGCGTCGAGCACGACCGGCGTGTTCGTGCCCACCGGCCCCGTGCAGTTGTCAGCGAAGGTGACCGATGCCGACAACGACGCGATCACCGCCACCTGGTCCACCCGGGTGCTGGGCGCGGGCTCGCTGCCGGCGAGCGCGTTCACCTCGCAGCCGATCTCGGCCACGGGCACCACCACAGCCAGCCTGGCATGGCCGATCGCCGGGGTGCAGCAGGTGGAGGTGACCCTGCGCGCCACCGACGCATCCGGCGTCAGCGACGTGCGGTCGGTGGTCATCGGCGCCCCGGCCACCCCGGTCGGGCTCACCATCACCGGCCCCACGCAGATGGAAGGCGGGTCGCGGATCACGCTGACGGCCAACCCCACGGTCCCGTCGACGTTCCGCTGGAGCCGTGTGTCGGGCCCGACGAACGTGACCGTGCCCACCACGGGTGACTCGATCGAGATCGTGGCGCCGCCGGTCGACGGAGGCAGCCTCACGCTGGTGGTGCAGGTGACGGCCACGCCCTCCAGCGGCACCGCCACTCCGTCGACCGCCACGTCGACGATCACGATCACCCCTGGTGGGCGACTCACCGTGACCTCCGCCCCGGTGCTCGATGTGGCCAAGGGCGCGTCGGTGCAGTTGTCGCCCACCGTCACCGGGCCCGCGTCGCGCACGATCACGTGGACCCAGACCGGGGGCCCGGCAGTGCAACTGTCGTCGACCACGGCAGCAGCGCCCACCTTCACTGCACCCGCGAGCGAGCAGGTGCTGTCCTTCCGGGCGACCGTGACGGCCGAGGCCCAAACCGTCACTGCCGACATCGTCGTGCGGGTAGGCCTCACCAGCTCGCCGTCGGTATCGGGCACGGGCTGCGATCCCACCTCGGTGCTGGCCCGTGTGATCGCCGGTGAGCGGACGTTCTCGTTCGGCGAGCACACCACCATCGGCCTCGGTACGCCCACCGTGCCCGCGGGCTGCTCGTCGACCACGTCGATCACCAGCACGTCGGCGACACTCAGTCTGGCCGCTGGCTTCCTCGCCGGCAGCGGGCTGACGGCCCGACTGACCGGCGACCAGATCTGTTTCGTGGGCGGATCGGTGAGCCTGCCCACCGCGTACAAGATCGACCCGATCGCGCTCTCCGAGCAGACACCGTTGTGCTGGTCGTTCGCGCTGTTCGGCAACGCCAATGCTCAGGCGGCCTCCGGGTTCGTCGGGTCGGGCGGTGGTGGACAGGTGCGGCCCCTGCGCCGGGCGGCGGCCGCCGGATCGTGTGCCCTTCCCATCGTCGGGCAGCTGACACCCCGTGGCGGGTTCCCGTTGATCGACCTCGGCACCGGTTGGTCGAGCCAACTCTCGACGATCAGTTTCACCTGCGACGGTGCCACGTTCGGCGCCACCGCGGGCACCGCCGACAACCCCCGGATGGTGTCGATCAGCGTCACCGTGCCCGTGAACAACAATTTCGCAGCGAGTGTGACGGTGAGCGACATGCCCCTCCTGGGGGGTCGTCTCGATGCAGCCGGCTCGATCAGCCGCGGCGCGAACGGTGCGGCCGTCTATTCGGTGAACGGCACGGTCACCGGGGCCACCCTGCCCATTCCCGGCCTTCGGATCAACAGCCTCGGGGCCAAGGTCGACAACAACGGCATCACGGTCGATGGTCGCCTCGGTGTGGGCAGCGGATCGTCGGGGTTCGAGGTGCGCGTGCTCGGACAGCTGCGCAGTCTCGACAACTGGTCGCTCACCGCCTCGGTGGCGACCACCGGTACCTGGCAGGTGGCCCCCGGTCTGTCGGTGGGCTTCGGCACGGTTGCCGGCACCCTCACTCGCACGCCGCAGGGCGTGACGTTCGGGATGAGCGCCGCCGTGGCGGGCGCCTGGTCGCCGGTTCCGGGCTTCACTGTCACCGGGGCGTCGATCGAGTTGTCGAACGCTGCGGCGCCCACCACCTGTGCCGGCGTGCCCGCCGGATCGGTGTGGGTGCGAGCCACGGGCAACGGTCGCCTCGAAGCGGCGGGTATCGCACCGCTCGACGCGAGTGTGACGGCCTGCCTCGGCCTGCCCGGTTCGGGCGGTGCCCGGCCGGCCTTCTCGCTCAACGCCACGACCACGGCCGCTTCCTACCGCCCGGTCGCTGCGGCGCCGATCACCATCGAGCAGGCGTCGATCGACATCCGGTACCAGGACAACGTGCTCACCCTCACCGTGGGCGGCTCGGCGGTGATGCAGAACATCCGGGTGACGGCCCGCTTGCGGGTGCTGGGTGGTGCGGGTCAGCCCACCGTCGTCGCCATCGAGGGTGGCGCCGACCTGAGTTCGCTCGGCATCGGTCTCGGCCAGGGCACCTTGGTGTTCGCCTCCGGCAACATCCCGCAGTACCGCATGCCCGATGGCACCATCGTCGCCATCACCCAGGGCATGAATGCGATCGGCGTGGTGAACATCGGTGCGGCCGGGGCGCAGCAGCTCAACAACGTGCTGCGTCTCGACTCGCCGATCCAGCCGAACCTGGTGGTGACCGCCTCGCTCGGGGCCAACAGCGTGGTGCTCACCGGCGCCATCTCGCTGGGCGCCAACGGCATCACGCTGTTCGCCACGTGCCCCACACAGAGCACCCGGGCATGCGACCCGAACGGCATCGACACCACCCGGATGGCGCTGACGCAGGCGTTCGTGCGCCTCACGCTGGAGGGTTCGTCGGTGCGGTTGGGCTTCGGTGGCCAGGCGAAGCTGCAGCTGCCGCCCGCCCAGCGCAGCGGATCCGCCGCAACGTTGCGGCGCGACGAGTTGACGCTCGATCTCGAAGCGTTCCTGCAGCCACCCGCCACAGTCGGGCTGTCGTTGTCGATGCGCGGCGAATGGCGCAACGCGCTCGGCGTCAACGGCCTGGTGGTGTCGGGTGTGGCTCTGCAGGGCACGGTCGACTTCACCGTGCCCACCGCGCCGATCCCGTCGATCGGCGTGTTCGGCGAGGTGACCGGGCTGCCCACTGCAGTTGCCGACGTGCTGGGTGTTCCGCCGGCCGGCGCCGATGGGCGGCGCGGTGAGACCGTGCGGTTCGCCCTGAACATCGCTCCCACGGCGCCGATCGTGGAGTTGACCGTCGGCGATGCCAACGGGCGCACGTTCCTGCGGCCGTTGGCGAAGATCGACGGCGCCGCCACCGGGCTCGACGAGGCGTTGACCGTCGACGTGGCGTCGGTGGTGATCGCACCGCTGGGCGGCCGCATCGGCACGTTCACCTATCCCGCCGGGATCTCGGCCCGCTTCGGGGCGACCATCATGGGTACCCCGGTGCAGGTGCAGGCGGTGCTCGACATCGCCAACCTGAAGATCTCTGCATCGCTCGACGTGGGCACGTTCACCATCGCAGGCGTGTCGATGACCCAGACCCGCCTGGCGCTCGAGATCTCGCCGCTGTTCTTCAAGCTCGATGTGCGCGGTGCCGTGGCCATGCCCAACAACGCGCAGTTGAGCGGTGCCGTGCTGGTGCAGGCCGGCCTGTCGTCGGGCACTTCGCCATCGGCGCCACCCACCACGCGGCCTCCGACGTCTCCGGCGGATCCCACTGCCGGCCTGGTGGTGGACGTCGACCTGCGGGCCGACAACCTGGTGCTGGCACCGGGGAACCAGATCACCACCGTGCGGGTGTCGGGCCGTGCCGTGGTGGACGCGCTGTCGGCCGACGTGAACGTGCAGTTGGGGATGACCGCGCAGATCGTGGCGCTCGGCCGCTCGATGAGCCTGACGGGCGACACGACGTTCAAGAACGGCACGATGACCGAACTGCACCTGCGGGTGGCGCCGGGCGACATCACGCTCGGCGGCGTCACGCTCGGCGGCGACGGGAAGTGCGTCACCTCGTTGGTGAAAGCTCCGGCTGGGGCCACCTTCGCCGCTCCGGGCGGCGGGCTGATCATGCCCGGCCGCGTCACCATCGGTGGTCTGGCGACGGCAGCAGCGTCCACACCCGCCACGACGGCGGCGCCCAGCGGCGCTGCGGCGCTGCCCGCCACGTCGCTGCTCGCCACGGGCGCCAACTCGGGTCCGTGTGTGCAGGTCGACTGGGTGGCCAACGCTTCGCCACCCGTGCGCATCGGCATGCGCGGCACGCTCAGCGGCAGTGGCTTCACGGCCAAGGCCTTCGGCCTCCTGGCCGGTGAGCAGGCCATCATCAGCGGCACCGTCGAGATGGGCGCAGGTCGCAACACGGCACCGCTCGGCCGCTTGGACGTGACGGGCGTGATGTGGTTCGCGTCGCCGGCCACGGCGCGCATCGCGAATGCCTCCGGCACCTTGGTGCGCCCGGTGGCGGGCGACTGGCGGATCGACGGAGCGTTCAGCCAACGCAAGGCGCTGGGTCCGATCTCCTCGCAGTGGTCGCTGTCGATGGGGCGGGTGTCGAACACGGTGTTCGCCAACCTGGCGGGCGACACGACCCTGTTCGGTTCCGTACCGGTCACGGTGCGGGGTTCGGTGTCGGTCGGCAACGGTGATCTGCAGTACGACCTGCGGGCCACATCGGCTGCTCAGACCGACCAACGACGGCTCCAACTGGATCCCGTCTCCGACACTGCCATCCGGGGCGTGCTGTTTGCCTCCGGCATCCGGTTCGACTCCGACCGGTCGGCGCATCGCAACGACGAGGTGCGCGGCAGCGTGATGGGCGTGGCGAGTTACAGCTTCGACGTACGCCTGTCGCGCGCCAATGGATTGCGGGTGGTGGCGACGGGCACTGCCAGGGTGCGGTACGCAGAGGGCTTCCGACGGAGGAACACCAGCGGGTCGTTCGATCTGGAGCCGTCGGGCGACTGGGACACGATGGTGGCGGTCGACCTCGACGTGAACTCCGACACCGGTCGGGCGTGCTTCGTCGCCACCTTCGCCAACCAGCCGATCCGCTTCGGTTCCTGCTGACAGCAGGCGGCCGGAGACGAGCACGGTCACATTCCGCCTGCCTGTGTGCGTTGGGTCAGTAGCAACGCAACGCAGACGAAAGGCAGGCGCAGATGCAACCGAACATCACGTTCGACCACACCGTGGTGGCTCTCGAAGTGGAGGGCACCGTGCACGTGATGGTGGAGTTGACGGCACCCGAGGCGCCGTCGTCGCAGCGCCCGCCGATCGATGTGATGGTGGTGATCGACCGGTCGGGGTCGATGGACGGCGGGCCGTTGGAGTCGGTCATCGAGGCCACCTGCGGGTTGCTGCGGGTGGCGGGCGCCGACGACCGGATCGGTGTGGTGTCGTTCGACACCGAGGTTCGGGTGGAGCTGCCGCTCGACCATCACGACGCCGACCGTGCGGCCGCGGCCCTGCGACAGATCCGCTCGGGTGGTTCCACGAACCTGTCGGGCGGCTGGCTGAAGGCGCTGGAGGTGTTGAACGGTCAGGCTCGGCCCGAGGCGCTCACCCGCATCGTGTTGCTCACCGACGGGCAAGCCAACCACGGCATCGTCGACCCCGACCGCCTGGCCACGATGGCCCTCGGGGCGGCCGGCAAGGGCGTGAGCACCTCGTGCATCGGGTTCGGCGCCGACTACTCCGAGGGGCTGCTGGCGGCGATGGCCAACGCCGGCCGGGGCAACGACTACTGGTGCGCCGGGCCCGACCAGGCCGCGGCGGTGTTCACCAGCGAGTTCGAGGGTCTAGCGAGCGTGGTGGCACAGAACGTGTCGGTGGAGCTGCGGCCCGGTGCCGACGTGGTGGAGTTGCTGGTCCTGAACGAGTTCCCCATCACCTCGGTGGCGGGCGGGATGCAGGTGGCGTTGGGCGATGCCTACGGTGGCGAGCGCCGCCGGGTGGTGGCGATGCTGCGCCTGGCACCCCAGTTCGAGGCGCGGGCGATCGATGCCGGTGAGGCCGTCATCCGCTGGGTGGCCGTGGGCGACGACACGTCGCTGCACGCCGTGACCATCCCGCTGGTGGTGAACGCCGGCGAGAACCCCGACACGGCCGATGCCGAGGTGACCGAGCAGGTGCTGGTGCTGCGTGCCGCCCGCGAGCAGGCCGAGGCGCACCGCGAGATCGAGCGCGGCAACTACGAGCGGGCCGCCCAGTTGCTGGGTGATGCGGCCGACAACCTGGTGCACTCGGCTCTGCCCGAGCACGACTACCGGGTGAGTGAGTTGCGTGTCGAGATCGACCGGCTCAGCATGGGCGACTGGGACAACGCGTCGAGCAAGCGCCTCCACTCAACCAGCCGCAGCACCTCGCGCGGCCGCAAGAGCCGCTTCGACGCCGACGAGCAGCCCGGGCAAGTCGTGAGGGTGGCGAGTGATGGGCGACCGAGATAGCGGCTGACGCGAACGGCGAACGACAGCAGTGGTCGCGTCAATGAGAGCATGGCGCCGTGAGTGTGTTCGAGGTGCCTTCAGAAGAGGTGTCGGCCCGCATGCGGCGGCAACGCAACCGCGACACAAATCCCGAGGTGCAGCTTCGCAGCGCACTATGGCAGCGCGGCCTGCGCTACCGGGTCGACCATCGTGTCGATTCCACCCGGCGCCGGGTCGACATCGCCTTCACCCGCCAACGAGTTGCCGTGTTTGTCGACGGTTGTTTCTGGCATTCGTGCCCTGCCCATCGAACGGTGCCCAAGACCAACCGGGAGTGGTGGGTCGAGAAGCTCGCCAAGAACGTCAAGCGCGATCAGGAGACCAACTTCACACTGCAAGCTGCGGGCTGGAAGGTCATTCGAGTTTGGGAACACGAAGACTTGGCAGTAGCTGCTGATCGGATCGAGCGCGAGGTGCGACTGCGCAAGCACAGCCATCCACGGCCGGCCGGAAGAGGACAAGCAGGATGCCCGCATTAAGGCATCCTGCAGCCTGGGGCAGTCACACAGCGTTGGTGAAGCCTGCTCTATGGTGGACTCCGTCGGCCTAGGCCGCGGCGTCAGTGTCACACCCCTTGCATACGTTCAGGCCACTTCCCCATCAGCACACCAGTACTGGAGGAAATGGCGATGCAACCACCCCGGAGTACCAGGCAGATCCCGATGTTCGAGGCACAACCGACTGCCGCCGCGAAGGTCAACACAGTGCACCGCACCATTACGACCGTCGACCTGTTCGCCGGTGCCGGCGGCCTTAGCCTCGGCTTCCACCTTGCCGATCGTGGCTTCACGCCAGTGTTCGCTGTCGAACACGATCATGCGGCTGCTTCCACCTTCGGACGCAACTTCGGTTGTGATGTGTTCGATGGCGACATCGAGTACGGCCCGTCGTATCCGGAAGCCGACGTGATCATCGGTGGGCCTCCGTGCCAGGGCTTCAGTCCTCTCGGGCGCGATCGAGACGACGAGAGTCGCGCTCAGATGAACGCCCTGTGGAAGCACTATCTCGATGCTGTTCGCACGATCCGTCCGAAGGCGTTTGTAATCGAGAACGTGCCCGAGTTCCAGCGTTCGGCGCAATTCGAGGAGCTACTCGAGCTTCTCGGGTCGGACACCGAGTTGAAGGCCTATTCCGTTGCGTACGGGGTATTGAACGCGGCCGACTACGGAGTGCCCCAGAACCGCCGACGAGGGATCCTCGTCGCGATTCGCGATTGCGAGGCGGCCCTCCCGTGGCCACCACCCCCTACGCACGGGCTCGGGTCCGAATCGGGCCGCGCTCACGTTACGGTCCGACAGGCCATCAGCGATCTGCCAGCTCGAACAAAGGGCACCGACCCGACGATCGACGAGCAGGGACAACACCTCCACTTCGGCCGACGACCGCTACCCATCTCAATGGAGAGATATCGGGCCATTCCTCCGGGGGGCAACCGTTTTGACCTGATGCGCAACCGGCCCGACATCACGCCCGCCTGCTGGCTGAACAAACCCACTGGAACCACTGACGTGATGGGTCGTCTTTGGTGGGACCGCCCGTCGGCGACCATCCGCACCGAGTTCTTCAAGCCCGAGAAGGGTCGATACCTCCATCCGACGGCACACCGGGTGATCTCACACCGCGAGGCTGCGCGACTTCAGTCGTTCCCGGACTGGTATGTCTTCGAAGGCACCAAGATCCAGATCGCCCGGCAGATCGGCAACGCCGTTCCACCTCTGCTCGGCAAGGCGATTGCCGACTTCGTGTTCGAGCACGCCTTCGCTGCGTCGGAATCCGAGTAGTCGACGTTGACACCGCACGATCAGGGACTGGAACAAGCAGTTGCATGGTTTCGCGGCCAAGATCGCTTCGCGGAGCGGTTTGGCGCTGCAATCCGCCAGAGCTTCGACGAGGTGTTCGATGGCCAACGGACCGGCCGCTACCGAATCGAGCAGCTCTCCAAGGTCGAGAAGACCTACATCGGCACCAAGGTCGAGATCGTTGTGCAGAACGAGTTCGGGCTGCAGCGCGGTCGCAAGCTCGACTACGTGATCGATGACTACGAGGTCGACTCGAAGTGGTCGATGACGTCCGGTGGCTGGATGATCCCCACTGAAGCGGTTGGCGAACTGTGCCTGTGCGCGACTGCCGATGACAACCAATCCAGCTTCCAGGTTGGAATCGTCCGCGCCGACGAGTTTCGGCTGAAGTCAAGCCGAAACAAGGACAAGAAGCGACGTCTCAACGACGACGGGCTCGCGGCAATGACTTGGCTCGTCCACGAAGGCAAGCTCGACGAGAACCTGCTGCTACATCTCGACGCCGATAGCCGAGCCGCAATCCTGGATCCGAAGGCATCCGGTCAGCATCGGGTCAACGAACTCTTCCGGAGGGTGCAGCAACGGGTAGTTCGACGTGAGGTCGTGCTGACGGTCGCACGTCAAGACGATGGGCCGAAACGAGTTCGCGATGCCCGCAAGGCGCTACAGCCTGAGGGCGTTCTCATTCTCGGGCACCAGCAGTCACACCCTGGGATCACCCGTGCGCTAGGCCTCGCGGTTCCTCCGAAGGGTTCGTGGATCTCATGCCGTGTCGTTCCTCACCACCTCGGTGGTGAGGGTTCGGTCGAGATTGGGGGGACTAGGTGGCGGCGCGCGCTCCCCGGCGACGCCGTCGTCCCTGGTCCAGTCGACTACGTCTGAGTTCGTCCATTCAGCGGCAGGTACCCGGGGCCAGGCACCCGCTGGTCACCCACATCCTCTTGCGCGATAGCTGGACCGTTCAGACCGGTCTGCTCAGGCAAGGGTGCCTCGAAGTCGTGCATTCCCTGAAGCGCAAGCGATGAGGACTTAAGAGCGAACTTCACCAACGCTCGAGACTGAGTGTCAGCCAGCGTGTAGAGGGCCTCGACAACATCTCGGAGTTGGTCGGTTGCTGGGTCGTAGCGAAAATGCGCCCGAAATGACGTAATTCGCTGCTGGCGTCGCTCGATGACGCTCGGGTCGTCAGCGATGGTTGCCAGGTACGACCCCCAAGGCGAACTGGACTTGGCGCGGTTGCATGACGCGCATGCCGGTACCACGTTGCCCCATGCATGCAAACCGACACTTACCCGATTGCGAGGAACGACGTGCTCCTCCACAAGAGCCTCACGGGATGCTCCGCAATACGCGCACCTCCCATCAAAGAAGTCCAGTGTTTCCGCCACGCGCTTAAAGGGCTTGAATCCGCGTGCGATGTCGTACGAAGCGCCAGCCTCTTGCAGGAAGAGATGGACGATGCGGTTAGGAACGTCAGAGTAGGAGCGGATCGCCATGATCGGAATCTAGGTGAGGTTGGAACACAGCCGGCCAGGCCCTCTGAGAACCGCTGGAACAACATGACCCCCGGGGCTGATGGTGTCGACTGTGCACTAAGTCAATCCCGCGCCCCGCGATGAGACAGTTTCCTGCAGGTTCCAACGCCCCAGCGAGCACAGCTCGCCCACCTGACTACGCTCCGCAGCTGTGTCGCTGTTCTTGGAGATTCCATCGTCGACATGGATCGCCTCGAACGAGTTGGCGTTTGCTGTCTTTGATCAATTCCCGGTGTCCACCGGCCATGCGCTAATCGTCACCAAGCGACTCACACCCGACTGGTGGTCGTGCACCATCGATGAGCAACACGCGCTGATGGCGCTCGCCAGCGAGGTGAAGGAGCTCCTCGAACACCGGTTCCAGCCCAGCGGCTTCAACGTGGGTTTCAACGCCGGCGCTGCAGCGGGGCAGACCGTGCCGCACGTGCATGTGCACGTGATCCCTCGCTACGACGGCGATGTGCCTGATCCGCGTGGCGGTATCCGCCATGTCATTCCCGGCCGAGGCAATTACCTCGCTCGCCAGACAACCACCGAACTCGTCACGCCATTCGACGGGCGAATGAAGTTGGAGTTGCTGCGCTGCCTGATCCGCAGCGACCTCGACCGCATCGACCTGTTGGTGAGTTTCGTGATGCGCTCGGGCCTCGACCTGATTGCGGGTCGCCTCGACGAAGCACTCGCGCGAGGCGCGCACGTGCGAGTGCTCACCACCGACTACCTCGGCATCACCGACCCGGCAGCACTCGGCTTCTTCCTCGACCGCATCGAGCAAGCCGCCCGCACCGAACAAACCAACACCAGCACGGCGCCACGGCTAGCCGTCCGCGTGTTCTCCGACCCGTCGACCAGCTTCCATCCGAAGGCGTACATCTTCAGCAACTCCTCGTCGCGCCAGGGCGTGGCGTTCGTGGGTTCGAGCAACCTCAGTCGTTCGGCGCTCGAACGCGGCATCGAGTGGAACGTCGAGACACGACAGGTCGGTGTGCTGCTCGACGAGTTCGAGCGGCTGTGGGCCGACCCACGCTCGGTGGCGCTCGATGCCCCGTGGCTGGCGGCCTACCGGCAGCGCCAACTCACACGACCCGCACCGCCCGCCGACGATGAGGCCATCGGTGGGGTGGCCCTTGATCCCGAGCCCACTCCCACATCGGTGCAGCGCGAGGCGCTCGGCGCGCTGGAACAGACCCGCGCGCAGGGGTTCGCTGCAGGGCTGGTGGTGATGGCCACCGGGCTCGGCAAGACCTGGCTGGCAGCGTTCGACTCCACCCGACCCCAGTTCCGGCGGGTGCTGTTCATCGCCCACCGCGACGAGATCCTCGGCCAGGCCCGCGATGTCTACCGCCGCATCCGGCCGTCGGGCACCTTCGGCTACTTCACCGGCGATCGGCGAGAGGCCGACGGCGATGTGGTGTTCGCCAGCATCCAGTCGCTCACCCGCAACCTTGCTGCATTCGACCCAACCACCTTCGACTACGTCGTGGTCGACGAGTTCCACCACGCCGACGCCCCCACCTACCGCCGAGTGATCGCCCACTTCCGGCCACAGTTCCTGCTCGGCCTGACGGCCACGCCCGAGCGAACCGACCGGGCCGATCTGTTGGCACTGTGCGCCGACAACCTCGTGTTCGACGTGGGCCTGGTCGAGGGCATCGAGCGAGGACTGCTCAGCCCGTTCGCCTACCGGGCGATCCGCGATGTGGCCGACTACGCCGAGATCCCCTGGCGCAGTGGCCGCTTCGACGCGGCGGAACTGACGAAGCGGCTCGAGACCACCGCCCGCGCCGAACAGGTGCTTAGCGAATGGCGCGCCCTTTCGGGCTGGCGTCGAACCCTCGGCTTCTGCTGCTCGATCAGCCATGCCGAGTTCATGGCGCGCTCCTTCGCCGCGCAGGGCGTTGCCGCCGTTGCGGTGCACTCAGGCCCAGGGTCGGCGCCCCGCAGCGCCTCGCTCGACCGACTCGCTGCGGGCGACCTGGAGATTGTGTTCACGGTCGACCTGTTCAACGAGGGCGTCGACGTGCCGGCCATCGACACCGTGCTGCTGCTCAGGCCCACCGAGTCGCCCATCGTGTTCCTCCAGCAACTCGGCCGTGGCCTGCGCCGCACGGCCGACAAGGAGCGCCTGGAGGTACTCGACCTGGTGGGCAACCATCGCGGCTTCCTCCTCAAGGTGAAGTTGCTGGCCGAGTTGGCGGGGAAGCCCAACGCCACCGCCCGCCAGGCAGTCGACCATCTCGAAGACACCGACGGAACGCTGCCGCCCGGGTGCTCGATCGTCGTCGACACCGAGGTGATCGACCTGTTCCGCGAGTTGGCGGCCCGCACCTCGGCCCGAGGCAGGGCTGTCGAGTTGCTGCAGGAGTGGGCCGACGAGCACGACGGCAGCCGACCGACAGCGCTGGAGATGTCGCTGCTGCTCGGGAAGGAGCTGCCGAACAAGCGGCCCAGTGGTGGCTGGTTCGGCGCGCTTGCCGAAGCAGGCCTGCTCACCGATGCCGAGCTCCTCGTGCACCAGGCCGCCCGCGACTTCCTGCTCGACATCGAGTTTGGTCACTACGACAAGAGCTACAAGCTAATCACCGTGTTGGCGATGCTCGACGCTGGCGCCCTCCGAACCGGGATGCCGCTTCCCGACCTGACGCTCACCTCGCGCTGGCTCGTCATGCGCGACCGTCGCCTGCGCAACGACGTCATCGACACCCGCAGCTCGTTCGCCAACCCGGTCTCGCCCAGCGACCAGGAATGGCTGGCGTACTGGCGCAAGAACCCGATCAAGGCCTGGACAAGCGCGTCGAGTGAGGGCCGATCGCCGTGGTTCGCAGTGGTCGACGGCAGGTTCGAGTTGCAGCTCGATCTCGGCGATGCCGATGGTGAGGTGTTCGACACGATGGTGCGCGAGATCGTCGACTACCGGCTGCACCGCTATCTGCGCAGCAAGGGGCGGCTCGACCTCGGCGAGCGTCGGATGTCGCACATCGGCGGCCGCACCGTCGATGCCGAGTTCGTGGTCGAGACCGTCGACGGACAGCCGACCGTGGTGATCGAAAGTTCGGGCGGCACCAAGGGCACCGACTCGGCTCGCAACCTCCAGTACGTCGAGGGGCTCGACCTGGTGCTGGCCCGGCTGGGTTCGCTCGGCACGCAACTGACGGGCGCCCACCTCGATACTGATCGGACGAAGCACCTTCCGATCGAGGAGCGCACGCTCGCCGCAGGGGCGCCGTTCCCGATCGACCTCGCCAGTGCCCGCCCCGAAGCGGTGCGGACGGCGCTGCTGAGGTCGATGAGCAGCATCGCCCGCAGCGACGGAGCCGGCGCCGGCGGAGGCAACCCGCGACGCCGCATGCGACTGCTGCTCGACGGCATCGACCTCACCGACCGCGACCTCGCCGACGCCCTGGCCTTCGGATCAGGCACGGAGACGACTGTTGATCAACTACCGCTCTAGCTCCGGCGCGTTCGGGCTTACCGGCGGAACCCCAGTTTCAGGGTGGTTCATCGCTGTCCTCTTTGCGGCCTGGCTCACCATCCTCATCACGAAACTCACGATCGGGATTCGCCGGAGCCGTGCAGCCGGTGAGCGTTCATGGTGGCGGGCCTTCGACAGTGCGGCTGACGCCACCTTTCGTCACCCCAGAACCGACCCGGCCGCCCTGGTTCTGACCATCACCGCCGGATACCTGCTGCTCATCGCGTTCGTCGCTCGACGTTCGCCCCCGGCATCCATCGGCCTGATCATCCTTCCGCTCGCTGTCGTCGCCGTTGTCGGCTTTCGCCGGCTCGGGCGCCAGATGCGGTCACACGACATCGACGACCACGATCAGCAGGCCCCCGGCAGCGAAGACTCCCGCGCCACCGAGTGACGCCGACACCGATCGGGTGCCGTCGCAACTAGCCTCGCCCGGGTGAGTCAGGCCGACGAGCAGCAGCTGGTGGTGGGCGTCGACGGGGGCGGGACCAGCACCGACGTGCTGGTGGCCGACCTGAGCGGCACCGTGCTCGGTAGTGCCACTGGTGGGGGCAGCAACTGGGAGGCCATCGGCCTGCCCGCTATGGCCGCCGAGGTGGCCCGCACCGTCGACACCGCGCTCACCGCCGCAGGCCGCGCCCGCCACCACGTCGTCGCCGCCGTCTACGGCCTCGCCGGGGTCGACTGGCCGAGCGACGTCGACCCCGTGCGCCGGGCCCTCGCCGAGGCCGGCCTCACCTGGCCCGCCACCGTCACCAACGACTCGTTCGTGGCGTTGCGGGCCGGCTGCAGCCAGCCGTGGGGCATCGTGTCGAGCATCGGCACCGGTGCCGTCACCGCCGGCGTGAACCGGCACGGCCAGTCGTACCGCACCATGGCCGTCGGCTGGGGCGAACCCAGCGGGGCGCACAGCATGGTGCGCGAAGCGCTCGACGCCGTCGCCGCCGCCCACCACGGCGTCGCGCCCGCCACCGCCCTCACCGAGCAGTTCCTCACTGCCCTAGACGTGGCCACCGTCGACGAGCTGTTCGAAGCGGTCAGCCGGCGCCGCATCCGCATCGGCGCCCACCTCGCCCCGCTGCTCGACCGGGCCGCCGACGACGGCGACCCGGTGGCGCTCGACCTCGTCGACTCGCTCGCCCGCCGCCACGCCGCGATGGTGGTGGCCGTAGCAGCCCGGCTCGACATGGCCGACGACGAGTTCGAACTCGTCACCTCCGGCGGGGTGCACCGCGCCGGCGGACGCTTCGTCGACACCTTCACCGTCGCCGTCACCGACCAGTGCCCCGGGGCGCGGCCCACGCTGCTGCACACCACACCGGCCCATGGCGCAGTGGCGATGTCGATCGACCTCACCCGCGCCGCCGGATACCCGGCCTGAGCCGTCCGATCGGTCAGAGTGGGCACGTGAACGACTCGCCGGCTGCCACCGCACAGGGCGGCACCGTCGTTGCCCACCAACCCCCCGCCAACGCTGTCGATCGCACCACCCGCGGCGCACTGTGGTCCATCGGCGCGGCTCTGGCGTTCTCGTCGTCGACCGTGGTGGGCAAGCACCTCCTCGACGCCTACGGCGTGGCCTCGCTGCTGTGGTGGCGCTTCGGCCTGGCCACCGTCGCCCTGTGGGTGCTGCTCGCCATCCGTCGCCGACGCGGTGGCCCCGACCCGCTCGACGCACCCGTCGCCCAACTGCTCGGCCTGGGCGTGGCGTTCGCCACCGTGGTGTCGGCGGGCTTCATCGGCCTGCAACGGCTCGACGCCTCCATCTACATCGTGCTCGTCTACGTGTACCCGGTGCTGGTGGTGGTCGGCTCGGCCTTCATCGGCATCCGCCCGGCAAGGGGCACGTGGATGGCCCTCGTGCTGGTGATGGCGGGCATCGTGCTGACCGTGCCCGAACTGTTCGCCGGCACCAGCATGGTCAGCGTCGTCGGCGTACTGCTGACCCTGTTGCAAGCCGTGCTGCTCGCCGCCTACATGATCGCCAACGGCAAGGTGCTCGCCCGCGTCGACAGCCTCACCAACGCGGCGTGGACCATGCTCGGCGCCGCCGTCACCATGCTGCCGTTCGCCGTCGCCGGCGGAC
>JBIIDH010000107.1:0-10917 GCA_044238435.1 Ilumatobacteraceae bacterium | reverse complement strand
GCTGTCGGCCGCGACAACGCGATACTGCGGCTGCTTCTTCTTGCCAACTCGGGTGAGGCGAAGCTTCACTGCCATGCGGTCATGCACTCCTTGCGAAATCCAACCGTGCGAGGATAGCGGCCAGAACCGCATCCGCGCACGTCCGTGAACGACATCCCTGCCGACCTGCAGGTTCCGGCCATCAGCGCGAGCCCGGGAAGCCACCGGGCAGGCCCGGCATGCCGGGCATTCCAGGCGGGAGACCGGGCATTCCGCCCATGCCGGGCATGGCCGACGGCATGACACGGCCGCCCTTGGCCTTCTTGCCCTTCTTGCCGGGTTTGCCCATGCCCATGGCACCCATGCGCTTCATCATCTTCTGCATCTCGCCGAACTGCTTCACCAGGCGGTTCACGTCGGCGACGGTGGTGCCGCTGCCGGTGGCGATGCGCGCTCGACGGCTGCCGTTGATGATCTCGGGCTTGCGCCGTTCGAGCGGGGTCATCGAGCGGATGATCGCCTCGACCGGCTTGAGTTGGTCGTCGCCGATCTGGGCGCCCTTCAGTTCCTTCGGCATCCCGGGCATCATCCCGAGCACGTTGCCGAGCGGGCCCATCTTCTTGAGCTGCTGCATCTGCTCGAGGAAGTCGTCGAGCGTGAACTCGCCCTCGAGCAGCTTCTCGGCCGCTGCTTCGGCCTGATCCTTCTCGAAGGCCTGCTCGGCCTGCTCGATGAGCGTGAGCATGTCGCCCATGCCCAGGATGCGGCCGGCCATGCGGTCGGGGTGGAACTGCTCGAACTCGCTGATCTTCTCGCCCGTGGAGGCGAAGGCGATGGGGCGGCCGATGACTTCCTTGACGCTGAGCGCCGCACCACCACGGGCGTCGCCGTCGAGCTTCGACATGATGACACCGTCGATGGCGAGGGTCTGGTGAAAGGCCTCGGCCACGCCGACCGCGTCCTGGCCGGTCATCGCATCGATGACGAGGAAGGTGTAGTCGGGCTGCACCGTCTCGCTGATGCGGCGCACCTGCTCCATCATCTCGGTGTCGATCGACAGACGGCCGGCCGTGTCGACGATGACCACGTCGCGGCCGAGACGGCGGGCCTCGGCCACGCCACGGCCAGCGGTGGCCACGGGGTCGCCCGGCTCGCTGAACACCGGCACGTCGATCTGACGGCCCAGCGTGCGCAACTGCTCGACCGCGGCAGGGCGCTGCAGGTCGGCGCCCACCAGCAGCGGTTGACGTCCCTGGCTCTTGAACCAGCGGGCCAGCTTGGCCGAGTTGGTGGTCTTGCCCGAGCCCTGCAGGCCGGCCATCAGCACCACGGTAGGTGGACGGCTGGCGTAGGTGATCTTCAGCGTCTCGCCGCCCAGCATGGCGGTGAGTTCGGCGTTGACGATCTTCACCACCTGCTGGCCCGGATCGAGCGCCTGGCTGCGGGCAACGCCCACGGCCTGGTCGCGGATGCGGGCGACCACGTTGCGCACCACACCGACGTTGACGTCGGCCTCGAGCAGCGCCGTGCGGATCTCTTTCAGGACCTCGTCGACATCGGCCTCGCTGAGGCGGCCCTTGCCACGGATCTTCTTGATGACGCCTTCGAGGCGTGACGACAGCGAATCGAACATGGTGCGGTCAGGCTATCCACCCCACCGCGATGAGCGATGAGCGCACCAGGCGCACCGATCGCTCATCGCAGCGGGTGGGTCAGCCGCCGGCTGGGACCGTGTCGACCGGCACCGTCTCCACCGGCGTCGGCTCGACGGCATCGACCGGCACCGTGTCGACGACAACCGCGTCGACCGGCACTGTGTCGACCGGCACCGTGTCGACGACGGCTGTGTCGACCGGCAGCACGTCGGGCTGGGCCTGCTGGATGAACTCGTCGGGTACTGCCAGCACGCTGTACATGCCGCCGTCGGCCGACTGGAAGGTGTAACCGGGCAGCAGCCAGATGGTGCCGTCGTCGGCCCACATCATCTCCAGGCTCGGTGCCGGGTCGGTGAGAGTGACGACGATGGGGGTCGTGTCGACGGGCATCGGCTCGACCGGGGCTCCGGTGTCGACGGGGGCCGGCTCGATGGGTGCTGCCACAGCCGGCTCGGTGACCGCGCCGTCGGACGCGGTGCTCATCGCCGCCACGCCGCCCTTCGCCATGACCATCGGGTACATCCACCAGTTCGACTGGTCGTTCAGGCGCTGCACGGCGGCCTCTACGCCCACCCGCGGGTAGTCGTCTCCACGCAGCGGAGCGGCCAGGTAGCCGCTCGCCCAGGTGATCGCCCCCTCGGCACCGAAGCCCACCGACATGCTGAGCTGCGTGCGCATTCCGTCGAGGACGAGGTACGCGTTCACGTTCGCACCCCACTCGTCGGCATACATCTCGGGCTGGTACGAGCCGAGATCGACGCCCAGCGATTCGAACAGGGCGCGGGCCTTGGCCTCTGCCTCGGCCGCGGTGGGCACGTTGGCCGGCGGCTGCGGCTCGGGGCACGGTTCGGGCACCGTGCCCGGATCGGACACGGCCGGGTCGACAGCGACGGTGTCGACCACCGTGATGTCACCCGTGACGGGAACGGTGTCGGCGGCACCGGCGTCGACGGGCATCGGGTCGATCGCGATGCCACAGGCGGGTACCGACATGCCCGCCATCGGGCCCGGGCTGTACCACCAGCTGAGCATGCCGTCGGTGCCGACATTGAGCGTGGGGCCCGACCAGTCGTCGGGGCCCACCATGAATCCACCGCCCTGGTCGGCGGGCAGCGTGCGCACCTCGCCCACCACGCCGAGGGCCGTGGCCACCGCAGCCACCTGCTCGGGGGTGGCTGCCACCCCCGCCGGGAAGTACCACGAGCCGGCGGGAGCGGTGAGGTCGGGCACCTCGCCACTGAACACGTACTCGATGTTCATCGGCATCATCATCTTGCTCATCTCGGCCGGCATCGCGTCGCTCGCTGCGTTCACGGCACCGCCACCCGGCGCACCACCGACCAGGCGCAACACAGCCGGCCCCTTGGCCGCAGCCAGCGTGGTGACCGCCGACGACGACGGATCGGACGGCGATCCGCACGCCGTGAGACCGATGAGCAGGGCGGCGCCGACGAGCGCCATTCGGCGGGAGGTGAGTGTGTGTCGCATGTGTCTTCCGACGACTGAAGCGGCCACACGGTTCCCGCCGCTGCGGGATTTGTCAGGACTCGGCGAACAGAGCGTCGATGAACGAGGCCGGCTCGAACTCGACGAGGTCGCCGATGGTCTCGCCCAGGCCCACCAGCTTCACCGGGATGCCGAGTTCGGTCTCGATGGCGAACACGATGCCGCCCTTGGCGCTGCCGTCGAGCTTGGTGAGCACCACCCCGGTGAGCCCGGTGCCCTCGACGTTCAGCGCATCACCGAACTCGCGCGCTTGGGTGAGGCCGTTCTGCCCGGTGGTGGCGTCGATGACGAGCAGCACCTCGGTGACCCGGCCGGGGCCCTTACCCGCGACCCGGCGCACCTTGCGCAACTCGTCCATCAGGTTCGACTTGGTGTGCAGACGGCCAGCGGTGTCGGCCAGCACCAGGTCGAGGTTGCGGGCACCGGCGCGCTGGATGCCGTCGAAGATGACCGAGCTGGGGTCGCCGCCCTCGGCGCCACGCACGAAGTCGGCGCCGCTTCGCTCGGCCCAGGTGGCCAGTTGTTCGGCGGCCGCGGCGCGGAACGTGTCGCCCGCTGCCATCAGCACACTGCGCCCGATGGCCGCCTGCTGCGCCCCCACCTTGCCGATGGTGGTGGTCTTGCCCACACCGTTCACGCCGACGAACAGCCACACGTTGGGCGAACCGGCGTCGCCGGGCACCAGGTGCAGTTGCCGGTCGGCACCGTCGAGGCGGGCAGTCATCTCGGCCCGCAACGCGTCGAGCAGCGCACCCGGGTCGGTGATCTCCTTCGCCTTCACCCGGGCCCGCAGCCCGCCGAGCAACTCGTCGGTGACGCGTACCCCCACGTCGGCCCGCAGGAGGGCCTCTTCGAGTTCGTCCCACGTCTGATCGGTGATGCCCGCCCGTCCACGGATGCCGACGAACGCGCCGGTGAGCGCGGCGCGTGCCTTGCCCATCCGCAACCGGAACGACGGCCGCTCGATCTCGGACAGGTCCACCGTCTCGGCAACGGCTTCCTCCAGGGCTTCCGGCGCCTCGGCATCGTCGGTGTCGACCGGGCGAGGCGGGCGCACCATCTCCGACGTGCGATCGGGCAGCAGTTCCACCGGTTCGGTGGGCGGAGCGAGTTCGGGGGTGTTGCGGCGGCGGCCGAGCAGAACCACGCCCAGGCCGAACACCAGCACGACGACGATGAGGATGATGTAGATCGCGGGATCCATGGTGCCCAGCACGCTACTCAGCGCGGCGCACTCACCATCGGGTCATCGATCAGGCCGAAGCGCTGACGCGCTCGGTGACCACCTTCGACGAGCCACCCGGCTGCATGCTGACGCCGAGCAGGCAGTCACCCGCTTCCATCGTGCGCTTCTGGTGGCTGACGATGAGCAGTTGCGCCTCGCGGCGGAACTCGGCGATGAGGCCCAGGAACCGGTGCAGGTTCACATCGTCGAGGGCTGCCTCGACCTCGTCCATCACGTAGAACGGCGACGGCCTGCTGCGGAACACGGCGAACAGGAAGGCCAACGCCGTGAGGCTGCGTTCGCCACCCGACAGCAGCGAGAGCTTCTTCACGTTCTTGCCGCTGGGCTTGGCCTCCACCTCGATGCCCGTGTTCAGCAGGTCGTCGGGCGAGGTGAGTACGAGCTTGCCCGAACCACCGGGGAACAGCGTCGAGAACAGTTGCGTGAAGTGGGTGCTCACGTCGGCGAACGCCGCTGCGAAGACGGTCTGGATCTCGAGGTCGATGGCCTTGATGACCCGCAGCAGTTCGCGCCGCGAATCGCGCACGTCTTCGAGCTGGGTCTCGAGGAACTTGTGACGCTCCTGGAGTTCGTTGAACTCCTCGAGCGCCAACGGGTTGATGGGGCCCATCAGACGCAACTCGCGCTCGAGATCGCGTACCCGGGCCGGGGCGTTGGCGCCCTCGGGCAGCGGCGGCAGTTCGGCGGCCTCGGCCACGGCCGGCTCGACGTCGTGGTCGCGGCGCACGGCCTCGACCGCGGCCTCCAGCCGCATGCGCACCTCGGCATCGTCGATCTCCACGCGGCGCAGGCGTTCGCGGGCCGCCTCGAGCTCGCGCTCGACCTCGGCGCGCCGGCGGCGCAGTGAATCGAGCCGTGCGGCGACCGCACGCACCTCGTCGCTCTGGCGACGGCGGATCTCGAGCAGTTCGTCGTGGCGGGTCTCGATGGTGACCCGGTGGCGCTCGACCAGCGCGGCCAAGCGCTCGATGGCGACGAGCGACCGCTCGACCGCCACGCGCCGCTCGGCGGCCAGGGCGCGGGCCTCGGCATCGGCGGCCAGGCGCCGCTCGGTCTCGTCGAGGCGACGTTCGAGGAAACTCTGGCGCTCGTGGAGGCCGGCGTTGCGCACCTCGAGTTCCTGACGGCGCGACGACAGCACCGCGGCGCGGGCGTCGAGTTGGGCGCGTAGTTCGCCGCGCCGCTTCGCCGACTCGGCCTCGGCGGCCTCGTCGGCCTCCAGCGCCGGCAGCAGCACGGCCAGTTCGCCGTGGCGGGCCCGCTCGCGGTCGAGGCGTTCGACCACCTCGGCGACGCTGCGTTCGGCCGACTCGAGTTCGCCGGCGGCCTCGCGCCGCTGACCCTGGGCGCGCCCCAGGGCCTCGGAGCTGGCGGTGAAACTGGCGTCGTGCTGGTCGAGGCGGCGGGTGATGTCGTTCTCGTGCTGGCGCGCCGCCTGCAGTTCGGCACGGGCGGCAGCAAGGGCCGAGTCGCGTGCAGCGAGGTCGGCCTCGGCCGCGGCGGCGCGCTCGGTGGCCTCGTCGAGTGCGCTGGCGGTGGCCCCTCCCCCGGCCGCACCGACGCGCCAGCCCGACGATCCGAACCGGTCGCCGTCGGCGGTGACCACCACCGCTGTCGGGTCAGCGATGGCGAGGTCGAGCGCCTGTTGGAAGTCGGCGGCCTGCACAGCGGTGGCGAGCACTGCGTCGAGCAGCCGCTCGACGGCTGCAGAACGGCTGCGCACGTGCGGGCGCACCGGCTGACCGCCTGCCGCCACGGCCGCCGTGGAACCAGCGGGCGCGGTGGTGGCGAGGCCCAGCGACAGCACGGCGCCGCGCACATTCGAGTCGCGCAGCGACTGGAGGGCCCGGCGGCCGGTGGAGGGCTGGTCGACGACCACGGCGAGCAACGACTCGCCGAGCGCCGCCTCGACCGACGACTCCCAGCCCTCGTCGATCTCGATGAGGTCGAGCAGGGTGCCCAATGCGCCGTCGACGCCGGCGAGGTGCTCGGCCCCGGCCCGGGCCCGGGCTGCTTCGAGCGCCTGGTGCAACGCCTCGGCACGGGTGCGCCAGCGGGCCAGTTCGTCGGCTGCGTGCTGCCGGGCAGCACCGGCCACATCGGAACCGGCCTCGGCGGCGATGCGGCGCGCCTCGGCAGCCTCCACATCGGCCACCAGCGGCGCCTCGCTCTCGTTCGCGTCTTCGCAGAGCTGCTTCAGGCGGACGATCTCGTGCTCGAGCCGTTCGGCCCGTTCGCGGAGCGAGTCGCGGCGGGTCTCGAGGCGCCGCAGCTCGCCCTCGGCCCGGTCGACCCCATTCTGGATGGAGCGCATCTCGCCGCGCACCTCTGCTGCAGCAGCGCTTGCCGTGGTGGCACCCTTGGTGACCCCGTCGAGTGTGCTGAGCGTTTGGCGGCGTTCGGCGGCGAAGGCCTCCTCCTCGGCAGCGAGGTCGTCGGCCTCGGGCCCGATGGCCGTCAGTTCGGCGGCCACGGCATCGAGGTCGTCGCGGAGGCGGGCAGCATCGGCCTCGAGGTTGGCCACCACCCCACCGTCCATCAGCTGGCCCCGGTCGCGTTCGAGTGAACGGCGACGCTCGACCATCACCGCAGCGATACCGCGGGCGCGCTCGCGCAACTGCTCGACCCGCACCATCTCGTCGCCGATGTCGCTGTCGCCGCGTGCGGTGAGCTCGGCCTCGGCGGCCAGCACCTCGGTGTCGAGGGCGGCGAGTTCGGCCCGCAGGCGCTTGTCGGTGTCGTCGAGTTCCAGTTTGTCGCCGGCGAGCGACGTGAGCCGGGTACGCAAGCCGGCGATCTCGCGCCCGGCCAGGAACAGCTGCAGCGCCGACAACTCGGCCACCAGGTCGCCGTGACGGCGGGCGGCGTCGGCCTGCCGCTCGAGCGGACGGAGTTGACGCCGCACCTCGCGCAGGAGGTCTTGCACCCGCAGCAGGTTGGCCTCGGTGGCGTCGAGGCGACGCTCGCTCTTCTCCTTGCGGCGTCGGTACTTCAGCACACCCGCCGCTTCCTCGATGATGCCCCGCCGATCTTCGGGTCGGGCATTCAGGACGGCGTCGATCTGGCCCTGACTGACGATGACGTGCTGCTGGCGGCCCACGCCTGCGTCGCTGAGCAGTTCCTGCACATCGAGCAGACGACAGGTGACGCCGTTGATGGCGTACTCGCTCTCACCCGTACGGAACAGTGTGCGCGAGATGGTGACCTCGGTGAACTCGATGGGCAGCACACCCGACGAGTTGTCGAGCGTGAGCACCACCTCGGCGCGGCCGAGTGCAGGGCGCTTGGCGGTGCCGGCGAAGATGACGTCGTCCATCTTCTGGCTGCGCACCGAGCTGGGTGCCTGCGCGCCCAGGACCCACGCGATGGCATCGACCACGTTCGACTTGCCCGAGCCGTTGGGGCCCACCACGACGGTGACGCCCGGCTCGAGCTGCATGGTGGTGGCGTCGGCGAACGACTTGAAGCCTTTGAGGGTGAGCGACTTGAGAAACACGGCGGGACGATCCTATCCGGCGGCTCCGCAGCGGCCCTTCTCGCCTGGGGTCAGCGCTGGCAGCGGGGGCAGTAGCAGGTGGAACGCCCCGCTGCGACGACCCGCACGATGTCGGCCCGGCCACAGGTGAGGCACCGCTCGCCGGCCCGGTCGTACACCCGGTGCGACAGCTGGAACCAGCCGCCCTCGCCCTCGATGTCGACGTACTGGGTGTCGGTAAGGGTGGATCCCCCTGCGGTGATGGCCTCGGCCAGCACCCGATGCATCTCGGCGTGCAGCCGGGTGATCTCCTGACCGGTGAGCGTGTCGGACAGTCGATCGGGGCGCAGGCGCGAGGCGTGGAGGATCTCGTCGGAGTAGATGTTGCCGATACCCGCCACCACGTGCTGGTCGAGCAGCAGCGCCTTGATCTGCCGTCGCCGACCCAGCACGATGCGGCGCAACTCGGCCCGGCCGAGGCCGTCGGTGACCGGGTCGACCCCGAGACGCACCAGTTCGGGCATCTGCTCGCCGAGGTGTCGGGGGTCGAACACCACCATCTCGCCGAACGTGCGTGGGTCGACGAAGTGCATCTCGAGCGACGGCTCGCCTGCGAACCGGGCGACCACGTGGGTGTGCGGCGCCCGCGGTGAACCGGCCGCACCCACCAGCACTCGTCCGCTCATGCGCAGGTGGATCATCAGTTCGTCGCCGGTGTCGAGCGGCAACAACAGGTACTTGCCACGACGATTGGCCGCCAGCACGGTGGCCCCGGTGAGGCCGTCGATCAGCGCTCGTCGCGAGGTGCGCCGCACGGTGCGCTCGCGGCCGACCTCCACCCGGTCGATCGTGCGCCCCACGACGTGGGCCTCGAGACCGCGGCGTACCGTCTCCACCTCGGGCAGTTCGGGCATGGCGGCTCAGCTCTCGGCCGTGAGCAACTCGAACGCGGCACGGGCCGCGGCCTGTTCGGCAGCCTTCTTGGTCCGTCCCTCTCCTTGGCCCAATGCCCGGCCCGACACCACCACGGTGGCGCTGAAGGTCTTCTGGTGCTCGGGCCCGTCGTCGCTGACGACGTACACGGGTGCCGTGTCGAACAGCCGCGCCGTCGTCTCCTGCAGGACGGTCTTGAAGTCGAGCCGGTCGATCTCCGACACGGCCCGCACCAGCAGCTCGCTGAACAGTCGTCGGATGAGTTCCGACGCCGCCAGTACCCCACCGTCGAGGTACACCGCTCCGATGACCGCCTCGAGCGCATCGGACAGGATCGACGGCTTGCCACGACCACCCGCAGCATGTTCGCCCTTGCCCAGCAGCAGGCACGATCCCAGGTCGATGTGCTCGGCCACCCCGGCGAGGGCCGAGGCGTTCACCACGCTCTTGCGCAGATCGGTGAGTTTGCCCTCGGGCAGGTCGTGGTGCTCGCGGTAGACGAGGTCGGCGATCACCCACCCGAGCACGGCGTCACCCAGGAACTCGAGGCGCTCGTTCGACGCCTGACCAGGGTGTTCGGCGCACCAGCTGCGGTGGGCCATCGCTCGCTCGAGCAGCGACGGATCGCTGAACCGGTACCCGATACGCGTGACGAGGGCCTCGAGCTGCGCCGGGTCGGGAGCGGTGTGCGCTGTCAGTTCAGGCGCCCTTGACCCGATCGTGCACGTAGTCGACGGCGTCTCGCACCGTCTTGAGGTCTTCGAGGTCTTCGTCCTCGATACGGAACTCGACCGAGCGTTCGGCGAACTCCTCCTCGAGCGCCTCGACGAGTTCGATGAGGGCGAGCGAGTCGGCCTCGAGATCGTCGGCGAACGACTGCCCCTCGCTGATCGTGGACGCATCGATCTCGAGGATGTCGGCAAGGTTGGCGCGCACGATGGCGAACACGGCGGCACGGTCGAGTGACTCGGCAGACACAACACACTCCAGAGGTCGGGGTTCGCGGCGGGCGAGACTGCCCGCACGACATGGAGGATGGTAGCCGCGCAGGCGGAGGTCAGCCCTGACCGGCGATGGCCGCGGTGAGTTCGGCGACGACGTTGCGCTCGACCATCTCCTTGGCCACTCGGATGCCGTTCAGCATCGCCCACTGGCTCGACGAGCCGTGGCTGATGATGCACACACCGTCGACCCCCAGCAGCATCGCCCCGCCGTAGGTATCGGCGCTCATCGCGGTCCACAGCGGCTCGAGCGCGGGTGCCAACGCATCGGCGTGCGCCTTCAGTTCGGGCGTCGCGGTGATGGCGGTGATGACCTCGTTGATCAGCATCTTCGTGCCGCCCTCGAGGGTCTTCAGCACCACGTTGCCCGTGAAGCCGTCGGTGACGATGACGTCGACCGTCTTCAGCAGCGCGTCGCGGCCCTCGACGTTGCCGGCAAATGCGATACCAGATGCCGCGGCGAGCAGGTCGTAGGCCGCCTTGCGCAGCGAGTCGCCCTTGCCCGGCTCTTCACCGATGGACAGCAGACCCACCCGGGGCTCGGCCACGCCGAAACGGTGCCGGGCGAAGATGGAACCCATCTGGGCCCACTGGACCAGCCACTCGGCCTGCACCTCGGCGTTGGCGCCGGCGTCGAGCAGGATGTTCGGGGCGTGACCGGGCACCGGCAGCGGTGTTGCGATGGCCGGACGGCTGACGCCGCGGATACGCCCCATCCGCAGTAGCGCCGACGCCATGGTGGCCCCGGTGTTGCCGGCCGAGATCATGGCGCTGGCCTTGCCGTCGCGCACCAGCTCGGCGGCACGCACCAGCGTGGAGTCCTTCTTGCGACGCACCCCGTGGGCGGGGTCGTCGTCCATCTCGATCACCTCAGAGGCGACGAACAGCGGCAGATCGCCCACACCGGGCAGGTCGGCCGGGCCGACGAGGACCACGGGGATGCCTTCACCCGCAGCAGCGTGTGCTGCCGCGACGATCTCGCCTGGGGCGCGGTCGCCGCCCATGGCATCGACCGCGATGGGGAGCATGCGCAGTGCGCTTCGCTCGTCAGCCGACGTCGACGGCGACGCGGTCCTTGTACCAGCCGCACGACGGGCACACGGTGTGCGGCAACTTGGCCGA
>JBIIDH010000028.1:0-34201 GCA_044238435.1 Ilumatobacteraceae bacterium | reverse complement strand
GCCACCTATGCTGGTCGCCGTGGTCCGCACCCGGTGCGGCTCCACCAGTCCGTCTGGCCGCTGGTTCCCACCATCGGCGATGATGGAGCCCGCAGCGTGCTGCGCGATCACCCCGCTCTCGTCCACGAGGTCGCGTGCGAGGGGTCGCCGGCCGATATCGACACCCTGGAGGATCTGGAGCGATGGACAAACTCCTGAACGAGTTCACGGTCGACCAACCGATCGACGAGACGTGGGCCGTGCTCACCGATGTCGAGCGCATCGCGCCGTGTATGCCGGGGGCCACCCTCGAAGAGATCGAGGGCGACATCTACCGCGGTGTGGTGAAGGTGAAGCTGGGCGCCATCTCGGCTGCCTTCCGCGGCCAGGCCAGCTTCGTCGAGCGCGACGACGTGAACCACCGCGCCGTGCTGCGCGGCGAGGGCCGCGACACCACCGGCAAGGGCAACGCCGATGCGCTCATCACCGCGTCGCTCGAGCAGATCAGCCCCACCCAGACCAAGTGCGTCGTCGAGACCGACCTGCGCATCACCGGCAAGGTGGCCCAGTTCGGCCGCGGCATCATGGGCGATGTCAGCAAGAAGCTCATCACCCAGTTCGCCACCAACCTGAACACCATGCTGGCCGACAGCGAGACCACTCCCGCTCCCGCAGCCGAGGCGCCCGCCGCGGCCGACACGGCGACGCCCGCTGCCGAACCGGCTGCTGCAACCACCGGCGGCGCCTCCACCGCTGGCACCTCGGGTGCCGGTGCCGGCGCCACCGACGGCGTCCGCAAGATCAACGGCCCCGCCAACGAGCCGATCGAGTTGTCCGATCTGGCCGGCAACGCCGTACTCAAGCGGGTGCTGCCCATCGTGGGCGGCATCGTGCTGCTGCTGCTCGTGATGCGCCTGCGCCGCCGGCGCTGACCCACCCGGTCGTGACGATCGCTCCCCTCCCGGCGCCCTCGGTCGACGACCGCGAACGAGTGCGTCGGCTGCTCGGCCGCGAACCACTCGGTGCCTACGAGGTGGTCGTCCGCGACGTGTCCGGCGACCCGGTGGTGCTGCGCAACGCAGCTCTGCTCGACGACGGCACCCCGATGCCCACCCGCTATTGGCTGGTGGGCCACTCCGAGGTGGTGGCCGTCAGCCGACTCGAGGCAGCCGGGGCGGTGCGCCGCGCCGAGGCCGAACTCGACCCGGCGCTCATCGCCGACGCGCATCGTCGCTACGCGGCCGAACGCGACGCCACCATCGACCCCGGCCATGAGGGCCCTCGGCCGTTCGGTGGCGTGGCCGGCACCCGCCGGGGCGTGAAGTGCCTCCACGCCCACTACGCCTGGTTCCTCACCGGCGCCGACGACCCCGTCGGCCGCTGGGTGGCCGACCGCCTCGCCGAGGCAGGCGTCGCCACGACTGCCCGGGTGGAGGCCCGATGACCTCGGCGGCGTCCACCACCGCGTTCGTCACCTTGGCCGCCCACGCACTGGTGATCGACCTCCACACCGCCGACCCGGGCGATCGACTCACCCGCGACCTCCCGGTCGGCATCGATCTGCTGCTGCGTCTGCATCTGGTCAGCGATCCGCCCCGACCCGAGGAGCTCACCAACGCCATCGGTTCGGTGGCCGACCACATCGACGACCTCGTCATCGAACGACCCGATCTGCTCGGTGCCGCCGTGCACCTGCGCGGCCCGCTCGCCGAAGCGGTTGCCGCTGTCGAGCACGGCGGCGAACCACCCCTGCCGTTCGTGCTCGAACGTGCGGCGGCCGAAGACGTGTTCCGCACCCTCGCCACCGAAGCCGCCCGCGAACGGCGACTCAACCCGGGCCTGCACGCCGATCTGGTCGGGTCGGTGGTGGCCGGCTGTTGCGCCGTCGTGGGCGTGATGCGCCGCCTCCAACTCGCCGACGTTACGGTGAGCCGATGAGCAGCACCGGGCACCCCTCGTTGCCGCCTGCGGCGGGACTCCGTCTCTACGGCCAACGGGTGATGCTGCGTCCGCTCACGCCCGCCGACTTCCCGCAGTGGTCGGAGGTCCGCGTCCGCAACGAGGACTGGCTGGTGCCGTGGGAGCCCACCCGGCTCACCCGGCTCGCCGATCCGACACGCTCACGCGACGCCTTCAGCGCGCGGTGCGCAGCACGCGACCGCGAGCGTCACGCCGGTCTCGCCTACGGCTTCGGACTGTTCGTCGACAACTTCTTCGCCGGTGAGATCAACCTCAACTCCATCAGTCGCGGCGCCATGCAGGGCGGCACCGTCGGCTACTGGATCGACCAGGCGCGGGCCGGTAACGGCTACATCGCCGAAGGCGTGCTGGTACTCATCCGGTTCGCCTTCGACGAACTGCACCTGCACCGGCTCGAGATCTGCATCGTGCCGCGCAACACCAACAGCCGACGCGTGATGGAGAAGCTGCGCATCCGCGAAGAAGGCGTGGCGCAGCGGTTCCTCGAGATCAACGGCGTGTGGGAAGACCACATCCGCTACGGAATCACGGTGGAGGAGTGGCAGGAGCGCCGCAACGAACTCCTCTCCGTGTGGATCAGCTAGCCGCCGGTCATTCGGCGACGAGGCGGAAGGCCTGCGCCTTCGCCTTGCGCACCGCGGTGCGCCGCTTCCACATCTTCGTCTTCCAGTGGCGCACCGGTCGACGAGCCGCCTCGGCCTTGGCCCGCTCGGCATCGTGGTGATGCATCGGCACCCACGCCCGGCCCGGTTCGTGCACCTCGTCGGGAGCCGACCCGGCACTCACCTGGCTCGCCACCGCGTGCAGCTCGCTGTGGATGCGATGCCGCTCGTTGTGGGCGTGCGCCCGCAGATCCATCTTCGGTGGCGGTGCCACTTCCTGGCTGCGATGACGACTGCTCATCTGGTACCTCCGTTGTCTCTCGGAACGTACGGGCTGATGTGCCTCCCGTGATCGCACGGTAAACCCAACGGGCCGATCGCGACAGGGACTTTCGGTAACAATCGTGCGCGGTTTCGCTCACCCTCCGCGGTGGGCGGTCACGCCGGCTTCGACGAGATCTTCTTCGCCAGCGCGGCGAGACGCTCGGCGAACCACGGCTGACGCGTGCTCCACACCTGCGGGTCGAGTTCGCGCTTCACCGCGGCCGGATGGGTGTCGACATCGGCCATCGCCTGGATGGTCTTCTTCACCTCGATCACCAGGTCGCGCGGCGCCGCCGCTGCGCGACCCGCCATCTGCCGCGCCACGGCGAGCAGTTGGTCGTCGTCGACACAGCGGTGCACGAGGCCCACCCGCTCGGCCTCGGCACCGTCCATCACTTCGCCGAACACCACGCCGGCGAACGTGGCCTGCGGGCCGACGATACGGCGCAGCATCCACGTGTGGCCACCGCCGGGGTGGATGCCGATCTGCAAGAAGCGGGTGTCGAAGCGGGCACGGCGTGCAGCGAGGCGCAGGTCGCAGCCGAGGGCCAGGTTCATCCCGGCACCGACCGCCGCGCCGTTCACGGCAGCGATGGTGGGCAGTGGGCTGCGGGCGATGCGCAGGAACCCTTCGTAGATGGATCCCAGGCTCTCCTCGGTGGCCTCGGCCAGGTTGCCGAGGTTGGCGCCCGCGCAGAACGCCGGTGCGGCACCGGTGACCACGACAGCGCCCACCGACGGATCGGCCTCGAGTCGGTCCATCGCCGCCACGATCTCGGCCACCAGCGGGGCCGTCAGCGTGTTGCGCTCGTCGGGGTTGTTCAAGGTGAGCGTCGCCACCTGCGGGCCACCGGCACCCTGCTCGGGATCGGCAGGGGTGAGTTCGACGAGGACCAACGGGCTGGGTGCTTCAGACATGGGCCGATTCTGTCACGGCCCCATCGCCCGAGGGGTAGCGTCGCCCTCGCATGCTCGACCACATCTTCACCGACGCGATCGGCGCGCTGCGCGAGGCCTTCGAGGCTGCGTTCCTCGAACGGCAGGCCTTCGAGGAGCACTTCCAGGCCGATGTGTTGCTGGGTGATCTCACCTGGGAGACGAGTTACGGACTGCCCGGCGAGGGACTGCCGCCACGGGTGGTGGCGCACATCACCTTCGACTGGCCCACCTGGAGCCAGACCGCGTACCGCCGGTGGTACGTCGACGAGGTCCTCGAGCAGTTGCCGGCCATCGAGATCGAGATCGTGCTGCGCGTCCAGCGTCTCAGCGAACAACCGTCGCCCACGCTGGTGGCCGACATCGCACCCGACACCAGCCCACTCGTCGGCGACGGTCGCCTCGAGCGGGTGGGCACGACGGTGGAGATCACGTACGCCGACGATCCCGACGAGCCACCGCAGTACGCGATGGAGGTCACCTACGAAGGCCTCTACGAACTGGCCGAGTCCACCCTCGCCGACGGCTCGAGCCGGTTGCTCGACGAGCACTTCGGAGCGCTGGGCGGTTGGGTGGCCTCGACGCTCGTGCGCCTCGGCGACCTGAAACTGCAGTTCCTCCCAGCCGACGACGAAGGCGACTGACGCGCGAGGATCGTGCCCATGTCCGTCGTGCTGCTCGAGGTGAGCGACCGCATCGCCACCATCACCCTCAACCGTCCCGAGGCCCGCAACGCCCTGTCGAGCGAGGTGCTGCGCCTGCTGCCCGAGGCGATGCTCGCGGCCGACGCCCGCGACGACGTCGACGTGATCGTGCTCACCGGCACCGACCCGGCGTTCTGCGCCGGGCTCGACCTGAAAGAACTCGGTTCCACCGGCGGCAACCTCGGCGGCACCGGTGCCGACGGCGGCGTGAACGCGTCGGGTGTGCGCGGGCCGTTCCCTCGACTGGCCAAACCCCTCATCGGCGCAGTGAACGGCGTGGCCATCACGGGCGGGTTCGAGCTCGCCCTGAACTGCGACTTCCTGGTGGCGTCGGAGCGGGCGAAATTCGGCGACACCCACACACGCGTGGGCGTGATGCCGGGTTGGGGCCTCACGGTGCTGCTGTCGCAGGCCATCGGCGTGCGCCGGGCGCGTGAGATGAGCTTCACCGGCAACTTCTTGTCGGCCGACGAGGCGCTGCAGTGGGGCCTGGTCAACCACGTCGTGCCACACGACGAGTTGCTGCCGTTCGCCCGGTCGCTCGCCACCGACATCATCGGCAACGACCAGCCAGGGGTGCGCCAGATCCGCGGCACCTACGCGGCCATCAACGCCGACGAAGCGGGCTGGGCGGTCGAGGCCGCCGACGGGCGGGCCTGGCAGCAGGCGAACTTCAGCCCCGAGCGGGTGGCCGAGCGCCGCGCCGCCATCCAGGCACGCGGCCGCCAGCAGTAACCGGACGGGCCCGGCCCAACCGCAGGGCCACCACCCCGAGGGCCACGCTCGCCGCGCCGATCTCACCGACCAGGAGGCTGGGCCCACCGGTGTTCGGCAAGTCCCTCGCCGGAGCCGGTACCGGCGCCTCCGAGGCCACCGCGGCACACCGGTCGATCACCACCGACACGCCCGACACCACCACGTCGACCGGCCCGCTGTAGCGCAACTGCACCGCGCCGCCGGGCACCACGGCGCCCGGACCAGCGGCGGTGCCGCCCACGGTGACGGTGACGACGTGGGCACTGCCGTCGGCCGCCAGACCGTCGGCCGACACGCCGACCGTGCGCAGTCGCTCACCCGACGCCGGCACGGTCACGGCGAGGCCGGTGTCGGCAGATGCAGCCGCCGTGCCGAGCGAGGCCGCACCGGTCCACAGCAGGGTCTCGCGGGCACACACCTCGGCCTGCTCGGACGAGGCCCGGGCAGCGGTCGGCCATGCCAACAGCACGCACCAGGCGGTCGCAGCCACGAGACGCCACGACCGCGACCTCACAGTGCGGCGCCCCGCTCGCGCAGCACGGCGCGCACCACCTCGGCGATGTCGAGCGCCAGGATCTCGGCGCCCGCCACGTTCAGGTGGAAGCCGTCGTCGGCGCGCACGTCCTTGCCCTGGCCGTCGCGGGGGTCGATCCGGAACTCGGCGTAGCCACCCTCGATACCCGAAAAGCGCTGCCAGGTGTCTACGAACCGCACACCGGGTCGCTCGGCCACCTCGGCGCGCACCACCTCGTCGAGCGCCTTCAACCGCGCCGTGAAGTCGGGGTCCTCGGCGTTGGGGATGCCCACCCACACGAGCGTGCGTCCCTCGGCCGCGAGCAGGTCCATGACTGCGCCCACCCGGGCTCCGTACTCGGCACGCCATTCCACATCGCCGCCCTCGTCACCCGTGGGCACCCCCACGATCACGTTCTCCGAGGCATCGGTGATGGCCTGGGCGTCGTTGCCGCCGAACGTGACGACCACGATGTCAGGGTCGGCGGCCGGCAGCACCTCGGCCATGTGCGCAGGCCAGTCGAACACATCGGTGCGCGACAACCCGGTCGACACCTTGTAGTCGAGTTGGGTGGTGACGATGCCGGTCTCGGCCATCAGCGTCTCGAGGTACGGGCCGAACGCCCCGGCATCGGAGTCGCCGAGGATGAGCAGCCGCGCCGGGTTGTCGGGCGTGGGCGGGGGTTGGGCGAGGATCGGCGTCGTCGACTCGCTCACCTCGGTGACCGCTGGCGCCACGGTCTCCAGGGCCACACCGGTGTCGACCGGCGCCGCCGCCGTGTCGCCGTCGCTGCCGAACAGGGCGCCGACCAGCTTGAGGGCGCCGATCACCAGCAGCGCCAGCACGCCGAGCGCCCCGAGGCGGCGCATCAGGTAGCGCTGGCTGCTCACCCGGGGCCTGGGCCGAGGCCGTGCAGCCGACCCGGTGGACGGAGCAAGCCAGATGCCGTCGTCTTCGACTGCGCCGTCGAGCGGGCCGTCGGGGCCGTCGGGCATGACGGGAAGGGGCGCGTCGGGCGCGTCGAAGGGCTCCATCGGATCGATCACCGAAATGTTACGGCCCGGTGCAGCACTGCCGACGTCGCCCGAACGGATGGGTAGCATGGCCCATGGAAATCCTTCCACCACCAACACTCCTAGGGGGAGACCAATGATCAAGAGCAAGCGCGTCATGGCGCTCGCGGTTGTCGCGTCGCTCGGCCTCGTGGCCGCAGCATGCGGCGACGACAAGGATTCGGGCTCAAGCGGCAGCGACTTCATGGCCGGCATCGCGTTCGATACCGGCGGTCGCGGCGACGGCACCTTCAACGACTCGGCTGCCGCCGGTGGCGACAAGGCCAAGACCGACCTCGGTATCGAGCTCAAGGAGCTCGAGGCCACCGTCGACGAAGACCGCAAGGCCAACCTCGAACTGCTCGCCGGCGACGGCGCCAAGGTCATCGTCGGCGTGGGCTTCATGTTCACCGACCCGATGACCGAGATCGCCAAGGCCAACCCGAACATCACCTTCGGCATCGTCGACTCCGTGGTCGACGCCCCGAACGTGAAGAGCCTCGTGTTCGCCGAGGAGCAGGGTTCGTTCCTCGTCGGTGCCGCTGCCGCCCTCAAGTGCGGTTGCGACAAGATCGGCTTCATCGGCGGCCAGGAGATCGACCTCATCAAGAAGTTCGAGGCCGGCTACACCGCGGGTGCGAAGCAGATCAACCCGAACATCACCGTCGAGGTCAAGTACCTCGGGCCCGCCGGCGACAACTCGGCGTGGGGCAACGTGGCCGGCGCCAAGGAGATCGCCGGTGGCTGGTACGCCGATGGCGTCGAGGTCGTCTACACCGCCGCTGGCGGTTCGGGCGCCGGCACCATCGAGGCCGCCATCGAGGCCGGCAAGTGGGCCATCGGTGTCGACAGCGACCAGTACCTCACCGCTGGCAGCGACGACGCCAAGAAGGTCATCCTCACCTCGATGCTCAAGCGTGTCGATGTGGCCGTCTACGAGACCATCAAGGCCGTCAAGAACGGCGACACCAAGGGCGGCATCAACGTGTTCGACCTGAAGAACGACGGTGTCGGCTACGCCACCTCGGGTGGCTACGTCGACGAGTTCAAGGACCAGCTCGACGCCCTGAAGAAGGACATCGTCGACGGCAAGATCACGGTGCCCACCGCTCCCTGATCGCCTCGGCGTTCCACACCAGTCAACAGCACTGATCGGCCGACGGCCCGGGGGTCCGCCCCCGGGCCGTCGCCGTTTTCGGAGCCCCATCGTTTTCGGAGTGACCACCGGGGCATGTGGAATACTGGCCTCGCTGTCCGTGGCGTGCGGTCAGCCCGTCACGAGGGGGATGAGTGAACGAGTCGTCGGCACCGTTCGCCGTCGTCCTGGAAGGCATCGGCAAGAGCTTCCCGGGCGTACGAGCCAACTACGACATCGACCTGCGCGTACGGGCCGGCACCATCCACGCCATCGTCGGCGAGAACGGCGCCGGCAAGTCGACGCTGATGAAGACGCTCTACGGGATGCACCAGCCCGATGAGGGCACCATCACCGTGAACGGCACCGGGGTGCACTTCAAGTCGCCCACCGACGCCATCGCCGCCGGCATCGGCATGGTGCACCAGCACTTCATGTTGGCCGACAACCTCAGCGTGGTCGAGAACATCATCCTCGGCGCCGAGCCCGTCGGCGGCCGGGGGGTCATCAAGTTCGGCGAGGCCAAGCGCCGAATCAGCGAACTGATGGCCTCGTTGGGCGTCGACTTCGACCTCGATGCACCGGTGAGCGCGCTCGGCATCGGCCAGCGCCAGCGGGTGGAGATCCTGAAGGTGCTCTACCGCGGGGCCCGCATCCTCATCCTCGACGAACCCACCGCCGTGCTGGTTCCCCAGGAGGTCGACGAACTGTTCGTCAACCTGCGCCGCCTGGTCGACGACGGTGCCACCGTCATCTTTATCTCGCACAAGCTCGACGAAGTGCTGGCGGTCAGCAACGACATCACCGTCATCCGTCAGGGCACCACGGTGGCCACCACCACCCCGCACGAGGTCGACCGGCGGCAGCTGGCGGAACTGATGGTGGGCAGTGAACTGCCCGACCCGTCGGGGCGCACCACCACCATCGGCGACGAGGTGTTGCTCGAGGTCGATTCCGTCGACGTGGCCGGCGTCGAGAAGGGCGCCAAGCTGGCGCTCGAAGCCGTCAGTCTCGTCGTGCACTCGGGCGAGGTGGTGGGCATCGCCGGTGTGGAGGGCAACGGTCAGGCCGAACTGTGCGAAGCCATCCTGGGCCTCACTGCCATCGTCGCCGCAGCCCCGGGCGACGCGACCCCCCACGGACGCGTGGTGCTGGCCGGCGAGGACGTCACGACGGCGTCCACCAGCGAGCGGCTCGGCAAGGGCATCTCGTACATCCCGTTCGACCGCCACCGCGAGGGTCTGCTGCTCGACGCACCGCTGTGGGAGAACACCTTCCTCGGCCGCGAGGACGAACTCGGCATGTCGAAGGGCCCGTTCCTGCTGCGCAGCAAGATGGAGGCCGACAGCCGAGCCGTCATCGAGCGCTTCGGGGTGCGCACCCCCAGTGAGCAGGTGCCTGCATTCGCGCTCTCCGGCGGCAACCAGCAGAAGCTCATCGTCGGGCGCGAGATGGCCAGCAAACCGAAGGTGTTGCTGGCCGCCCACCCCACCCGTGGCGTCGACGTCGGCGCCCAGGCCGCCATCTGGGACGAGCTGCGCAACGCTCGCGACGCAGGCCTCGGGGTGGTGCTGATCTCGGCCGACCTCGAGGAGCTGATCGGCCTGTCCGACCGCATCCTCGTGATGTTCGACGGTCGCATCACCGCCTCACTCGATCCCGACACGGTCACGCCCGAGCAACTCGGCCTCTACATGACCGGCGAGATGCAGGAGGCATCGTGATGGACCGCCAGAAACTGCAACGCGTCGCGGTCACCTCGGCCAGTTCGGTGCTGGCCGTGCTCGTGGCACTGGTCATCTGCGCTGTGCTGCTGCTCATCACCGGCAAGGACCCCATCGAGGCCTACTCCACGCTGTTCGGCGCCGCCGGCGATACCAAAGTGCTGCTCGGCACGATGAACCGGGCGACGCCGCTGATGATCTCGGCCGCCGCCGTGGCCATCGGGTTCAAGATGAACCTGTTCAACATCGGCGTTGAGGGCCAGATGCGGGTGGCGCTGCTCACCACCGCCGTCATCGGCGCCGCGGTGAAGCTGCCGGCCCCGCTGCACATCCTGCTGTGCCTGGTGGTGGCGATGTTGGCGGGCGCGGCCTGGAGCTCGATCGCCGCCTACCTGAAGGTGAAGCGTGGGGTGAACGAGGTCATCTCCACGATCATGCTGAACTTCATCGCCCTCAGCCTGGTGGCCTGGTCGTTCGACAAGTTCTTCCGTGTCGAGAGCGAGACCGAGAGCCTGCTCGTGAAGACCAAGGACCTGCCCACCTCGGCCTGGTTCCCCGACATCGTCGACCGGCGACTGAACGGCATGTTCATCGTGGCACTGCTGGTGCTGGTGTTCTTCTGGGTGCTGGTGTGGAAGACGAAGTTCGGGTTCCGGTTGCGCGCCTCGGGCGGCAACCCTGGCGCAGCCCGGGTCACCGGTGTGAACCCGAAGCGCATGGTCACCGTGGCAATGCTCATGTCGGGTGCGCTCGCCGGTCTGGTGGGCATGCGCGCCCTGCTGGGCGACGTGCACGCCTATCAGAACAACCTGGCCGAGCAGCAGGGGTTCAACGGCATCGCCGTGGCGCTGCTGGGCCGCAACCACCCGCTCGGCATCTTCTTCTCGGCCATGCTGTTCGGCTTCCTCGGCGAGGCCTCCGGCAAGCTGCAACTGATCGACATCCCGAAAGAGATCGTCACGATCATGCAGGGCATCATCGTGCTGGCCGTGGTCATCATCAACGCTGCGGTGAAGCGCTGGGACGACCGGCGCATCCAACGCAAGGCGGCAGCGCTGCTCGAAGCGCAGCACGCCCAGGTGGCGGTGGCCGCGTGAGCGCACTGAAGGACCTGTTCGCCCGCTACCGGGCCGCGTCGCCGGCCACGCGGCTGCTCATCGCCGGCCTCGGCCTCATGCTGGTGCTGTCGATCGCCCGCATCATCACCGGTGCCGACGACCTCACCAGTTCGGGCACCATCTCGTCCACCATGCGGGTGGCCACGCCCATCCTGCTCGCCGGTCTGGCCGGCCTGTGGGCCGAGCGGGCGGGCATCGTCAACATCGGTATCGAGGGCATGATGATCCTCGGCTCATGGCTCGGCGGGTTCGGTGCCTGGCACTGGGGCTCGTGGGCCGGCATCGGCCTCGCTGTCGTGGGTGGCGCCATCGGTGGCCTCCTGCACGCCGTGGCCACGGTGCGGTTCAACGTCGACCACGTGGTGTCGGGCATCGCCATCAACATCCTGGCCGCCGGCATCACCGAGTACATGTCGATCATCTTCTTCAAGGGCCAGCAGGGCGGCGGCGAGAGCCAGTCGCCCACCGGCAAGGGCGGCTACGGCGAGTTCGACATGCCGTTCCTGGCGGGCGGCCGCATCGGCTCGTGGCGCAGTCCCGACATCCTCGGCTGGCTCGAGCAGCGCCACAACATCCCGCTCATCCCCGACCTGGCGGGCCTGGTGCGCGGTGTCGTCAGCGACGTGTACCTGCCCACCCTGCTCGCCCTCGCCTTCGTGCCCCTCACCGCCTGGATGCTGTGGCGCACCCGCTGGGGTCTGCGCATGCGGTCGTCGGGCGAGTCGCCGCAGGCCGGCGAGAGCCTGGGCGTGAACATCGTCCGCATCCGGTATCAGGCAATGGCCGTCAGCGGCGCCTTGGCCGGTTTCGGCGGCGCCTATCTGTCGTGCGTGTTCACCAGCACCTACCGCCAGGGGCAGATCGCCGGCCGCGGCTACATCGGCCTGGCCACCACCATCTTCGGCAACTGGCGGCCGCTGGGCGTGCTGTCGGGGGCCAGCCTGTTCGGCTTCGCCGAGGCCCTGCGCTTCCGCGACGCGAAGAACGTGCCGGCGCTGTTCCTCGTCGCTGCCATCCTGGCCTCGTTCGTGATGATCGCCGCGGTGATGAACAAGCGGCCCGTGGGCGCCACCGTCGCCGCCGCGGGCGTGGCCATCGCCGCTGTTGCCTTCGCCACCATCGAAGAGGTGCCCAACGACTGGCTGGCAGCCACGCCGTACATCGTCACCCTGCTGGTGCTGGCCGGTGCCAGCCAACAACTGCGGCCCCCGGCCCACGCCGGCCAGCCGTACCGCCCCGGCGACAGCCACTGACCTTCGCCGGCAGCCGCCCACCGCCCACCGCCCGCCTGACCCTCGCCGGCAGCCGCCCGCCGCCCGCACGTCGCAGGCGCCGTTTGTGAGCGAACCCCCACCACAACCCGGCCTAGCTCACAAACGCCGCATCACCGACTGCCGACCCGCCCACGTTTGTGAGCGGAACCCGCCACAACACGGCCCAGCTCACAAACGCCGGATGGTGGTGGGCAAAGGATGACCGGGCGGGTCTCAGCGGGTGAGGCGGGCGACGGCCTGCACTTCGATGCCGCCGCGGGGCCGCTGGGTGAGGGTGACGGTGACCTCGTGCGGCTGGGCGGTGGCCATGATCTCGGCGGCGATCTCGGCGGTGAGCGCCTCGGCGAACACGGCCCGGTCGCGGAAGCCCCACAGGTACAGCTTCAGGCTCTTCGACTCGACGCACCACTGCTGGGGCACGTACTCGATGACGACGTGCGAGAGGTCGGGCTGGTTGGTGACCGGGCACATCGACTGCAGTTCGTCGGTGGTGAACCGCACCGTGGTGACGTGCTGCGGAGCCGGGAACACCTCGACGTGTTCGATGGCGTGTCGGACCGTGTTGCCGAGGACGGTGAGTTCCATCGGGCCAGGATAGGCAGCGCCGGTGCCGCCACGGCAGCCGCCGCCTACGCTGGGGCCATGGGACGGGCACTCAGCGACGAGCAGATCGAGCAGTACCACCGCGACGGCTTCCTGGTGGTGCCCGACATGGCCGGACCCGAGGCGTGCCGGTCGCTACGCGACGCCGCTGAGGCCATCGTCGATGCATTCGAACCCGACGACCGCCGCACAGTGTTCACCACCGACGAGCAGGAGCGGGTGAGCGACCGCAACTTCCTCTCCTCGGGTGGCGGCATCTGGTGCTTCTTCGAGGAGGAGGCGTTCGACGAGGCCGGCGAACTGCGCCACGACAAGCGGCTCAGCATCAACAAGATCGGCCACGCGATGCACGACCTCGACCCGGCGTTCGAGGCGTTCACCTACACCGCCGACCTCGCCGCGGTGGCCACCGACCTCGGCCTCGCCCAGGCGCACGCGCTGCAGAGCATGTACCTGTTCAAGCAGCCGCTCATCGGTGGCGAGGTGGGCTGCCACCAGGACGCCACGTTCCTCTACACCGAGCCACTCAGCGTGACCGGCTTCTGGTTCGCGCTCGAGGACGCCACCATCGACAACGGCTGCCTGTGGGCCGCACCGGGCGGGCACCGCACCAGCCTGCGCAAGGTGTTCAAGCGGGCCGGTGCCACCGACGACGACGGCACCGTCTTCGACGTGCTCGACCCCGCTCCGCTGCCGGAACCTACCGAGCTCGTGCCACTCGAGGTACCCGCCGGCACCCTGGTGGTGCTGCACGGCCTCCTGCCGCACTGGAGCGATGTGAACCGCTCGCCGCGGAGCCGCCACGCCTACTCGGTGCACTGCATCGATGCCACGGCGCAGTACCCCGAGTGGAACTGGCTGCAACGGCCGGCCCACCTGCCGCTGCGCACCCTGCAGCAGACGGGTGCGGCGGCATGACCACCGGAGCGTCGACCGCCCTGTCCACCGACCTCCTGCGTCGGGCTCCGAAGGTGTTGCTGCACGACCACCTCGACGGTGGCCTGCGCCCCGCCACGGTGGTCGAACTGGCCGACGAGTTCGGGTACCGCAATCTGCCCACCCACGACGTCGCCGCCCTGGCCACCTGGTTCAACCGAGGCGCCAAGCGCAACGACCTGGTGCTGTACCTCGAGACGTTCGCCCACACCGTGGGCGTCATGCAGCACCGCGACGCCATCGAGCGGGTGTCGTACGAGTGCGCCGTCGACCTGGCCGCCGACGGCGTGGTGTACGCCGAGGTGCGCATGGCTCCTGAACTGTGCACCGAGGCGGGCCTCACCCTCGACGAGGTGGTGCAGGCCATGCTCGACGGCTTCGCCCGAGGCAGCGCCGAGACCGGCATCGTCGTCTACCTCATCTGCTCAGCAATGCGCACGGCGGCGCGCAGCCTCGAGATCGCCGAGTTGGCAGTGCGCTGGCGCGACCGTGGCGTGGTGGGCTTCGACATCGCAGGCGCCGAGGCCGGCTACCCGCCCACCCGTCACCTCGACGCCTTCCACTACGTGCAGCGCGAGAACTTCCACGCCACCATCCACGCCGGCGAGGCGTTCGGCCTGCCCAGCATCTGGGAGGCCGTGCAGTTCTGCGGCGCCGAGCGCCTCGGCCACGGCGTCCGCATCGTCGACGACATCACCGGCCCAGAGGGCCACGAACAACTCGGGCGACTGGCCGCCTATGTGCGCGACCGGCGCATCCCGCTCGAACTGTGCCCCACCTCGAACGTGAACACCGGCGTGTGCACGTCCATCGCCCAGCACCCCATCGGCATGCTGCGCCGGCTGCGCTTCCGCGTCACGGTGAACACCGACAACCGGCTGATGAGCGCCACCTCGATGACCCAGGAGTTCGCCCAGCTGCACGAGGCGTTCGGGTGGAACCTGGCCGATGTCGAGTGGGCCACCATCAATGCGATGAAGAGCGCCTTCGCTCCCTTCCCCGAGCGGCTCGAGATCATCAACCAGGTGATCAAGCCCGGCTACGCGGCGCTGCGTGCCGAGGGCTGACGGCTGCCTCACCGTCGATTGACAGGCCCCCCACCTCCATCTGGCACACTCGGCACATGCCTGTCGTCGTCCATCACGTCGATCATCCACTCATCGCCGATTCGCTCACCCGGGTACGCGATGTCGCCACCCCGAATGCGCTGTTCCGTCAGGAGCTCGAGCGGATCGGAGTGCTGCTCATCGCTGAGGCGACCCGGCATCTGCCCACCCACCCGGTTCGGGTCACCACGCCGCTCACCGAGACCGACGGCGCGGCGCTCAGTTCACAGCCCATCGTGGTGCCGGTGCTGCGCGCCGGCCTCGGCTTCCTGCACGCCGCGCAGGAGTTGCTGCCCAACGCCGATGTCGGCTTCATCGGCGTCGCCCGCGACGAGACCACATTCCAGCCCAAGCAGTACGTCAACAAGCTGCCCGAGACCCTGGCCGGTCGGCAGTGCATCGTGCTCGACCCCATGCTGGCAACCGGCGGATCGCTCGCCCACACCTGTCAGCTGCTCCTGGAACGCGGCGCCACCGGCACGATCATCGTGGTGTGCGTGCTTGCCGCGCCGGAGGGCATCGCCGCGCTCGAGCAGGCCGGCCTCGACCTGGCCATCTACACGGCCGCAGTCGACGAGCGGCTGAACGAGCACGCCTTCATCGTGCCGGGTCTGGGCGACGCCGGCGACCGTCAGTTCGGCTCACCGGCCTGAGGCCGGGCTCGCGTTCGGTCGTCCCGCTTCGCGGTGCTTCCAGGCCAACCCCGACAGGATCTCCATGATCAACCGGTGGGCCACGTTCACCGTGCAATCGGCGTGGTCGTAGGCAGGCGCCACCTCCATCACGTCGAACGCGACGAGCGGTGTCTCCATCGCCAGGCGACGCATCGCCCGGAGGAGATCGGCTGACGAGATGCCGCCGGGCTCAGGTGTGCCCGTGCCAGGCGCGTAAGCGGGGTCGAGGCTGTCGATGTCGACGCTCACATAGAGATGATCGACACCGTCCATCGCCTCGGCGATGGCGTCGGTGAGCACGGCGTCGAGGCCACGATGGTGCACCTCGTCCATCAGGTGCCAGCGCATGCCCTGCTCGCCCATCCACTGCCACACGTCGGCGCCGGGCCAGTAGCCGCGCAGGCCGATCTGCACGAAGTTGCGGCCGGGGATGGCGCCGCTCTCGATGAGGCGACGCATCGGGCTGCCATGGCTGGCGAGGTTGCCGTCGATGGCGTCGGCCGTGTCGGCGTGGGCGTCGAAGTGCACCATGCCCACTCGGCCGAACCCGAAGTGCTCGGCCACGGCGGTGGCGGCAGGCCAGGTGACGGAATGGTCGCCGCCGATGGTGACGGGGATGATGCCGTGCTGCACCACCGAGGCCACCTTGGCGCCGATGTTGTCGAGGCTCTCGCGGACCATGCCGTGCGGGCAGTAGGCGTCGCCCACGTCGACCACTTCCAGCCAGTCGAAGATCTCGAGGCCGAGGTCGAGGTGGTAGGTGCCGGGTTCGTAGGCATCGGTGCGCAGTGCTCGCGGCCCGAAGCGAGCACCGGGGCGGTTCGACGTGCCGAGGTCGAACGGGGCACCGAGCACCGCCACATCAGGGCGCCAGGCCGCCAACTGCTCGGGCTCGGTGACCAGCGGCCGCTGGGCGAAGGTGAGCACGCTGCCGAACACGTAGCCCAGTTCGAGTTGCTCGCGGTACCCGGGGCCGAGGTCGCGCCGTGGGGCATTCGGGGTGTCAGTCATCCGACACGTCCAAGTCGGACAGCGCCGGGATCTCCAGACCCTGCCGGGCCATCCCCTCCTCGATACGCCGGTTGAGGGTCTCGAGCACGGCGATGCGGGCGAAGCGCTTCTGCTCCGCCGCGATGACGTCCCAGGGTGCGACAGGTCGCGACGTCTTGTCGAACATGTCCTCGGCCGCCGCCACGTACAGCGAGTTCTTCTCGCGGTTGCGCCAGTCCTCGTCGGTGAGCTTCCACCGCTTCAGCGGATCGGCCGCTCGGGCGTTGAAGCGGGCGAGTTGCTCGTCGTCGCTGACGTGCATCCAGAACTTCACCAGGATGATGCCCTCGATCACCAACGACTCCTCGAAGTCGCGGATGGCCTTGTAGGCGCGCTGCCATTCGGTGCGTGTGGCGTAGCCCTCGATGCGCTCGACCAGCACCCTGCCGTACCAACTGCGATCGAACACCGCCATGCCGCCCAGGCCCGGCACCTCGCGGTAGAAGCGCCACAGGAAATGGTGCCGCTTCTCGCGCGGCGTGGGTGCCGAGTAGTTCACGACCGTGTAGTGCCGCGGGTCGAGGTGCCCGACGATGGTCTTGATGGCGCCGCCCTTGCCCGACGCGTCGGGGCCCTCGAACAGCACCAGCAGACCGGGGCCGACGCCACCGTCGCCCAACTCGCCGCCCAGGTGCAGACGCAACTGCAGCAGTCGACGCTGGCCGTCGGTGAGGCGCCGTTCGTACTCGCCACGGTCGAGCCGTTGCGACAGGTCGAGTCGGTCGATGGCTCCCATCCAGTCCCCCTTCGGTCGGTCGTCGGCACTGTCTGACCTCCAGACCCTAGGCGCGAGCGCTCGAACCGTCCGACTCCATGGAATCCGTGCACAAACCAGGACGACCACGGACAGTCACCGGCATGCAGAACCAGGCGCGGCTGATCGACGAATCGTTCGCGACCCCGACGCGGTTCGACCAGGACGCTTCGGCCGAAGCGGTGCGCGACCAGTTGTTCCAGTTCTATGCGGCCAGCCGCTGGGTGGCCCCGGTCGGCAACCTGCTCGCCTGCGTCCTGTTCGCCGTCATCGCCCGGTCGCTCCTGCCGGACGGGCTGCTCCTGGCCTGGGTGGCGGCCGGCATCATCATCTCGGCGCTGCTGTGGGCCTCGGTCACGATGCCCTACTTCAGCCGCCACCTCGACGGTTCGGGCCTGCCCCTCATGTGTTCGGTGGCGCACTCGCTCGCCGGTGCCCTGTGGGGCGTGGCCGCCTGGCTCGGCCCGGCCGAACCACACACCCAGTACCTCCTGCTGTGCCTGGCGCTGCTGTTCGCGGTGAGCGCCGGCACGCTCACCGGAGCCTCGGGCCTCACCCGGCTGACGATGAGTGTGCTCGCCCCGATGTGGCTGCTGGGAGGCATCGGGTTCATGGTGGGCGGCGAACCGCTGCTCACCCTCGGCTCCATCGTGTTCCTCATCATCGTGTGGCGCGACAACTCGCGCACATCGCGGCTGCTCGTCGAACTGGTCCGCCTGCGTGAGGGCACCAAGGCGCAGGCCGAGCGGGCCGAATGGGAGGCCAACCACGACCCGCTCACCGGCCTGCCCAACCGTGCCGGTCTGCTGAGCATGGCCGAGGAAGCCCGCCGCACCGCCCATCACAGCGCGCAGTCGACCACGGCGATGTTCATCGACCTCGACCACTTCAAAGAGGTGAACGACCGCTTCGGTCACCTCGCCGGCGATGCCCTGCTGGCCGAGGCGGCGCAGCGGCTCCGCTCGACCGTGCGCCCCGACGACGTGGTCGGCCGCCTGGGCGGCGACGAGTTCCTGGTGCTCATCTTCCGCGAGATCTCCCCCATCGCCACTGCGAAGTTGGCCGAACGAATCATCAGCGCCCTGGAGGAGCCCTTCCACCTGACGACCGACGACGTGTACGTGTCGGCCAGCGTGGGCATCACCCACGTGAACCGCCTCGACGCCGACGTACACCGCCTGGTGCACGAGTCGGACAAGGCACTGGCCCACGCCAAGCGCAACGGCCGGCGTCAGGCCGTGGTGTTCGACAGCGGCCTCAGGGCGCAGCTCACCGAGCGCAGCGGCCTCGAACTGGCACTGCGTAAGGCCATCCGCTCGAACCAACTCGAAGCGTGGGGCCAGCCGGTCGTCGACCTCGCCACCGGTCGCGTGGCGTGGGTGGAGTTGCTCGCTCGCTGGGAAGCCACACCGGGCGGTTTCGTGCCGCCGTCGGTGTTCATCCCGCTGGCCGAGGAGATCGGTGTGGTCGGCGACATCGGCCGCCAGATGCTCGGCCACGCCAGCGCTGCGTTGAAGCGGTGGCGTGGCCACCCGGTGCTCGGCGGCGCCGATGCCGCGGTGAACGTCTCGGCGTTGCACATCGTGCGCGAAGACCTCGTGGCCGACATCAGCCAGTTGATGGCGTGCGACGGCCTGCCTGCGCAGCACCTCATCATCGAGCTGACCGAGAGCCATCGCCTCACCGACATCGACAAGGTGGCGAACACGTTCCGGCGCCTCGGGGCCGCCGGGGTGCGCCTCGCTGTCGACGACTTCGGCACGGGCTACTCGTCGCTCGGCCAACTGCTGGCCCTGCCGGTGTCGATCGTGAAGGTCGACCACTCGCTCACCACGGGTTGCGATGTCGACGAGGACCGCGCCGGTGTGGTGCGAGCCATCCGCCAGCTGGCCGCATCGCTGGGCCACGTCGTGGTGGCCGAGGGCATCGAGACCACCCGCGAGTGTGAGGTGATGGCCGGGATCGGCATCGATCAGGCGCAGGGCTACCTGTTCTGCCCACCGCTGCCGCTGCCCGAGCTGGAGGACGAGTTGGCCCGTCACCGCGGCGACTGGCCGTCGTTCGCCCACGTCCCGCGCATCACGGCGAACTGACCGGGATCCGTCGCCGCTCGATCGCCCGTGGGCGCGGCGGCCCGGATTGCTAGCGTCACTCTCATCATGGCGTCCTCCGAGAACCCCGCCGACGGCCCGACCGACAACCAGGCCTCCGATTTCGTGCGCGACCTCGTGCGCGCCGACCTCGACCAGGGCACGTTCGGCGGCGCGGTGCAGACCCGGTTCCCACCCGAACCGAACGGCTACCTGCACATCGGGCACGCCAAGGCCATCTGCATCGACTTCGGCATCGCCGCCGAGTTCGGGGGCCGCTGCAACCTGCGCCTCGACGACACCAACCCCGACACCGAGGACGTCGAGTACGTCGACGCCATCATCGACGACGTGCGGTGGTTGGGTTTCGAGGTGCCTGAGCCGGTGCTGTATGCATCCGACTACTTCGAGCAGTTGTACCAGTGGGCCGAGCACCTCATCGAGCACGACCTCGCCTACGTCGACGACCAGGACAGCGACACCATCTCGGCCCAGCGCGGCGGTTACGGCAAGCCGGGCATCGAGAGCCCGTTCCGCACCCGCAGCATCGACGAGAACCTCGACCTGTTCCGGCGGATGCGTGCTGGCGAGTTCGCCGACGGGGCGCGGGTGCTGCGCGCCAAGATCGACATGCAGCACGAGAACATGCAGTTCCGTGATCCGGTGATGTACCGCATCCGGCGCCAGCACCACCACCGCACCGGCGACGCCTGGGTCATCTACCCCACTTACGACTGGGCGCACGGGCAGAGCGACGCCATCGAAGGCGTCACCCATTCGCTGTGCACCCTCGAGTTCGACAGTCACCGACCCCTGTACGACTGGTACCTCGAGCACCTGCCGCTGCCCGGCTACCAACCGCGCCAGACCGAGTTCGCCCGGCTCGAACTCACCCACACGGTCACCTCGAAGCGGCGGCTCGCCACGCTGGTGGCCGATGGTGTGGTCGACGGCTGGGACGACCCGCGGCTGCCCACTCTGCGCGGGCTGCGCCGCCGCGGCTACCCGGCCGCCGCCATCCGCGAGTTCTGCTCGTTCATCGGCGTGTCGCGCACCAACAGCCGGCACCAGATCGAACTGCTCGAGTCGTTCGTACGCGCCGAGCTGAACCGCACCGCACTGCGGCGGATGGCCGTGCTGCGGCCGTTGCGGGTCGACATCACCAACTGGCCTGCCGACCACGTCGAGCACGTCGAGCTGGGCAACAACCCCGAGAACGCCGACGACGGCACCCGTCTGGTACCGCTCTCGGGCACGCTGTACATCGAGCGCGACGACTTCATGGTCGAGCCGGCACCGAAGTACTTCCGCCTGTCGCCGGGCAAGGAGGTACGCCTGCGCGGCGCCTACTTCCTGCGGTGCACGGGCTACACCCTGGGCGACGACGGTGAGGTCGAGTCGGTGCAGTGCACCTTCGATCCCGAGACACGCAGCGGCAACGCACCCGACGGGCGCAAGGTGAAGGCCACCATCCACTGGGTGTCGGCCCAGCACGCCGTCGACGCCACCGTGGCCCTCTACAGCCGCCTCTTCACCGCCGAGGTGCCCGGCGAGCGCACCGGCGAGGCGTTCGACGACCTCGACCGCGATTCGCTCGAACGGCTCACCGACTGCAAGGTGGAGGCGGCACTGGCCGACACCGCCGCCGGACAGGTGGTGCAGTTCGAGCGTCTCGGCTACTTCGCCCACGACCCGCGTGAGGCGATGCTGTTCCACCGCACCGTGGGCCTGCGCGACGAGTGGGCCAACATCCAAAAGCGTGCCTGATGGCGCTGTACCGGCCGCACGGCCCGCACCGACCTCCCGACGACGACGACAGCCCACTCGTCTACGACCGGCCGGATGACGTCGACGGCGACGAGGAGGACGAGGCCCCCTCGATCACGTCGGTGTCGCAATTGGCCACGCCGCGACCCAAGCGCCGCAAGCGGACGCCATGGCGTCCAGGCGTGCAGGCCAACGGGACGTTCCGCGACCGCATCGGCCGCATCTACACCGAACTCGACGATGTGATGAACCCGGTCGAGGCGCGCCAGTTCCTGGAGGGCACCCCGCTGGTGGTGTGGGACCGCTGCGGCTGCGGCGGCGGATGCGGACTGATGTGGGTGCCACCCGAGCGCATCGGCGACCTGATGACCAGCTATCCGATGATCCATCACAACCGCCTCGGCAGCGGCGTGATCTCGTCGTGGCGAGCGGACGACCGCAGCCGACTCCTGTTGCTGCAGAACGCCGTCACCTGGGGTCGCATCATCCGCTGACGCTTGCGGCCTGGAACGGCAAGAGGCCCCCTTGCGAGGGCCTCCGACCTGATGTTTCATTTGCAGCCCGTACGGGATTCGAACCCGTGCCGCCACCTTGAGAGGGTGGTGTCCTAGGCCTCTAGACGAACGGGCCGAGCAGCCCCAGCACACTACCAACCCGGCCGGGCGGCACCAACCGGCCGGACGGGCCGAAGGCAGCATGGGTCGGAAACGCCGAACGCCGGCCCGGAGGCCGGCGTTCGGATCGAGTTGGGGTGCAAGGAATCGAACCCTGAATAACAGAACCAGAATCTGCTGTGTTGCCAGTTACACCACACCCCACCGGAGACCCGGAGGTATCGACCGGCGAGTGTACCAACCACGCCGGTGGCTCCCCACCCGGTTGCGGTCAGCGATGGCGACCCGACCGCGCCGCCTGCTTCGCAGCGGCGCGCTGGGCGGCGGCGTCCTTGTTGCGCTTCCACTGCCAGACACCCGTGACAATGAGTGCTCCTGCAATCGACCCGATCACGCCGCTGGGCTTGAAGGCGAGACCGTCGCCCGCCAGCAGGCTGATGAGCAGACCCCCGACGAACGAGCCGATCAGGCCGGCCGCCAACGCCATCCCCCAGTCGACACCCCGTGCCGAGCGACCGAGGATGAACTGCGCCGCTGCGCCGATGAGGATGCCGAAACCGATGATGCCGAGGATGATCATGGGATCCAACGGTAGCGGCACAGCGCCGTCGGCGAGTCACCCGGTGAGGGCGAGCAAGCGGTCGAACCCGATGATGCGGCCCAGGGCGACCCCACCGGCTTCGGCGAACTCGCGCTGCCAGGCACGGCGACCGACCACCACGGTGGTGGGGGTGGGCGAGGTGTACGCAATGAGGCCCACCTCCTCGGCGATGAGACGGCTGCGCATCAGGTGGAACGGATCGCTGACGATGAGCACCCGAGTAGCGCCACGCTCGGCCAGCAGGCTCTGCACGCCGACGAGCGCGTCGTAGGAGTTCCGCGAGGTGTTCTCGGCGACGATGACCTCGGCGGGCACGCCCCGCTCGACCAGATACGCCGTCGACGCCTCGGCCTCGGTGAAGCGGTCGCCCGGCTGCTTGCCACCCGTCACCACCACGAGGGGCGCCAGTCCCTGCGACCATAGGGTGACCACGTGGTCGAGGCGCGCCTGCAGTTGCGCCGACGGCTTGCCGTCGTACTGCGCCGCGCCCATCACCACGATCGCGTCGACCGGTCGGGCCTGATCGGTGCGACCGGTGCGATGCACCTGGTACAGCGTCACCGCGCAATAGCCCGCCGCCAGCACCGCCACGAGCACGCCGGCAAGAACGGTTCGGCGCAGCCATCGTCGCGGCGGTCGCACCACGGGGATACCACCCACCGGGGTGACATCGCTGGGCGTGTCGGTGGCGACGAACGCGTCGCTCACGACACGTGCACGCTCGGTGGCAGCGCCCGGAGGCGCCGCAGCGTTTCGTCGCGGCCCAGCAGTTCGAGCGACTCGAACAGCGGCGGGCCCACGGTGCGCCCGGTGACGGCCACACGCACCGGCGCCTGGGCCTTGCCCATCTTCAGCCCGTGACGCTCGGCCACGGAGGTGAACGCAGCGTTGATGGCCTCGGCCTGCCACGGGCAGGTGCCGAACGCCTCGATGCTGTCGGCCACCAGGGCGACGGCGCCCTCGGTGGCGAGCGCCTTGGCGAGGCCGGCCTCGTCGAACTCGGGCTCGGGCAGGAACAGGAAGTCGACCACGCCCGGCGCCTCCGCCAGCGTGGTGGCACGGGGTTGCACGAACGGCGCCATCGCCACGAATCGCTGCTGGTCCCACACCGCAGTGGGATGAGTGGCCCGCCATTGCGCCAGCCACGGCTCGGCGGCGGCGGCGAACTCGTCGGGCGACAGGGCGCGGATGTACTCGCCGTTGAACGCAGCGAGCTTCTTCAGGTCGAAGAACGCCGGCGAGTGGTTCACGTCCTCGAGGCGGAACTCGTCCTCGATCACCTGCCAGGGCACGATCTCGGTGCCACTCCGCGGCGACCAGCCGAGGGTCATCAGGTAGTTCACCATCGCCGGAGCGAGATAGCCCTCGTCGCGATAGCTCTCGAGCGCCACCTTGTCGCGGCGCTTGGAGATCTTCTTGCGCTGCTCGTTCACCAGCACCGGCACGTGTGCCCATGTGGGCGCAGCATGGCCGAGCGCTTCCCAGATCATCTGCTGCTTGGGCGTGTTCGGCAGGTGTTCCTCGGCGCGGATGACATGACTGACCCGCATCGTCAGGTCGTCGACCACATTGGCCAGCAGGAACATCGGCGAGCCGTTGCCGCGCAGCAGCACGAAGTCCTCGATCGTGGCGTTGTCGAACTGCACCTCGCCACGCACGGCGTCGTGCACGGTGGTGGTGCCGGCGGGTACCCGGAAACGCAGCACCCGACCGGGCCCGGGGCCGAGGCCGGCATCGCGCGACCAGCCGCCATAGCCCTGCGAGCCCTCGGCCTTGGCGCGCTCTTGGATCTGCTCGGGGGTGAGGTCGCAGTAGTAGGCGTGGCCGGTCTCGAACAGGCGCTGCGCCGCGTCGACGTGCTGCTGGGCGTACTGGCTCTGGAAGTACGGCCCCTCGAACGCGGGGTCGTCGCTGCTGATGCCCAGCCAGGCGAGCGCCTCGATGATGCCCTCGGTCCACTCCGGCCGGTTGCGGGCCTCGTCGGTGTCTTCGATGCGCAGGATGAAGGTGCCGCCGAGCCGCTTGGCGAGCGCCCAGTTCATCAGCGCGGTGCGGGCCCCACCGATGTGGAACGAGCCGGTGGGCGAGGGCGCGAAGCGGAATCGAGGAGCATCCATGACCCGGGCAACGCTACCTCCCGCGCTCCACCCCGATCCCGCCACCCAGCCCCAGGCGTTTGTGAGCGGACCCCGCAACAACCCGGGTCCGCTCACAATCACCGCTGGTCCGGCGCTGCCCCACGCAGCGTTTGTGAGCAGAACCCTGCTCTGCCCCGGCCCGCTCACAAACGCTGCATGGGGGAGGGGTGGCGGGGAGGTCAGGTGGGGCGGTCAGGTGGGGCGGTGGGTGGTGAGGGCGAGATTGCGCAGTTGGCGCAGGGCCACCGACAGCACCGTGATGTCGAAGCGTTCGGCGCGGCGGATCTCGGTGAACATCGCACCGGTGCGGGCAATGGCGCGCTCGTTGGCAGCGCTCCACGCCGCCACCGAGCCGAGTGCTCGCGCATCGGCCGTCAGGTCGGCCAGCACCGCCAGTAGGTCGTCGCGCAGCGCCGAGCGAGCCTGGGTCTGCCAGCGGTCGCTGCGTGGCAGCGCGCCGATGGCCTCCCACAGCCAGCCCACCTCGACCGTGTCGAACATGGCCCAGTAACTACGCGCCACCTCGATCGGGTCGGCGCTCTCGCGCTGCGCGAGTTCGACGATGTCGAACCCGGTGTGCAACAGCGGCCACGCGGCCGAGCGCTGGGCGAGTTGCTCGGGCACCCCGGCAGCCAGGCGACTGGCCTCCACGGCGAACACCTGGTCGCGCATCCGTCCGCTGAGCACCTCGTCGAAGCCGACCGCAAGCGCAGCCATCGGCGTGCGGAACTGTTCGACCACCGCGGCGATGTCGACCGGTGGGCGCCGGTGGCGCAGCGTCCAGAGCACCACCCGCTCGAGCATGCGGCGCAGCTCGAGGAACAAGTCCAGTTGCACTTCGACGCGCACACCGCTCAGCTCGCCGGGTGCAGCCAGCGCCTCGATCTGCTCCCACAGTGCGCCAGCACCGAACACATCGCGGGCGGCGAGCCAGGCCCGGGTGATCTCGACCACACCAGCACCGGTGTCCTCCGCGACGCGATGGTCGAACGAGATGCCCGAGATGTTCACCATCTGGTTGCCCACCTGGGTGGCCACGATCTCGCGCCGCAGTCGGTGCCGATCGATCTGCACGGCGAAGCGCTCGCGCAGCGGGGCCGGGAAGTAGTCGTGCAACTCGGGCCGCAGGTACGGGTTGTCGGGCAACGTGCTGTCGGTGAGCATGTCGATGTTGGCGTTCTTCGTGTACGCCAACAGCACGGCGAACTCGGGCATGGTCAGGCCGGTGCCCGATGCCTGTCGCTCGGCGATCTGCTTGTCGGTGGGCAGGAACTCGAGCGCCCGGTTGATCCAACCGTCGGCCTCGAGGGCGTTCAGGTAGCGGGCGTGCACGTTCACCATCGCGAGCGCCTGTCGGCGAGCGATGGCGAGCGTGAGGGTCTGGGCGATGTTGTCGGCCAGCACCTGCTCGCCCACCTCGTCGGTCATCGACGCGAGGAGGTCGTTGCGTTCGTCGAGGGGCATCCCCGTCGACGCCATCACGTCGTTGAGGAGGATCTTGATGTTCACCTCGTGGTCGCTGCAGTCGACACCGGCCGAGTTGTCGATGGCATCGGTGTTCACCAGGCCGCCCGCGAGCGCGTATTCGATGCGGCCGCGCTGGGTGAAGCCGAGGTTGCCGCCCTCGCCCACCATGCGGCAGCGCAGGTCGGCGCCGTTCACGCGCAGTCCGTCGTTGGCCCGGTCGCCCACATCGGCGTGTGACTCGGTCGCGGCCTTCACGTAGGTGCCGATGCCACCGTTCCACAGCAGGTCGACCGGAGCGCACAGGATGGCCGAGATGAGTTCGATCGGCGTGAAGGTGCTGCGCTCGACCCCGAGCACCCGCTGCATCTCGGGCGACAGGTCGATGCTCTTGGCTGTGCGTGGGAACACGCCGCCGCCGGGCGAGATGAGCGTGGCGTCGTAGTCGGCCCAACTGCTGCGCGGCAGGGCGAACAGCCGGGCCCGTTCGGCGAACGATGCAGCCGCATCGGGCGCAGGGTCGCAGAAGATGTGCCGGTGGTCGAAGGCGGCCACGAGGTGCACGTGCGGCGAGCGCAGCAGGCCGTTGCCGAACACGTCGCCCGACATGTCGCCGATGCCCACCACGGTGAGCGGGTCGCGGTCGGCATCTCTGCCGAGCGAGCGTGCGTGACGGCGCACGCTCTCCCACGCCCCTCGGGCGGTGATGCCCATCGCCTTGTGGTCGTAGCCGGCGCTGCCGCCCGAGGCGAAGGCGTCGCCGAGCCAGAACCCGTAGTGCGCCGAGATGGCGTTGGCCGTGTCGCTGAAGGTGGCGGTGCCCTTGTCGGCCGCAACGACGAGGTACGGGTCGTCGCCGTCGTGGCGAACGGTGTGCGGCGGTGGCACGACCGCTCCGCCCACGAGGTTGTCGGTGAGGTCGAGCAACCCGGCGATGAACTCGCGGTAACAGGCGACGCCCTCGGCCCGGAACTCGTCCGGGTTGGCCGTGGGTCGCTTCGGTACGAAGCCGCCCTTGGCGCCGGTGGGCACGATGACCGCGTTCTTCACCATCTGCGCCTTCACCAGGCCGAGCACCTCGGTGCGGAAGTCTTCGCGCCGGTCGCTCCAGCGGATACCGCCGCGGGCGATGGGGCCGCCACGGAGGTGTATGCCCTCCACGCGTGGCGAGCACACCCAGATCTCGAACATCGGCTTCGGCAACGGCAGGTCGGGCACCTTGGCCGGGTCGAGCTTGAACGACATGACCGGCCGGTACGGCGCACCATCGTCGCCCGGTCGGAACACGTTGGTGCGCAGCGTGGCGTCGATGAGCGCCAGCAGCGCGCGCAGGGTGCGGTCGTCGTCGAGGCTCGGCACCGCGTCGAGCGCCGTGGCGATGTCGGCGCGCAGCGCGGCCTCGTCGCCGACCGTGCCGTCGGGACGGAAGCGTTGCTCGAAGAGCGCCACGAGCAGGCGGGTGATCGTTCCGTGCCGCACCACCGTCGACTCGATGTACTGCTGGCTGAACGGGAAGCCGATCTGGCGCAGGTAACGCGCATAGGCCCGCACAACCTCCACCTGCCGCGCACTCACACCGGCGGCCAACACGAGCCGGTTGAACCCGTCGACCTCGACCGAGCCGGTGAGCTGCCGCTCGAACGCATGGCGCAGCTCGGCGGCCAGGGTGTCGTCGAGCGTCGCTCCCGCGGGCAGGCGCACGCCGACGTCGTGCAGGTGCACCGGCCGTTGGTCGACCAGCGCGAACGCGAAGGTGCGCTCGTCGATGGCGCGCAGGCCGAGCTGGTCGAACAGCGGCAACAGGTCGGCGATGGGGATGGCCTCACCCACTCGGTACACCCGGAAACGCCACTCGCCAGCGGCACCATCGGTGGACGGGATGAGCGCGGTCGACAGGTCGGCCGGGCCGTCGGACAGGGCCACCACCTGCGCCAGGTCGACCACCGCTGTGTCGGGTCCGTTCAGTTCGTCGTACCCGGCCGGCACGACAGGCCCGACCCGGTCGAGCACGGCCCGCCCCACGCCTGCTCGGTCGAGCGCCGTGCGAGTGGCATCGGCCCACTCGCGGTCCACCTCACCCACCTGACCGGTCGGTCGCATCGTGCTCCCTCACCTCCGCTGCGACGCCGTTGTCGCAGGTCGAGACCGCTCCAGTGTGACACTTCCGGCACCCCCTCACGAGGCGACCTTCGGCCCAATGGTCGCCCGGTAGGGTTTCGCCCATGAGCCGACACACGATCTCGCGCATGGGCGAGGCGCACCCTGGTCACCGCGAAGTTGCGGGCGGGCTCGCCCGCGCAGCGGTGTTCGGCATGAGTGACGGGTTGATGTCGAACGTGCTGCTGGTCGTCGGCTTCGCCGGCAGCGACGTGAACGGCAGCGTGGTGCGCCTGGCCGGCCTGGCCGGAGCCCTCGCCGGCGCCATCAGCATGGCTGCGGGCGAGTGGATCAGCATCTCGGCACAGAACGAGTTGGTGGTGCGCGAGATGGAGGTCGAGCGGCGCGAACTGGGCGTGCACAAAGAGGCCGAGCAGCGCGAGCTGGCCGGCATCTACGAGAGCCACGGCATGGAGCCCTCCACCGCCGCCCTCGCCGCAGCCGATGTGATGCGCGACCCCGAGCGAGCCCTCATGGTGCACGCCCGCGAAGAGTTCGGCATCGACCCCAACCAGCTGCCGTCGGCATGGCAGGCGGCCGTGCTGTCGTTCGTGTGCTTCGTGGTGGGCGCGCTGCTGCCCGTCATCCCGTGGTTCGTCGGCGAGGGCAACGCTGCCACCGCCGCCACGGTGGCCATCGGCGTCGTCGCCGCTGCCGGTCTGGGTTGGGCCATCGGGCAGTTCGCCGAACGCAGCCGGGTGAAGTCGGCGGGCCGCCAGGTGCTCATCATGCTGGCCGCTGCCGTCGTCACGTTCAGCATCGGCAAGGCGTTGGGCGTCAGCGTCAGCTGAGCCGTTGGGGGCAGCGAACCGCCGAGGGGTTCAGAGACCCTGCGACCGCTGGCGCAGCGGGGCGATCTGCAAGATGACCCGTTCGCTGCTGATCTGGCCCTGGTAGTCGACGCCCGTGTAGCGCTGCGAGCAGGCATCGATGTGGGCCCGGGCCGCCGGGCCACGCACCTCGCCCACCACGGTGCCGCGCACCTCGGCGTAGCGATACGCGTTGGAGTCGTCCCAGATGGCCACCGTGACGTTGGGGTTGGCGGCGATGGCCTTGTACTTCGCCCGGTGCACCTCGGTGTTGATGAGGATGTGGTCGTCGTCGGCGTCGACCCACATGACGTGGGTACCGATCTGGCCCTCGGGCAGGTGGAACGAGATGGTTCCGAAGTGCTTGCCCTGGGCGAAGTCGCGGATAGCGGGTTCGAGCATGTGCCAGAGGCTACGGCTGCCCGGGTAGCCGCGGCGCCCCAACCGTGGTTCGATGGGGGTATGAACCAGATCAACGTGCTGGGCGACGAACTGCAGCCCTGCTCGTACGACCCGATGACCGGCTACTACCGCACCGGGTGCTGCGAGAACCGGGGCGACGATCCGGGCATGCACGTAGTGTGCGCGGTGATGACCGACGAGTTCCTCGTGTTCTCGAAGAGCGTCGGCAACGACCTGTCGACGCCGATGCCGCAGTACGGGTTCGCCGGTCTGAAGGCGGGCGACCAGTGGTGCCTGTGCGCTGCCCGCTGGCAAGAGGCGTTCGAGGCGGGTGCGGCGCCGAAGGTGCGGCTCTCGTCGACCCACGTGTCGGCGCTCGAGTACTCGTCCCTCGCCGATCTGCGGGCCCATGCTGTCGACTGACCCCGCCCGCGCCTGGCTGGCCGAGCAGATCCGCTCGCGCGTCATCGGCGATCAGGCCGACGCCAAGACCGAGGCCATCATGGCTGCGCCGGGTCCGCGCTGGTTCGCAGCCGACAGTCCGGTGCGACTGGTGCACGCCGACGCGTCGATGTTCGTCGGCGGCCTGCGCGCGCTGCTGCTGCAGTCGCTGCACCCACTGGCGATGGCCGGCGTGGCCCAGCACTCCGATTACCGCCACGACCCCTGGGGCCGCCTGCAGCGCACCGCCGAGTTCCTCGCCGCCACCACGTTCGGCCCCATCCCCGTTGCCGAACAGGCGGTGGCGGTGGTGCACCGCGTGCACGAGCGGGTGGTGGGCACAGCGTCCGACGGTCGCCCCTACGCAGCCAACGATCCGCATCTGCTGCGCTGGGTGCACATCGCCGAGATCGACAGCTTCCTCGCCGCCTACCAGCGCTACGGCCGCCGCCCGCTCACCCCGGCCGAGGCCGACCGCTACGTGCACGACGTCGGACTTGTGGCACGCAAACTCGGTGTCAACGATCCGCCTCGCTCGGTTGCCGACCTGCGTGGCGAACTGCGCGACTTCCGGCCCGAACTCGCCAGCAGCCGCGAGGCGCGCGATGCCGCCCGCTTCTTGCTGCTCGAGCCGCCGCTGCCGTTGGCGGCGCGCGCGCCGTATCTCATGCTGGCGGGGGCCGCCGTGGCGCTGCTGCCCGCATGGACACGCTGGCCTCTGCGTCTGCCGCTGCTCCCGGTGAGCGAAGCCGTCGTGCTGCGTCCGGCGGGCCAGATGGTGACCCAGGTCATCCGCTGGTCGATGGCGCCCACCGAGCCGGCTGCGTGACACGCGGGCGGGCACCCACGGAACAGCGGTGGCGGATCGCGTGGGTCGCACCGCCTACCATCGATCCCGTGATCGTTTCCTGCCTCGGAGGGCTGGCTCATGGGTGACCTCGCTCGCACCCTCGTGGTGTGCGGCCTGCTGAGCGGTACCCAACCCTTCACCCTCATGGGCCTGTTGCTGGTGATGACGGGCAACGAACCCAAGCGCAACGGCTGGGCCTTCGTCTCGGGCGCGTTCCTCGTCGAGTCGATCGTGCTGATCGGTGCGAGCCTGCTGGTGGGTGGCGTGGTCGACCCGTCCTCGGGCGCCGGCCGATCCCTCATCGCCGTCAAGATCGCCTTCGGTGTGGCGCTGGTGCTGGTCGGTCTCCGCCTGCGCAAGCCGCCGCGCAAGCCCTCACCCGACGTACCGCCGTCGCTCGAGAAGCTGCGCGACCTCTCGCCTCGCAAAGCATTCGTCGCCGGCCTGCTGCTGGCCGACTACCAGGGTCCGTTCCTCGCGTCGATGGCACTGGCCTCGACCGCCGTGTCGTTCGGTGGTCGCCTCGGCGCGCTCGCGTTCTACACGGTGTTCGCCACCGGCATCCCGCTGGCCATTCTGCTCATCGCCACGCGCTCGATCGAGACCCACCGCAAGCTCACCGACAAGACCTCGTGGGTGCTGAAGAACCGCCGCAAGATCGCTTCGGTGCTGCTGATCATCGCCGGCATCGCCCTGGTGGGCGACGGCATCATCGCCTGGCTGCTCGTCAACGCCTGACGAGCGCGACCGCTGGCGCCTTCAGGCCCGGATGGCGGCGATCTGGGTGAGGCTGTCGGCGCGGGTGGTGCCGGTGAAGCCGATGTCCCACACCTGTCCGGTCGGGCCCGCCGGACCCTGGTCGATGATGGCCAGCACGGCGTCGGCCATGTCGGTGGCTCGCATCCCGGCCTCGGCGATGCGGGCCGACACGGCGCGCAGCATCGGTGTGTCGGTGGCACCGAAGGCGAGGCCGTTCACGCGGATGCCGTGCGGCGCGAGTTCCTTCGCCCAGCTCTCGGTGAGCCGCCACTGCGCGAACTTGGCGCTGTCGTAGCCCGTCGCCGGCAGACCGGTGATGAGTCGGTGCAGGCGGATGTGTTCGGTGAGCATGTTCACCACAGTGCCGCCACCTCCGGCGATCATCGTCGGCGCCACCGCCGCGGTGCAGTGGAACGCGCCGTCGCTGCACGCACCCATGGCCCGGTGCCATGCGTCCACCTGCTCGTCGTACGAACCGCCCAGCAGCGTCGTGTCGTTGAACACCGCTGCGTTGTTCACCAGCACGTCGACGCGCCCGGTGCGGGCCACCACGTCGTCGATCGCCTGCTTCACCGCAACCGCATCACCCACGTCGCAGGTGACCGCCGCCATTGCTGCACCCACCTCGGCCGCGGTGTCGGCGTTGCCGACTGCGTCGATGTCGAGTCCCACCACGCACATGTCGCGGGAGGCGAACGCGTGGCACAGGGCCCGGCCGATGCCCACCGCCGACCCGGTGACGACGGCCACCCGGCGGCCTCCATGCAGTTCCTCGTGTTGTGCGGCCATCGCTCGCCCTCCGCTCCCCCATCGACCGGTTCGACCGGTTCGACCGGCTGCGCTGATCGTACGACGCACCGACCCCTCTGGTTCGCCGTGCCACACTGGCGGTCATGAGCGAACCACTCCGTATCGGCCTCGTCGGTGCCGGCCCCTGGGCCAACCTCTTCACCGGGCCGATGCTGGCCGACTCGTCCGATGCCGAGTTCGTCGGCGTGTGGGCCCGCCGACCCGAGGCCGCGAGCGAGGTGGCGACGGCACACGGTGTGGCGGCGTACGACGACCTCGACGCCCTGTTCGAGGCGTGCGACGCGCTGACGTTCAGCCTGCCGCCCGAGGTGCAGGCCGAGTTCGCCGCACGCGCAGCACGTGCCGGCAAGGCGGTGCTCATCGACAAGCCGGTGGGCATGGACGTGGCCCAGGCCCAGGCGCTCGCCGACGCCATCGATTCGGCCGGGGTGATCTCGCAGGTCATCCTCACCAACCGCTACTACGACTCGATGCGGGCGTTCCTCGACGCCGCTCGCGCCTTCGACAGCTATGGAGGTCGTGCCTCGTTCTTCGGCAACGGCTGCGTGCCGGGCACCTACTTCGCCACGCCCTGGCGGGTGGCCAACGGCGGCCTCATCGACCTCGGGCCGCACGTGCTCGACGGCCTCGACGCCGCGCTCGGCACCATCGTCGACATCACCGCCCGCGGCAACGTGCACGGCATCGTGCTGCTCGAGTGCCGGCACGACAACGGCCGCGTCAGCCAGGCCGCCCTGTCGGCCACCTCGAACCAGCACGGCGGCCTGGCCGTGGAGGTGCACGGCCTCGACGGCGCCGTGCGTTTCGACGCAGCCGCCTTCAGTCCTGAGGTGATGATGGCTGAGGCCCGCACGGCGCAGCGTCGCATCGTCGAAGAGTTCGCCCACGCGGTACGCACCGCCACCCCGCACCCGCTCGACATCCACCGCGGCCTGCACCTGCAACGCCTCATCGACACCGCCGCCGCCCAGTTGTAGGCCGACGCGCGCTGCTACATGCCCAGTTGCTTCGAGATGACTGCACCGACACTACCGATGTCGGCGGCCACGGCGCTCAGGTCGGCCTCATCATCCCCACGATCACGCAGGGCGGGAGAGCTCGCTCGCCTGTTCGTCCGTGAGCTCACCCAGCAGTCGGAGCACTAGGGCGCCCGAGACACGGTCGTGCTCGACCACCTCCGCCGACGCGACACCCCAGTCGTCGTCGCCGACCACGACCACGGATCCGATCTCCAGATCGGTGCCGGGCACCGCACGCCGGGCGTTGCCTCGGATCAGCGCTCCATCGACCACTCGGTTGAAGTCGACCGTCAACTGTCGAATCATCGTTGGCCTCCTCACCGCTTCCTGGCCGGATTGTCGCGGGCCTCGAAACAGGCCCTCACGGCGTGACGATATCCCTGTCGACCGAGGCAAGAACGACGCTGAAGTCTAGGCAGACCCAACTTCATGGCGGCAGGGCATGCATGAGACACACCCGACCAGACCCCGGACGCTACGAAAACCCCGCAACGCCTTGCATCCGATTCTCAATCAGGGCATCTTGTGCAGGCTCGATACCGGGCGGACTTGCATGTGTGCTCAACGGTCGTGCCGACGTTGTCCGAGTGTTCATTTGCCGTGACCACCGATAGCGAGGTCGAATCGCGGTGGAACGGCTCTGGCGCTCGTACTTCGGCCCGAGAGTTCTGATTCCCCGAGAACAACTGAAATGGGCTGCAAGCAGATGGCTGACCGAACGGCTGGACACCCGATCGAACGCGAGTGGCGAGTGAGGTCTGCGGCGCGGGCCTTCTGCTGGATTGGAATCGTGGTCTCTATCCCGCTGTCGTTCCAGGCGGTTGTGTGGGGCTTCGATACCAACCGCGAGTTCGGCGGCCTGGTGCTCGGAGGGCTGCTCGCGATGTACGCACTCTTCTTGTGGCGGTTCGGGATACATCCTCGGCTCCGGGTGTCGATGACGCCCGAAAACTGCGCGTTTGTGACGGTCGAAAAGTGAACAGTTTGATGTTCGTGCGGGATGTTAGTTGTCGGGCTGGTCGATGCCAGCTCTGATGCTGGGCAGGGTGTCGATGCCGC
>JBIIDH010000027.1:0-34506 GCA_044238435.1 Ilumatobacteraceae bacterium | reverse complement strand
TCCAGCGTCACCTCGATGTCACGAAAGCAGTCGTAACCATGGCCCAGACCATTGCTCCGCCTCCCGCTCGCGGCCCCGTCACCGGCACGGCCACGGCGACGCGCAAGCGCAAGCCCTTCCTGCTCGACCTGTACGGCACCGCCGTCGGCAAGAAGTACGTGATGGCCGTCACCGGCCTGCTGATGATCGGCTTCGTGGTGGCCCACATGGTGGGCAACTTGAAGATGTACCTCGGCGAGGAAGACCTCAATCACTACGCCGAGTTCCTGAACCGCCTGCTGTACCCCATCGCTCCCGAGGGCGCCGTGCTGTGGATCATGCGCGGCGGCCTCGTCACGGCAGTGCTGCTGCACATCCACGCGGCCTACACGCTCACCCAGCTCAACCGGCACGCACGTCCGGTGAAGTACCAGAGTGCCCGCGACTACCAGGTGGCCAGTTTCGCCAGCCGCACGATGCGGATGACCGGCATCGTCGTGCTGCTGTTCATCGTCTGGCACCTGCTCGACTTCACCTTCGGTGTCACCAACACCATCGGCAGCAGCGACGAGTTCGTGAAAGAAGAGGTGTATGCCAACGTGGTGCGCAGCTTCGAGCGCGTGCCGGTTGCGGTGTTCTACATCCTCGCCAACATCGCCCTCGGGGTGCACCTGTTCCACGGCACCTGGAGCCTGTTCCAGTCGATGGGCTGGAACAACCCCCGTTTCAACGAGTGGCGTCGAGCAATTGCCATCGGCGTCGCCACCATCGTGGTGGTCGGCAACGTGTCGTTCCCGGTCGCTGTCCTCGCGGGCATCGTCGGCTGATCGGTCCAGGAGAGAGACATGAGCATCGAGCTGCAGAGCAAGGCGCCCGCCGGTCCGATCGAGGACAAGTGGGACACCTACAAGAGCGACATGAAGTTGGTGAACCCCAACAACAAGCGCAAGTTCAAGGTCATCGTCGTCGGCAGCGGCCTGGCCGGTGCGTCGGCGGCAGCCACGTTGGCCGAGTTGGGCTACCAGGTCGACGTGTTCACCTTCCACGACTCGCCGCGGCGGGCACACTCCATCGCGGCCCAGGGCGGCATCAACGCTGCCAAGAACTACAAGGGCGACGGCGACTCGGTGCACCGTCTCTTCTACGACACCATCAAGGGCGGCGACTTCCGTGCCCGTGAGGCCAACGTGCACCGCCTGGCCCAGGTGAGTGTCGACATCATCGATCAGATGGTGGCCCAGGGCGTGCCGTTCGCTCGCGAGTACGGCGGCCTGCTCGACAACCGCAGCTTCGGTGGGGCCCAGGTCAGTCGTACGTTCTACGCACGTGGCCAGACCGGCCAGCAGTTGCTGCTCGGCGCCTATCAGCAGTTGGCCCGCCAGATCGGCCTCGGCAACGTTCGACTGTTCAACCGCACCGAACTGGTCGACGTGGTCACCGTCGACGGCCGCTGCGCCGGCATCGTCGTGCGCGACCTGCTCACCGGTGCCATCCAGTCGCACGCCGCCCACGCCACGGTGCTGTGCACCGGTGGCTACGGCAACGTGTTCTTCCTCTCCACCAATGCGATGGCGTGCAACGTCACGGCGGCGTGGCGGGCTCACCGCAAGGGCGCCTACTTCGCCAACCCGTGCTACACCCAGATCCACCCCACCTGCATTCCGCAGAGCGACGACACCCAGTCGAAGCTCACGCTGATGAGCGAGTCGCTGCGCAACGACGGCCGGGTATGGGTGCCCACCAACCCCGACGAGACACGCGCCCCGCACGAGATCCCCGAGAGCGACCGCGACTACTACCTCGAGCGGCTGTACCCCAGCTTCGGCAACCTGGCCCCGCGCGACATCTCGTCGCGCGCCGCCAAGCGTGCCGTCGACCAGGGCCGCGGCGTGGGCCCGCTGAAGAACGGCGTGTACCTCGACTTCGCCGACTCCATCAATCGGCTCGGCAAGGACGTCGTCGAAGAGCGCTACGGCAACCTGTTCCAGATGTACGAGCGCATCACGGGTGAAGACCCGTACCAGACGCCGATGCGCATGTACCCGGCAAGCCACTACACGATGGGTGGCCTGTGGGTCGATTACGAGCTGATGACCACGATCCCCGGCCTGTACGCCGCGGGTGAGGCGAACTTCAGCGACCACGGCGCCAACCGCCTCGGTGCGTCGGCCCTCATGCAGGGTCTGTCCGACGGCTACTTCGTGCTGCCGTACACCATCGGCAACTACCTGGCCCCCATGCTGAACAAGCCCATGCCGGGGGTCGACCACGAGGCGTTCAAGCTCGCCGAGAACGACGCCCGCGCTCGCTACCAGGGCTACCTCGACATCAAGGGCACGCGGTCGCCCGACTGGTTCCACCGCGAACTCGGCAAGATCATCTGGGACTACTGCGGTATGGAGCGCACCGAGCAGGGTCTCGAGAAGGCGCTGTCGGAACTGCCGGCGCTGTACGACGAGTTCCAGAAGGACCTGCGCGTCACCGGCGACGCCACCTCGGTGAACCAGACCCTCGAGAAGGCCGGTCGGGTCGACGACTTCTTCCAGTTGGGCATGCTGATGTGCCGCGACGCGCTCGAGCGCCGCGAGAGTTGCGGCGGCCACTTCCGTGCCGAGTACCAGGACGACGAGGGCGAAGCGGTGCGCGACGACGCGAACTTCGCCCACGTGGCTGCCTGGGAGTGGGCTGGCGATCCGATGCAGTCCATCCGCAACATCGAGCCGCTCGAGTTCGAAACCGTCCACCTCGCCACCCGGAGCTACAAGTGAGCGCCTCACCCCAGGCCGGCCACGCCCGGCACCTCACCGACATCAAGCTGAAGATCTGGCGCCAGTCGGGCCCTGCCGACCGTGGGCACTTCGAGCACCACCTCGTCGACTCGATCAGCGACGAGGCGTCGTTCCTCGAGATGCTCGACGTGCTGAACGAGCGGCTCATCGGCGAAGGCCGCGAACCGGTCACGTTCGACCACGACTGCCGTGAGGGCATCTGCGGCACCTGCTCGCTGATGATCGATGGCCAGGCCCATGGCCCGCAGCGAGGCACGGCCACGTGCCAGTTGCACATGCGCACCTTCCAGTCGGGTGCGGAGATCACCATCGAGCCCTGGCGGGCGTCGGCCTTCCCCATCATCAAGGACCTGATGGTCGACCGCTCGGCGTTCGACCGCATCGTCGAGTCGGGTGGATACATCACCGCCGAGACCGGTGGCGCACCCGACGGCAACCTCATCCCGGTCGCCAAGCCGGTGGCCGACGCGGCGATGGACGCCGCGGCGTGCATCGGCTGCGGCGCCTGCGTGGCGGCCTGCCCGAACGGCGCGGCCAACCTGTTCACGGCGGCGAAGCTCGCCCACTTGAACGTGCTGCCCCAGGGTCAGGCCGAGCGCTACAAGCGGGCCGAGTCGATGGTGGAAACCATGGACAGCTATTTCGGCTCGTGCACCAACCACGGCGAGTGCGAGGCAGCGTGCCCGAAGGAGATCTCGATCGACGTGATCGCCCTCATGAACGCCGACTATCGCAAGGCGAAGTTCAAGAACCGCAAGCTCATCGCCCGCATCTGAGTCGAGACACAGAACCGCTGGGCGTCAGCGCGCCACGGTGGTGCGGTAGCGGTTGGTCACCACCTCGCCCTCGGGACTGTCGGGGGCGAGTTCGAGCAGGAGGTCGAGCACGATGTCGCTGCCGGCATCGGGGGCGGTGATGTGCACCGTCCCCACTCGTTGGCAGGCGTCGGCCGCGATGTCGCCCTGCCACTGCACCACCGTGCTCGCGTCGCCGGCGCCGAGGGTGGCGGTGCACCTCACGCCATGCAGCGGCCGGTGCAGATCGCTGACCACGTGCACGTCGACTGTCATCGACGAGCCCGGCGCGATGGTGTCGGGCAACAGGTCGGCCACCACGATCACCGGGCGGCAGGCGTCGACCACGCTGTCGTAGGCGGCCTTGGGTCGGCGTCGATGGTCGACGAGCGACATCGACACGAGCGGTACGGCGTCGGCGAGCGACGACAGACAGAAGCCGCCCGTGGGCCGGTACTTCAGGCGGCGCAGCGTCTCGATGGAGCGGCGCAGGAGTTGCGCCTGGTAGCGCTGGGTGGCCTCGCGCCACGCGGCCAGGCTCACATGCCGCGACGGCGAGACGTACCGCTCCATCGCCGCCAGGTCGAGGCCGTGGTCGCTCACCAACCCGCGCCAGTCGAGGCGCGGCCAGTCGGTGGGGTCGATGAACTCGCACGAATCGGGCACCGACTGGGCGCCGAAGTCGCTGACGAACCGCACCATGTTCGGCATGGCCGCGGCGAACCCGGCCAGGTCGCGCACCTCACCGCGGCCCCACCCGAAGCGCAGGCTGCTGTCGCTGCTGACCAACTGCGGCAGATGGGGCGGCACACCGCTGTGGGCCAGCACGGGCCGCGTCTCGTCGGCCTTCTCGATGGCCCGTTTCACCCACCGGTCGAGGATGGTCTTGTTCCAGGTGGGCAACTGCTGTGCCCACCTGCGCACCTCGGGTGTGTCGTGCGCGCACCACAGTGCGATCGACGGATGGTGCCCGAGCACGTCGACCATGCCCCGGGCCTGCTCGACAGCCTGGCGACGCACCGTGCGCGCATAGCGGCCGTGCAGGGGAAAGTCCTGCCACACGAGCATGCCCAGTTCGTCGGCCGCCGCATACAGCTCGGGTCGGGCCACGTGGCCGCGCACCCGCACGAGATCGAGGCCGGCATCACGCGCCAGTTCGATGTCGCTGCGCAGTCCCTCGGCCGTCACCCTCGCCGGATCGGCGTGGGCGGGCAGCAGGTTGACGCCCTTGGTGAACAGTCGCTCGCGGTTCACCGACAGCACGCCGTCGTCGAAGGCCACCTGGCGCAGCCCGGTGAGGACCTGATGCCGGTCGCTGAGCACCCCGTCGAGACGCACCTCCACCGACACCGCGGTGAGCGGTTGCGCGCCCAGGCTCCACGGCCACCACAGCCGCGGGCTGGAAACGTCGAGATTCCACGCGAACTCGTTGGTGCCCTTGGCCAGGGCATGGTCGTGCTCGGCCAGCACCACTCCGTCGACCACGGTGGTGACCTGTACCCGGCATGCCCGGTCGCTGTCGAGACGGGTGGCCAGACGAAGGTGGGCGCGGCTGTCGTTCGCGTCGCGGCACAGCACCCGGCAGCGGTCGATGCGGATGGGGCCGGTGGTGCCGATGGTGACCGGCCGCCACAACCCGCCCGGGTTCCAGTCGGGCGGGAACGCCGTGCCGCCCTGGAAGGTGCCCGTGAGCGTTCGCCGGTTCACCGGGGCGGTCTGCCGGGGGCACGAGACCTCGATGGCCAGCACGTGCTGGTCGGCGAGACGGGCGAGCGCCGTGATGTCGAACGCCGCCGGCACGAAGTAGCCCTCCGGATCGCCGAGATAGGCGCCGTCGAGCCACACATCGGCCTGGTAGAACGCGCCACCTACCTCCACCCACACGCGCTGGTCGTCGCCGGGTACGGGCAGGTCGAACCGGTGGCGGTACATCATCGGGCCATCGGCGTCGGCGAACTCGGCGGTCGATCGCCAGTGGCCCGGCACGTTCACCGTGGGCCAGTCGCGGTCGTCGCACTCGAGCCCGACGCCGCTTCGCCGCACGTCGTCGTCGGCCGGGCGAGCCCGCCAGGTGCCGCTCAGATCCACTCGGGCAGCGTAGCCGTGTGGATCCGGTCACAGACCGGGCGCGAGGGGAACGGTTCACCCGTCCCGCGGTAGGGTCGCCCGCATGACGACGCCTTCCTCCGCACCGCTCACACCTCCTGCCTCGCTGCCCGCCACCCTGGGTGCGCTGCGCGCGTCGGGCTGGCAGTCGGTGCCGGTGAAGGAGGAGATCCGCCGCAATGCGGTGGCGCGCATCGCTGCCGGCGAGCCACTGTTCGAAGGGGTGATGGGTTACGAGCACACGGTGATGCCGCAGCTCGAGAACGCCCTCTTGGCCGGCCACGACGTGATCTTCCTGGGCGAGCGCGGCCAGGCGAAGACCCGCATGATCCGCTCGCTCACCGGGCTGCTCGACGAGTGGATGCCCATCGTCGCCGGCAGCGAGATCAATGACGACCCGTACCATCCGGTCAGCAAGCACGCCCGCGACCTGGTGGCCGAGCAGGGCGACGACACGCCGATCGGCTGGGTGCACCGCAGCGACCGCTTCGGCGAGAAGCTCGCCACCCCCGACACCTCCATCGCCGATCTCATCGGCGAGGTCGACCCCATCAAGGTGGCAGAGGGTCGCTATCTCAGCGACGAACTCACCCTGCACTATGGCCTCGTGCCGCGTACCAACCGCGGCATCTTCGCCATCAACGAGATCCCCGACCTCGCCGAGCGCATCCAGGTGGGTCTGCTCAACGTGCTCGAAGAGCGCGACGTGCAGGTGCGCGGCTACAAGATCCGCCTGCCCCTCGACATCATGCTGGTGGCCAGTGCGAACCCCGAGGACTACACCAACCGCGGCCGCATCATCACCCCGCTGAAGGACCGTTTCGGCAGCCAGATCCGTACGCACTACCCGCTCGACGCCGACACCGAGGTCGAGATCATGCGCCAAGAGGCGCGGCCCGCCTCGGTGGGTGGCATCACCGTGAAGGTGCCCGACTACCTCGAGCGGGTGGTGGCCACGTTCAGCCAGATGGCTCGGTCGAGCAACCAGGTGAACCAGCGCAGTGGTGTGAGCGTGCGTCTGTCGGTGAGCAACCTCGAGGTGTTGGGTGCGAATGCGCTGCGCCGCGGCCTGCGTGCCGGCGAGCAGAGCGTGGTCGCCCGGGTGTGCGACCTCGAGGCCCTCGCTGCTTCGTCGGGCGGCAAGATCGAGATCGAGTCGCTCGAAGAGGGTCGCGACGGCATCATCCTCGAGAACCTCGTGAAGGGTGCGGTGCTCACCGTGTACAAGGAGCGAATCACCCCCGACCTCGTCCGCGATGTGGTGGGTTCGTTCGAGGAGGGCATCGTCGCCCACACGGGTGAAGACATCCCGTCGGCCGACGAGGCCCGCCTCGTCGAGCAGGTGCCCGCGCTGCGCACTGCGGTGCAGTCGCTCACCGGTGGCGACGAGTCGCCCGCTGCGGTGGCCGCAGCTGTCGAGTTCGTGCTCGAGGGCCTGCACCTGTCGAAGCGGCTGAACAAGGACGCAACCGCACAGGGCGGCGCCACCTACCGCAGCCGCAGCTGACGGCACCAGCCGGGTCGAACCGGGTCGGCGCGGGCCTCAGCCCAGCGCGTGGGCGGTGGCGTCGAGGTCGGTGAACGTGAGGCGTTCGAGTGGCAACCCGGTGGCCAGCCTGCGCACGAGTGCCAGTGTGTCGTGCACGCCTTCGGCGCGGGCATCGCGGTCGGGGCCGGTGGGTCGGAACGTCACGGCCATCGGGAGTTCGGGCCCCTGCTCGGCCACCCGGTGCAGCAGCGCCTCGAGGTCGCCCGGCCCGGTGCCGCTGAGGGCGATGCCCAACTGATCGCAGGCGCCGGCCAGGTCGGGCACCTCGCGGTCGGCGCGCCCGGGAATGCTGACGGTGCCGTCGGCCAGACCCCGTAACCAGAGTCGCCAGCGCAACTGATCCTCGCGGCGCGCCCACTCGGCGGCCACCACATCGTCGGCAGGGATGCGTACGGTGCGCACATCGAGCGAGGCGGCCACGGGCACGGGGCCGTGCAGCAGTCGCCACGCGTCGCGCCAGGCGATGGCCAGCGTGTGGAAGATCTCGCCCTGTTTACGGGGGTCGGCGGGTGCCAGTCGCTGCACCATCGCCCACGGCGCCTCGAACGGCACCCAGCCGTCGACGTCGTCGCCGAAGGTGTCGGCCGCTGCCTCGACCCAGCGTGGCCACCAGTGGCCGGCGGCGCGGTCGTCGGTGAAGCCGCCCTCGTCGTCGAACCACAGCGGCACCTCGGGCGACAGCAGGCACAGCCACACCCGCACGCCTGCGGTGCGCAGCGTGCGCACGGCTCCGAGCACTTCTTCCACCACCTTGCCTGCCACAGCGCCCGCTCGGGGTTGCGTCGCAGCCCACGGAAGGGTGAGCCGCACATGGCCGAGACCGAGCCCGATGGCGGTGTCGAGGTGGTCGCCGATCGTGTCGGTGACGACACCGACCGACAGCGTGGCGGACGCCGGGGTGATCGGCTCGCCGCTCAGTCGAACGGGGTGCGAGTCCACAGCTCGCTGGTGTCGTTCAACGGGGTGAACGTGGGGCGCCCGTCGAGTTCGAGCACTTCGATGGGGCCGGGGAAGCCGCGCAGTTCGAGCGACCCGTGCGGGGTGGCGGTGACGCCCTCGGGCAGTCGTTCGAGCTGCATCGACGGCATCAGCACCTCGAACGGGCCGGCAGCGTCGCACAACCGCGAGGCCATGTTGACGGCCGAGCCGATGTAGTCGTCGCCCTCGAACAGCAGGGCGTAGCCCGAGGCGATGCCCACGCGCAGCGACAGGGGCGCGCACACCTCGGCCGAGCGGTGCTCGAGGTCGAGGGCGAACGAGATGGCGCTGGGCTGGTCGACCGACACGATCATGCAGCCGTCGCCCAGCCATTTGGCGATGCGCACACCGCGCTCGCTGGCGGTCTGGCGCACCAGGGTGCGGAACGCGCCGAGGATGCGCCCAGCGGCGTCGTCGCCGAAGGCGGCGGTGTAGTTCGTGAACCCGGAGAGGTCGACGAAGGCGAACGTGCGGGGGACACGCATGACCACAGAGAGTACCGGCGTGACAGCGATGGGGCGTGTTCCTGCGATCGTTTTCACAGATTCGCCAGTACGGCCGGAACGATCGCGCGACTAGGGTGCCCCCATGGCAGCCCGGTTCACCTACTCGCGATGGGACGGCACCCAGAAGGGCTTCGACCTCGACGCCGACTCATTGTTCGAGGAACTCACCGACGACCTGCTGTACCACGGCGACATCAACAGTGCGTTGCGCCGCCTGCTGCAGGAGGGCATGACCGACCGCAACGGCGAGCGCATGCAGGGCCTGCGGGAACTGATGGAACGCCTGCGCCAGCAGCGCCAGGAGCGCCTCGAGCGTTCCGACCTCGGCGGCGTGTACCAGGAGATCGCCGACGCGCTCGACGACATCGTCGACGAAGAACGCCACGCCATCGAGAACGCCACCCGCGACGCCGAGCGCAGCGGCGACGAACGCCGCGCCGAGGCAGCCCGCAACGCCGCCGACGACCGCAACTTCCGGCTCGACATGCTGCCCGACGACCTCGCCGGCAAGGTGCGCGAACTGTCGGCCTACGACTTCGAGTCGGCCGAGGCGGCGCAGCGGTTCGAGCAGTTGATGGACCAGCTCCGCCAGCAGCTGATGCAGCAGACCGTCGACCAGATGAGCAGTGCGATGCAGAACATGACCCCCGAGGCCATGCAGCGCATGAAGGACATGATGGCGGCGCTGAACGAGATGATCGAACGCCGCGCCAACGGCGAGGACGAGCAGTTCGAGCAGTTCATGGAGCAGTTCGGCGACTTCTTCCCCGAGAACCCGCAGAACCTCGACGAGTTGCTCGAGCAGATGGCCCAGCGCATGGCGGCGATGCAGGCGATGCTCAACTCGATGACCCCCGAGCAGCGGGCCCAGTTGCAGCAGCTGAGCGACCAGTTGCTCGACGACATGGACCTGCGCTGGCAGATGGAGCAGTTGGGTCAGAACCTGCGCTCGATGTACCCGCAGATGAACTGGGGGCAGAGCTACGAGTTCGAGGGCTCCGATCCGATGGGCATGAGCCAGGCGATGCAGACCATGCAGGAACTCGGCGACCTCGACCGGCTCGAGAACCTGATGCGCAACGCCACCAACCCTGCCGCGCTGGCCGAGGCCGACATGGACCGGGTGCGCGACCTCTTGGGCGACGACGCGGCCCGCTCGCTCGAACGGCTCGCCGAACTCACCAAGATGCTGCAGGACGCCGGCCTCATCGACAACAAGGAGGGCCGCCTCGAACTCACCCCGAAGGGCCTCCGCAAGATCGGCGCCAACGCGCTGAAGGACCTGTTCGACAAGCTCACCAAGGACACGGGTGGCCAGCACCAGCTGAACCGGCTGGGCCAAGGCCACGAACGCACCTACGACACCAAGCAGTACGAGTACGGCGATCCGTTCAACCTCGACCTGCAGCGCACCATCCGCAACGCGGTTCGTCGCCAGGGTTCGGGCACGCCCGTGCGCCTCGATCCCGAGGACTTCGAGATCGAGCGCACCGAGCACCTCACCCGGTCGTCCACCGTGTTGATGCTCGACCTGTCGATGAGCATGCCGATGCGCGACAACTTCCTGCCGGCCAAGAAGGTGGCGATGGCACTGCACTCGCTCATCTCGTCGCAGTACCCGCGCGACTACCTCGGCCTCATCGGCTTCGGCGAGACCGCCCGGGTGCTGAGCCCCGAGCAGTTGCCCGAAGTGAGTTGGGACTACGCCTACGGCACCAACATGCACCACGCGTTCACGCTGGCCCGCCAGTTGCTGGCCCGCCAGAGCGGCACCAAGCAGATCATCATGATCACCGACGGCGAGCCGACGGCGCACATCATGGGCAACGGTCAGGTGTTCTTCAACTACCCGCCGGTGTACGAGACCGTCGAGGCCACCTTGCGCGAGGCGCTGCGCTGCACCCGCGAGAACATCCGCATCAACACGTTCATGCTCGACGCCGACCACGGGCTCCGCTCGTTCATCGAGAAGCTCACATCGATCAACCGCGGCCGGGCGTTCTTCACCAACAACGAGACCCTCGGCGACTACGTGTTGGTCGACTTCATCGAGCACAAGCGCCAACTCGCCCGCGGACGCGGTGCTCGCCGAGCAGGCTGAACGCGCCGATTCCCGGTACGGATGTCACGCCTCGTGGTGGGTTTGACCAGTTCTTGACGATTCCCTCTTGCGCGAACGTGATCGTTTCGTGAACAATGACACCGCTGTAATTACAGCAGTGGTAGGCCGTCCGTTGTTCATCAGCGAGACGGCACGAGTAGGGGAGGTCCGAATGGATTCCGAGCACGCGAACGACGAGCGCAGTTGGCAGGACCAGGCCAACTGCTTGGGCGTCGATCCCGACCTGTTCTTCCCCGAGCGCGGCGCATCCACGCGTGAGGCCAAAGAGGTGTGCCGTGGCTGCGTGGTACGCATGGACTGCCTCGAGTACGCGCTTGCCAACGGCGAGAAGTTCGGCATCTGGGGCGGCCTGTCCGAGCGCGAGCGTCGCCGCCTGCGCCGCCAGCGCGCCCTCGCCGCACGTCGCGTCACCGCCTGAGCTGCAGGCGCATCGCCACCGCACCGTGCTAGCCTGACACCATGCTCGCTTTCCTCGATCCGCCCGAGATCATCCTGATCATCGTCGTCGTCCTGGTGCTCTTCGGCGGTTCGCAGTTGCCGAAGTTGGCCAAGAACCTGGGCAAGGCCCAGCAGGAGTTCAAGTCCGGTCTGGCCGAGGGTCAGAAGGAAACCGACAAGACCGACACGAAGACCGAGCAGAAGTCCGACTCGGGCAACTGATCACTCAGTACGCAACGGGCGCCGCCCCTCCGTTCGGAGGAGACGGCGCCCGTGTCGCGTCTAGGGGTCAGTCGAGTGGCGGGTGCGCTCAGCGCGAGCCGACGTCGCGGCGGCGCTTCAGGATGCGGCGCCGTTCGCGCTCGCTGCAGCCACCCCACACGCCGTGCTCGATGCGTTCGGCAAGCGCGTACTCGAGGCAGGTGGCCGACACCGGGCAGTCGGCGCAGATCTTGCGGGCCCGGTCGACGCCGACGCCGTCGCTCGGGAAGAACACAGCCGGCGGATAGTTGCGGCAGTTGCCCAGTGCCATCCAGGCCGTGACCGACTCGTCGTCGCTCGGCCGGGGGGCGGGGATGACGACAGGGGTGGGGAGTGTGAGGGGGGATTCGTTGCGTTGCATGGCGTCTCCTTTCGGCCGTTGGACCGACCTGGTTGTGCGCCCGCACCAAGCCCCGAGAGGCTCCCGTCGAACCACACGACACGATCGTCCACTGTCTTTGACGTCGCAGCGTGAGGATTGGTTCCCGGAAACCCGAAGGTTACCAGCGCACTCCGACCAGGCACAGCCTTTCCGCCATCCCGGTACACTTGGTGCGCCCCATGTGAGCCGTTCGAGGCACGAGGAAAGCTGATCGACTGATGACCGACACCACCATGGAAGCGCCCCGGGCGCACGTCCGCATCGTCTACCTTGGGCCCGTTGCGCCGCACTGGGAGGTCTACGGCGACTATGGCGACCGTACCGTGGTCGAGGAGTTCCGCACCCGGGCGCTCGCTCGCCTGGTGCTGCTGCCCCCGCAAGACCCCCAGTTCCGCCGCAACCGCGAGCGCATCATGCGCGACGGCGAACGCGAGCACGTCTCGGTGGAGTGGGACCTCGGGCATCCCGAGAGCGACTCCTGACCGGCACGGCCGATGAGCGGCCGGCTGTTCAACCGTGAACTGAGCTGGCTGGGGTTCAACGACCGCGTCCTGTCACTGGCTGCCGAGCCGGGCATCCCGTTGCTCGAGCGGGTGAAGTTCGTCGCCATCTGCTCGAGCAACCTCGACGAGTTCTTCCAGGTGCGTGTCGCCGCGCTGAAGGACCAGCGAGCCGTCGGCCTGACGGTCCGCTCGGCCGACGGTCTCACGCCTGCCGAGCAGCTGACGGTGGTGGGCGACGCGGTGTCGGTGATGGTGGCCCGCCAAGAGCAGCTCTGGCGGTCGACGCTGGTACCGGCGCTCGCCGAGGTGGGCGTGAACGTGCTCGGATGGGACGACCTCGGCGTCGCCGACCGGATCGAACTGACCGAGGTGTTCGAACGCCGCATCTTCCCGGTGCTCACCCCGCTGGCGGTCGACCCCGCTCATCCGTTCCCGTACATCTCCAACCTGGCGCTCAGCCTGGCGGCCATGGTGTCGGATCCGGAGACCGGCGAGCGGCGCTTCGCCCGGGTGAAGGTGCCCAACGTCTTCCCGCGGCTCATCGCGCTGAGCGACGGTGTGCGGTACGTGCCCGTCGAGCAGATCATCACCGCGCACCTCCACCTGCTGTTCTCGGGCATGGTGGTGGAGGACTGCTGGCCGTTCCGCGTCACCCGCAACGTCGACCTCACCCTCGAAGAGGAGGAGGCCGACGACCTGCTCGCCGCGGTGGAGTTGGAGTTGCGTCGCCGACGTTTCGGCCGCGCCGTGCGCCTCGAGGTGCAACAGGGGATGAGCGACGAGATGGTCGAGCTGCTCACCCGCGAACTCGATCTCGAAGCGGCCGACGTGAGCTACCACGAGACACTGCTCGACCTCACCTGTCTGTTCCAGTTGGCCTCGCTCGACCGACCCGATCTACGCGACACCCCGTGGACCCCGGTCACCGCGGGCCGCATCGTCGCTGCCGACGACACCGGGCGCAGCATCTTCTCGGTGGTGCGCGAGCGGGCGCTGCTGGTGCATCACCCCTACGAGAGCTTCGCCAGCAGCACCGAGAGCTTCATCGCCCAGGCCGCCGACGACCCCAAGGTGCAGTCGATCAAGATGACCCTGTACCGCGCCGGTGGCGACAGCCCCATCGCCCGCAGCCTCATCCGGGCGGCCGAGCGGGGCGTGCAGGTGGCGGTGCTCGTGGAGTTGAAGGCCCGCTTCGACGAGGCCACCAATGTCGGCTGGGCCAAGGCGCTCGAGCGAGCCGGGGTGCACGTGGTGTACGGCCTGGTGGGCCTGAAGACCCACGCGAAGTGCGTGCTGGTGGTGCGCAACGACGACGACGGTCTGCGCCGCTACTGCCACATCGGCACCGGCAACTACAACTCCAAGACGGCCCGGCTGTACGAGGACGTGGCCTACATCACGTGCGACCCCGATGTGGGCGCCGACATCTCGCAGTTGTTCAACCACCTCACCGGATACAGCCGCGCCCACCGGTACCGCAACCTGCTCGTGGCACCGCGCGAACTGCGCGGGCAGTTGCTCGATCTGATCGAGCACGAGTCGTCGTACGGCACCGAGGGGCGCATCACCGCCAAGCTGAACTCACTGGTCGACCCGATGCTCATCGAGGCGCTCTACGACGCCAGCCGCGCTGGGGTGCAGATCGATCTGGTGGTGCGCGGCATCTGCTGTCTGGTGCCCGGCGTGGCCGGGCAGAGCGAGACCATCCGGGTGCGGTCGCAACTCGGGCGATACCTCGAGCACTCGCGCATCGTCTGCTTCGGTCATGGTGAACAGACCGACACCGAGAGCGGGCCCAGGCCGCTGTACCTCATCGGTTCGGCCGACTGGATGGAACGCAACCTCGACCGTCGTATCGAGGTGCTCGTGCCGGTCACCCATCCCAAGCACCGGGCCTGGCTCGACACGGTGTTCGACATGCTGCTCGCCGACGATTCGGTGCGGTGGGAACTGGCCTCCGACGGCACGTGGCACCGGCGCGGTCCCGAGCACTTCGCCGACGGCGACGCCCAGGAGCGGTTCTACCGCTGGGTGGCCAAGACGCAGAAGCGCTGAGCCGGCGCCACAGTCGCCCGGCCCGACTTCACGGTCACTTCGACGCCCGTTCACCCGTCGTTCATCTGAACGGGGGATGAACGACACCTGCTCTGCTTACGGTGCCGGGCGGTTGTTCCCCCTACCTCAACCCATCTGAAGGAGACATCAGCGTGAACACCTCGAAGCGGCGTCTGGCACTGGCCGGCGTCATCACCCTCGGCCTGCTCGGCGCCGCATGCGGCGACGACAAGGAATCGGCCGAGACCACGGCTGCGGCCGAGACCACCGTTGCCCCGGAGACCACGGCTGCGGCCGAGACCACCATGGCCCCGGAGACCACCATGGGCACCGAGACCACTGCTGCTGGCGGCGGCGAGGGTGAACTCGCGGCGGGTGAGGTGTTCGTGACGGGTTCGTCGACCGTTGAGCCCATCTCGATCAAGGTCGGCGAACTCGCCCTCGAGCAGTCCGGCGGCGAACTGAAGGTCACGGTCGAGGGCCCGGGCACCGGCGACGGCTTCAAGAAGTTCTGCGCCGGTGAGGCCGACATCAGCGATGCCTCGCGCAAGATCAAGGACGAAGAAGCCGCCCTGTGCGCAGAGGCCGGCATCGAGTACGTCGAACTCGAGGTGGCGATCGACGGTCTGACCGTTGCCACCAGCCCGGCGAACGCCGCCGTCGAGTGTCTCGACGTCCCGGCGCTCTACGCCCTGATCGGACCCGAGAGCGAAGGCTTCGCCAGCTGGGCCGACGCCAACACCCTCGCCACCGAGTTGGGCTCGACCGTGGGGCCCCTCCCCGATGCGCCGCTGAGCGTGTTCGGCCCCGGTGAGGAGAGCGGCACCTACGACACGTTCGTCGAGTTCGCCATCGGCGACTTCGCCGAGGAGCGCGGCACCGACGAGGCCACCCGCGCCGACTACTCGTCGAGCCCCAACGACAACCTGATCGTCGAGGGCATCGAGGGCAGCGACACCAGCCTCGGCTGGGTGGGCTTCGCCTACTACCAGGCCGAGGCCGAGCGGATGAAGGGCATTGCCATCGACGCCGGTGACGGCTGTGTCGCCCCCACCGTCGAGGCAATCGCCGACGGCAGCTACCCGTTCTCGCGCAGCCTCTACATCTACGTGAGCAAGAACGCTGCTGCTGAGAACCCGGCCGTCGCGTCGTTCGTCGACCTGTACCTGTCGGAGGCCGGGCTCGCCCAGGTCGCCGCCGCCGGCTACGTCGACCTGCCGGCAGACCGTATCCAGGCTTCCGTCGACGCCTGGTCCGCACGCTGAGTCGACCCCACTAGCCTCGGGGCCGGCCGACATCGCAGTCGGCCGGCCCCGAAGCCGTTTCTCCATCCCTCCTACCGAAGGACTCCCAGGTGGCAAGCAGCATGCCGGCGAACCAGGTGCGCGCCAGTGGCGTCGGTCTCACTGTTGCCGACCTCCGGGGCGACCCGAAGCGGCGGCGTCGCGAGCAGGTGATGCAACGACTGATGCAGTCGGCCGCCTTGCTCTCGATCCTGGTGAGCGTGTTGATCCTGTTCGTGCTGCTGCGTGGAGCCATCAACTTCATGCGCGCCATCGACTGGGATCTGGGGATGCTCACCGACACCGGGTGGTTCCCGCGTCGAGAGCGATTCGATCTGCGCACCATCGTGGTCGGCAGCATCGTGATCGGCTCGGTGGCGATGCTCGTGGCCGTTCCCTTCGGCCTCGGAGCAGCGATCTACTTGTCCGAATACGCGCCCGCACGGGTGCGGCGGATCGTGAAGCCTGTCATCGAGGTGCTCGCCGGCATTCCATCGGTGGTTGTCGGCTACTTCGCTCTGAAGTTCATTGCACCCGATGTCGTCAGCCGCTTGTTCGATCCCGAGCAGCCGCGCAACATGATGGTCGCCGGTCTCGGCATCGGGATCCTGGTGATCCCGATCATGGCTTCTGTCAGCGAAGACGCCCTGCGTGCTGTGCCCCCATCGCTTCGGGAGGCCAGTTATGGCATCGGTGCTCGAAAGGTGAGCACGACGCTGCGCGTGGTGCTGCCTGCAGCGGTGTCGGGTCTGGTCGCCGCGTTCATCATCGCCACGTCGCGAGCGATCGGTGAGACCATGGTGGCCACGATGGCCGGCGGGTACGACGGCAGTGGCCCGTACAACGGCTTGTCGCCGCTGAATCCCGGCCTCACGATGACGGCGGCAATGACCAACGCGGCTGGCGGCACCGACCAGGTGAAGGTCGGCCCGGCGTTCGAAGTGCTCTTCTTCGTCGGCTTCCTGCTCTTCCTCATCACCATCCTGCTCAACCTCATCGGCGACCGGTTCGTACACCGAGTGCGCCAGAAGTACTAGGAGCGAACTCGTGGCACTCATGACCCCTGGAGCCGCCGGCGCCCGCGGTGCCGACGCGGTACGAGCGTCGCTCACCCGTCGCGATCGCGACATCGCCGGCCTGCTGCTAGCGACTCTGCTGCTCGTCACGGTCTCGGTGACGCTCCTGATCCTGTTCACCCTCGTCGGTCAGGTCCTCACCAGTGCGATGCCGCTGCTCAGCGACAGGGGGACGGCGTTTCTCACCGACACGATCGGCTCGAACCCGACCAAGGTCGGTATCGGACCGGGAATCTACGGCTCGGTGTTCATCGGTCTCGGTGTGCTCGTGCTCGCCATCCCGCTCGGCGTCGCCGCAGCGATCTACCTCGAGGAATATGCCCACCAGAACCGCCTGACCCGGTTCTTGATGGTGAATGTTCGCAACCTCTCGGGTGTGCCGGCAGTGATCTACGGCGTGCTCGGGCTCATCATCTTCGTCGGCTGGCTGCGCCCGGTCACCGGTGGAGAGAGCGTCATCGCCGCCGGCCTGACGTTGGCCACGCTGGTCCTGCCGATTGTGATCATCACCTCGATGGAAGCGATCCGGGCTGTGCCGCAGGGCCTGCGCGATGCCGGGTACGGCGTCGGTGCCTCGAAGTGGGAGGTCACCCGCGATCACGTGCTGCCCTATGCGGCACCGGGCATTCTCACCGGGACCATGCTCTCGTTGGCCCGTGCGCTCGGTGAGGCCGCACCGCTCATCATGATCGGGGCCATCACCGGACTGCTGCCCGAGGCGAGCCTGACGGGCAAGTTCACCGCCATCCCCATGTTGATCTACAACTGGTCGGGACGACCCGACACGCCGGGAGCCGAGTACGGCTGGTCGAGTGCTGCCGCAGCTGCTGGTCTGGTGCTGTTGGTCATCGTGTTCCTGTTCAACGTTGCCGCGATCCTGCTCCGGAACCGCTTCGAGAAGGTCCGATCCGGCACATGACCACCCCCGAGGAGCCATCCATGACCACTGGTATCGTCGTGTCGACAAGGAGCAGCGAGGCCATGACCACCGAGCCGGCGCAGGATCCGCACGAGTCGCTCGTGTTCGATGTCAGCGACCTGAGCGTCTATTACGGGGCGTTCCGCGCAGTGCGCAACGTCACCCTCACCATCCGACCGCACGAGATCACCGCGTTCATCGGACCGTCAGGGTGTGGCAAGACCACGGTGCTGCGCTGCTTCAACCGGATGAACGACTTCATCGAGTCCGCCCGCGTGGAGGGATCGATCAAGTACCACGGGGTGAACCTCTACGACCCGCAGGTGAACTCCACCGAGGTGCGGCGGCGTATCGGCATGGTGTTCCAGAAGCCGAACCCGTTCCCGAAGAGCATCTACGACAACGTCGCCTACGGGCCCCGGCTCGAGGGTGTGAAGAAGAAGGCCGAACTCGACGAGGTGGTCGAGCGGTCGCTGCGCGGCGCCGCCCTGTGGGACGAGGTGAAGGACCGCCTGAAGGCATCGGGCCTCAGCCTGTCGGGTGGTCAGCAGCAGCGTCTGTGCATCGCCCGGGCCGTCGCCATCGAGCCCGAGGTCATCTTGATGGACGAGCCGTGTTCGGCGCTCGACCCCATCGCCACTGCCCGCATCGAAGACCTCATGCAGGAGATGAAGCAGCAGTACACCATCATCATCGTCACCCACAACATGCAGCAGGCCGCACGCGTGAGTGACCGCACGGCGTTCTTCACCACCGAAGTGAACACCGAGAGCGACCGCCGCACCGGGGTCTTGGTCGAGTTCGACCGCACCACCAAGATGTTCTCCACCCCGAGCGACCAGCGCACCGAGCAGTACGTCACCGGGAGGTTCGGCTGATGGACGAGTTGCGACGCGGGTTCCACACCGACCTCGCCGAGGCCAAGAACGAGCTGGTGCGCCTGGCCGCCCAGGTCACCGAGACCATCCCGCGGGCCACGGCCGTGCTGCTCGATGGCGATCTCGAAGGCGCCGACTACCTCATTCGTGCCGACGACGACGTCGACAACCGAACGCTCGAACTCGAGGAGCACTGCTACCGCATCCTGGCGCTGCAGGCCCCGGTGGCCTCCGACCTGCGCCAGGTGGTGGCGCTGCTGCGCATGTCGGCCGAGGTCGAGCGCAGCGCCGACCTGCTGTGCAACATCTGCAAGGCAGCTCGGCGCATCTACGGCCACGACCTCGACCCGAAGCTGCGCGGCATCATCAGCCGCATGGGCGAGCAGGCCGAGCAGTTGTACGAGGCCGCCATCGCCTCGTTCGTCGAGAACGACGCCGCCAAGGCCGCCGCGCTCGACGACATGGACTCGTTCCTCGATGGCCTGCAGAAGCAGTTCGTGCAGGCGATCTTCGAGAGCCATGCGGCCGGGCGCATCGACCTGCAGGTTGCGGTGCAGTTGGCTGTGGTGGCGCGGTTCTACGAGCGCATCGGCGACCACGCGGTGAACATCGCCGAGCGTGTGCAGTTCATCATCACCGGCGAGAACCAGGTCTGAGCCGAACCGACATGGGCCTGCTCCAGCGCCGTCGTGACACGACCGACGACACGACGGCTGCCCACCTGGCCGACGCGCGGGCCGAGATCGAACGGCTTCGGGTCGCATCGACACGGGCACAGGCAGCGCTCGACGGCCTGGCCGTGGGCGTGGTGCTGGTCGATGCCGAGGGCACCATCGTGAACCGCAACGAGGTGGCCCGTTCGCTGCTCGCTGCCGGACACGCCGGGGTCCTGGTGGCCGAGGCCGTCGACCGTCAGCTCGAGCAGGCCCGCCATGGGCGCCCCGGTCATGTCGACGTGCAGCTGTTCGGCCCCCCGAAGCGGGTGGTCCAGGTGCAGGCAGTGCTGCTGGCCGACGGTGGGGTGCTGGTGACGGTTGAAGACATCAGCGAGCGGGCCCGACTCGACGCTGTGCGCACCGACTTCGTCGCCAACATCAGCCATGAGTTGAAGACGCCGGTCGGCGCCATCGCCCTCCTGGCCGAGACCATCGTCGACGAGGACGACCCCGAGGTGGTGCGACGGCTGGCCAACAAGATGGTCGACGAGGCCCATCGGGCGGCTACCTCCATCGACGACCTGCTCGAACTGTCGCGGATCGAACTCGACGGCCGCGCCGTGCGCGAACGGGTGAGCGTGGCCGGGGTACTGCGCGATGCCGTGGTGCGTTCGCTCGCTGCCGCCGAACAGCGCGACATCCGCCTCGACCTCGACGAGCCGACCGAGCCGCTGGCCGTCCTGGGCGATCGTCGCCAACTGGTCTCGGCCCTCAGCAACCTCATCGACAACGCGGTGAAGTACAGCGAGAGCGGCAGCGAGGTGCGGATCGGCACCCGCAGTGGCAACGGGTTCGTCGGTCTGGTCGTGACCGACTTCGGTGTCGGCATCCCGACCCGCGACCTCGACCGGGTCTTCGAGCGCTTCTACCGCGTCGACCGTGCCCGCAGCCGCGACACCGGCGGTACCGGTCTCGGCCTCGCCATCGTCCGCCATGTGGCCAACAACCACGACGGCGACGTGACCGTGCAATCGGTCGAGGGCGAGGGCAGTACGTTCATCCTCACCATCCCGGAGGTTCCGTGACCACTCCCGTCGTCCTGCTCGTCGAAGACGAGGAGAGCTACGTCGAGGCGCTCCAGGTGGGCCTGAAGCGCGAAGGCTTCCGGGTGGAGGTGGCGCGCGACGGGTTCGAGGCGCTCGACCGGTTCGACATCGTGCGGCCCGACATCGTGCTGCTCGACGTGATGCTGCCGCGCATCAGCGGCATCGACGTCTGCCGGCAACTGCGCAAGCGGTCGCAGGTGCCCATCATCATGGTGACGGCGAAGAGCGCCGAGATCGACACCGTGGTGGGCCTCGAGGTGGGTGCCGACGACTACGTCACCAAGCCCTACCGCATCCGCGAACTGGTGGCCCGCATGCGTGCCGTGCTGCGCCGCAACGCCCGCGAGGGCGGTGGCCAAGAGGTGGGTCCGGGCGCCATCGTGGTGGGCGACGTCACCATCGACCCCGATGAACACCTGGTCACCGTGCGCGGCGAGCCGATGCGATTGCCGCTGAAGGAGTTCGAGCTGCTCCACCTGCTGCTGGCCAACGCGGGCCGGGTGCTGCCCCGCGAGGTGCTCATCGACCGGGTGTGGGGTTCGGACTACGTGGGCGACACCAAGACCCTCGACGTGCACGTGAAGCGGCTGCGCAGCAAGCTCGAGGCCGACCCGGCCAACCCGCAGCGCATCGTCACCATCCGCGGCCTCGGCTACAAGTACGAGCGGTCGAAGAGCAACTGATCGACCCGGCCGCCCGATGGGGCGACCCTACGATGACGACCGTGCACGCGCCGACGGTTCCCTCCCGATTCCGTCGGCTCGCCGCGACCCATGCGGCAATGGCTGCGGGCGATGCGGCGATGGTGGTGGCGCTCGCCGACTCGGTGCTGTTCAGCCTCGACCCGGATGCGGCGCGCAGTCGGGTGCTGCTGTTCCTGGGCATCAGCATGGTGCCCTTCTTGTTCGTCGCGCCGCTCATCGGCCCGGCGATCGACCGGATGAAGGGCGGCCGCCGACTGGTGGTGGCGGTGGTGGCCCTGGGGCGTGTGGTCCTGGCCCTGGCGATGGCCAGCCGGGTCGACAGCCTGCTGCTGTTCCCCCTGGCGTTCGCAGCGATGGTGCTGCAGAAGACCTACGCCATCTCCAAGAGCGCGCTCGTGCCCAGTGTGGTGACGAGCGATGCCGAACTGGTGGAGGCCAACTCGAAGCTCGGGCTCATCTCCGGCCTCGTCGGCGCGGTCGCGGTGCTGCCGGCAGCGCTGCTGCAGAAGGCCATCGGGCCGGGCGCCACGCTCACCTACTCGGCAGTGCTGTTCGTGCTGGCGCTGGTGGCGGCGCTGCGCCTGCCCCGCGAAGCCGTGGCTGTACAGCCCGTGAACCAGTTGGAGCACGACGAGTTGCACGCCGACAGCGTGGTGCTGGCGGCTGCAGCGATGCTGTTCGTGCGGGCCGCCGTGGGCTTCACGTTCTTCCATCTGTTCTTCTGGTTCCGTCGCCAGGACGCCGGCCTGGTGTGGTTCGGTGTGTCGGTGGCGGTGGCGAGCCTGATGACGATGGCCGCCAATGCCCTCGGGCCGACCATCCGGCGCCGGTTGCGTGAGGAGACCATGCTCGTGGCGTCGTTGCTCCTCGTTTCCGCAGTGGGGCTGCTAGCGGCACTGTTCGGCGGTTCGCTCGCCGCCATCGCGCTGGCCGGTGCAGTGAACTTCGCGGCAGCGACGGGACGGTTGGCGTTCGAGGCCATCGTGCAACGAGATGCCCCCGACGCCAACCGCGGTCGGGCGTTCGCTCAGTTCGAGACGCGCTTCCAGTTGGCATGGGTCGCGGCCGGCGTGGTGCCGGTGCTCTTCACGATGCCCGGTCGATACGGCTTCGCATTCGTCGCGGTCACCGCGCTGGCCGCGCTGGCGCTCTACGCGTCGGGACATCGAGCAGCGCGAGGTCGAACACGACGTCGAAGTGGTTCCGGTGGGGCATCTCGATCCGTTCGGCGTCCCATGCCTCCGCCAGCGCCGCGCTCTGGCCGATGAACGCAGCGGTCTCGTTGTCGCCATGGGCCACCACCACGGGCGCGCCGGGCAGCACGTCGAACGGCACCGAGCACTCGCGCGCGGTGGCGACGCTGAGCCCCAACGCGTCGTTCACGTAGGTGTCGACGAGCGGCGTGAGGTCGTACACGCCGCTGAGCAGGACGACCAGGTCGAGTGGCAGTGGTGCGGCGATGGCCGTGTGCGCGGCGAGGTGGGCGCCGGCCGAACTGCCCGACAGCGTGACGCTGGTGGGCAGGTAGTGCCCCTGCAGCATGTGGAGGGCGGTGCGGCACTGGGTGATCATCGTGGGCAGGTCGACGGCCGGGGCCAAGGAGTAGTTCACTGCTGCGAACGATGTGTTCGGCTGGTCGGCGAACCCCAGCGCCGGGCCCAGCGAATCCCACGCCGACAACTCCTGCCAGTAGCCGCCGTGGACGAAGACGTGGAGATGGCCCATCAGCCGAGGACGCACGATGACGACGAACTCGTCGGGGTGCGGCCCATAGGTGAGCACTTCGTGTCCGAGCGCTGCAGCCCGATCGCTGTCGACTCGGTAGCGCTCGATCTCGGCGGCAAGGCTCGCCACCCGGGTCGACGGCGAGTACTCGCGCTCGAGCGGTGTCATCGGAGCCGGCTCAGAGTTCGATACGGGCGAGCCACAAGCCCGGCGCGTCGAGCTCGGCCGGTGTGGGCAGCGCGCCGACACGGGTGAACAGCGGAGTGAGCCCGCTCTCGCCGGCACGGTCGACCACGCCCGACACGAAGGCCTTGCCGCGCTGCACGAGCGCCGGGGTGACCTGCAGGCCGAGGAGCCGCTCGATGAACACATCGTCGGCGCCCGCCTCGACCCGGCGTCGGCGTACGGCCTCGGCGATGCGCAGGGCGTCGCCACCGATGATGCGTGCCGCCACGCTGTCGACCGTGTAGTCGACGAAGCCCACCACGGCCGCCGTGGCGGCATCGAGCACCGGTGCGAGCGCGATCTGCTCGGGCGAGCGCACGGCGCCGAGCAACACCTCGGGGTCGGAGAGCGCCTTCTGCATCGCCTGCATCGGGTCGCCGCCGTCGAGGTCGAGCTGACCGAGCTTGTCGGCCACGGCAGCCGGATCGGGGCGGAACGCGGCCACGTGCTGCTGCACCAGCGAGGTGATGGTGTCGCGGGCGATGGCCTGGGCGAACACGGCGTGGCCGGTGAGTTCCTGGGCCAGCACCCACAGTCGCATCGAGTCGACCGGCAGGCTCCAGTCGCCGGCGAAGGCATCGACGGTGGCGGGCACCACCAGCAGGGTGGAGGTGGCCCGCGGGATGGGCAGGTCGTACTGGCCGAACGCGCGGGCTCCGAGCCGGCCGACCATCGAACCCAGCGCCATGCCCAGCATTGCCGGAGCCATCATCTGGCTGAGGCCGGCGAACATGGCCATCATCGGGTCGGGACCGCTGTCGTCGCCGAACCCGTTGACGGCGGGCGGTCGGCCGAGCGAGGTGGCCAGTTCGGTGAACAGCGGGCGGTAGGCCTCGAGCGTGCGCTGGGCCCATACACCGGGCGTGGTGAGTTCGAGCGTGGCTGGCGGTGCCTCGAGACCGGTGACGTCGCGCACGTGCATCTCGGCGATCGGCAGCAGGTGCTCGTAGGCGATGCGCACCGTCGGGTCGACGTTGCCCTCGGCTGCGCCGCCGGTGGCGGCCATACCGGCGAACTGCCGGGCTGCATCCCAATTGATCGGTCCCTGCCCGGCCATCGCCTTGGCCAGATCGCCGAACATGGGCAGGTTGGCGAACGGGTTGCCGCCCTGGCCCGGGTCGGCTGCGTCATCGGCTGCCATGACTGCATGCTAGGGGTGCCGGGGCGTGCGGCAACGGCGGCCCGGATAGCGTCGTGTCATGACCGGAGTGTGGGTGAGCGATGCCGACAGCGCGCTGGGCACCCGTGTGCTCGGTCGCCTGGCGGTGCTCGACGGCATCGACAGCGTGGAGGCCGATGCGGGCGAGATCGCCGTCTACCTCGGTGCCGCCGATCCCGACTCGCGGGCACGGCGACGCGAGAGCATCACGGCGGGTGCTGCGGCGATGCTCGACACGGTGGATGCCGCCCGCCATCTGGTGGTGGTGTCGTCGGCCATGGTGTACGGCGCCTGGGACAACAACCCCGTACCGCTCACCGAGGAGGCCGTGCTGCGGCCGGGCAACGAGTTCGCGTACGCGTCGCAGGTGGCCGCGGTCGAGCAGTTGGCCGAGGCCTGGCGTCAGGCCGTCCCCGGCCGCACCGTCACCGTGCTGCGCCCTGCGGTACCGATGGCGGCCAACGGCACCAGTGGGCTCGCCCGCGCCCTGGCGTGGGGCATGGGACAGCGACTCGCGGTCGACGATCCGCCCGCCCAGTTCGTGCATCTCGACGATCTCGCTGCCGCAGTGGAACTGGGTGTGGTGCGTCGCCTCGACGGTGTGTTCAACGTGGCTCCCGACGGGTTCATCCCGGCGGCATCGGTGCGCGCCCTGTCGGGTGTGGGGCTGCGGCTGAAGCTGCCCGACCGCTTCGCCGACCTCGTCGCCTCGTTGCGGTGGCGCTTCCAACGCGGTCCGATTCCTCCGGGGCTGCTGGGCTATACCCGCGCTCCCTGGCTGGTGGCCAACGACCGCCTGCGCGCCGAAGGCTGGGTCCCCACCGTCACCAACGAGCAGGCCTATGTGGAGGGCACCGACGAGCGGTGGTGGACGATGATCACACCCAAGCGCCGTCAGGAATTGGCGCTGGGGGCACTGGTGGTGAGCGGTCTGCTGGGGGTGATCGCGACGGCGCGGTTCACGCGCTCGGTGCGGCGGCGGCGAGCAGCACGCTGATCAGCCGGCTCGATGCCATCGCAGCGGCATCGTTGGGTTCGAGCACGGTGAGCACCACGACGTCGCCCACGCGCCGGGAGGCCATGGCGGCGAGCAGGTCGCCCACGTCGGCCACCATCTGGCCGTCGACGGCGATGATCACCTCACCCACCCGCAGGCCGGCGGTGTCGGCGGGGCTCTGCGGCACGATGGAATCGATGAGGGCGCCGATGTGGTCGGTACCGGCGGACAGGTGCACCCCCAACCAGGCGGTCTGGTCGACGGGGTCGGGCGCCGCAGGTGTGGCGGGGTCGCTGTCGGTGGCCTGTGCCTCGACATCGGCTGAGGGGGTCGGGTCGAACAGGGTGGCGACGGGCACGATGTGCACCGTGGTGCCGCCGTCGCCGGCCGCGACCATGGTGCACAGCCCCACGAGCGCGCCGTCGGCGTCGACGACCGGCGTGCCCTCGGCGAGATCGGCGACATCACCTGCCCCCTCGCTGTCGGCCGTCGCGAGGTCGACTGGTTCGCCCGCTTCGGGATACGACACCGTGAACGAATCGGCACCGAGCACGACCACCGGATCACCCGGCCCGGCGGTGGCGATGGCGTCGAAACCGAGCACGTCGAGCGTGGCGTCACCCGCGCCGGACGGGGCGAGCAGCGCCACACCCTGATCGACCGCCACCACCTGGGCGATGAGCTGGCCCGTGTGCTGGTCGTCGAGGGCGACCTCGCCGAGCGTCGCCACGGCGGCGGCCGTGGTGAGCAGCAGACCCGAACCGTTCACCATGACAGCAATTGCCGGGACCGATGGCGCAGGCGCCGGAGTGCCCGCACCGCGTGGTGTCGCCGACAGCCGGACGGTGTTCGGCGGCACGCTCTCGGCCGGCAGAGTGGCCACGGTGCCAGATGCGCCGCCGCCCTCGCTGTCGTCATCGTTGTCGCCGTCCCGGTTGCGCGCAACCGGCCCGTCGGACTCGCTGACGGTCGTGACAGCGGCGAGCGCCTGCACCGAGCGAGTGACATCGGGGCCGGCCGTCGGCTCGCCGCGGTCGTCGAAGCCGGCAGGCACCAGCATCCACAGGACCGCCAGGCCGAGCACCGTGCCGATGGCCCCGGTGGCTGCCAGGAGGCCGCGACCCACCACGAGAGGAGGCTCGGACATCGCCCATTGGGCCTGGCCGAGTTCGGAGGGGTGGCGCCAGGCACGTTCGTGGGCCGGCAGCGGGGCGGGCGGGTAGGCGGCGGCCCGGTCGTCGGATCCGTGGGGGTCGTCGAGGCCGTGGGGGTCGTCGCCCCAGGGGCCGTCACTCCGATCGCCTCGCTCCACGAAGGCGCGAGAGTAGTCACGACCCCGACCGAAGGGGGATCGCCCCTCCCCGGTCGCGACGACTGGCGGCTACGATGCTCGTCGTGACACCTCCCGACCATGCCGACACCTGGATCGGGCTCACCGCCGACCCGCTGCCGGTGGGCGCCGCCTACGACTGGGCCGTCGTGCCCCGCTGCGGCGCCGTGGTGCTGTTCAGCGGCACCGTGCGCGACCACGCGGTCGACGAGTCGGGGGTGCTGCGCGACGATGTGCAGCACCTGGTGTACGAGGCCTACACCGAGCAGGCCGTGGCGTCGTTCGACGCCATCGCCGCCGAGGTGCGGCGCCGCTGGCCGCACACCGGGCGCATCGCACTGCTGCACCGCACCGGACGGCTCGAACTGGGTGAGAGTTCGGTCATTGCGGTCGTCAGCGCCCCGCACCGGCCCGAGGCGTTCGAGGCCGCTCGGTACGCCATCGATGCCCTGAAGGCCGGCGCCCCCATCTGGAAGCACGAGACCTGGGCGGGCGGTCACGAGGGTGCCGGATCCGGCTGGGGCACCGGTGCCCACGATCTGGTCGATCCCACCACCGTGCCCACGGCAACCTCAGCACCGGGCACCGCCTCGTGACCGCCGGCATCGTCGTCGTGGTCCTGTTCGTCATCGGCGCGGGGCTGCTGTTGGGTTTCAGCCGTCGGCCGCGTCAGGATGAGGGCATGGCCACGTTCCGCCGGCACATCGACGCACTGTCGCCCGAGGCGCGACGCGACGTGATGGACCGGGCCCGCCGGCACGAGCAGGAGCGCAGCTGATGGCCCGCGACCTCGCCATCGACCTCGGCACGGCCAACACGCTCGTGTACATGAAGGGCAAGGGCATCGTGCTGAACGAGCCCTCGGTTATCGCTCTGAACCGCCAGACCGGCGAAGTGCTGGCAACCGGCCGCGAAGCCTGGCAGATGATCGGCCGCACGCCCGGCTACATCGTCGCCGTGCGTCCGCTGCGCGGCGGGGCCATCACCGACTTCGAGATCACCGAGCGGATGATCCGCCTGCTGCTGCAGCGCGTCGGTGTGAGCCGCTTCACCCGGCCGAAGGTGGTCATCTGCGTGCCATCGGCCATCACCGAGGTCGAGCGGCGTGCGGTCACCGACGCCGCTCGTCGGGCCGGTGCCGCCGATGCGCAACTGCTCGAGCAGCCGATGGCGGCCGCCATCGGTGCCGACCTGCCCATCGACGAACCGGTCGGCAACATGGTCATCGACATCGGTGGTGGCACCAGCGAGACGGCGGTCATCAGCCTCGGCGGCATCGTCGCCCTCGAAGCCGTGCGCGTGGGCAGCTTCGACATCGACGCCGCCATCCAGAGCTACGTGCGCCGCGAGCACGGCATCGCCGTGGGTGAGCGAACCGCCGAGGAAGTGAAGATGGCCATCGGTTCGGCCGAGCCGATGGAGGACGAGACGCAGGCCGAGGTGCGCGGGCGCGATCTGATGACCGGGCTGCCGAAGACCGTGGTGCTCACCCCGGAGGAGATCCGGTTCGCGATCGACGACGTCGTCAGCAGCATCGTGTCGTCGGTGGTGCGTTGCCTGGCCAAGGCACCGCCCGAGTTGGCGCAGGACTTCCTGGTGCGCGGTATGTACCTCGTCGGCGGTGGCGGGTTGCTGCGCGGCCTGGCCGCACGCATCGAACGCGAGACGCAGGTACCGGTGAAGATGTCGAACATGCCGCTCGAGGCCGTCGTGCTCGGTGCCGGTCACTGCATCGAGCACTACGACGCATTGAAGGGCATGTTCATGGGAGCCCGTCGCTGAGCACCGCCCGGTCGCGTTGATGGCCGAGCCGCACGACCCCTCGTTCGAGATCGTCCTGCGGATCCCTCCCGCACGTGTCGATGCGGTCGATCGACAGGTGGCGGGCAAGCACCGGCCCGAGGCCGAACCGGTCGACGGCGTGTGGCGACGGACGCGGACGAGCCGGGTGCGCGGCGCCGTCATCTGCCTGTCGTGCGAGCGAGGTGTCGATTCGGCGGTGCTGCGCCTGACGCTCGTACGCGGCGCACCTGCGGCAGTCGTCGCGTTGGCCCGGCGATGGGTGGTGCGCCACGGCCTGTGGTTCGACGGCGGTGGAGGGACCGGCGGCACCGCCCTCGTGCGTGCGCCGCAGGCCGAGCTCGACGCAGCGATGTCGGTCGATGCCGCCACCCGCGAGATGGTGCGTGTCTGCCTGGTGCAGGTGGTCGGCAACGCCGGGGCCGCTGCGTCGGGCACGGTCGACGGCGGGGCGCACGAGCACATCCACCAGGTGCGCGTGGGTATCCGCAAGACACGCACCGTGCTGCGCGAACTCGGCCCTGCCACACGCGTCGACCCCTCGTTCGGCGAGCGGCTCGGCGAGGTGTTCGGCCACCTGGGAGCCGTGCGCGACCGCGAGGTGGTGCTGGCCCGATGGGCCGACGACCTGCGCGCCGCAGGTGCGCCACCGGTCGACCTGCCACCCGCTGCCGACATCGACCCGGTCGAGTTGCTGCGCGGCAGGGAGTTCACCGAGTTGCTGCTCGAACTCCTCGCATATGCACACGGTGGCTCGGCTGCTGCGGCGACCGAGGAGGTCGACGGTCTCGTTGCGACGGTGGTGGCCCGTCTCGATCACCTCCACCACGACGTGGTGGCGCAGGGCGGGCGGTTCGCCGACCTCGACGCCGCCGAGCGGCACCGCTTGCGACGCCGGTTGAAGCGGTTGCGGTACCTCACCGAACTCGCTGCGCCGCTGTTCAAGCGCAAGCGGGTCCGCGTGTTCCTCGAAGCGCTCACCCCGGCGCAGGAGGCACTCGGCACGCTCAACGACCTGACCGTGGCCGCGGCCGTGTACCGCAGCGTCGTCGACGAGCAGCCCCATGCGTGGTTCGCGCTCGGTTTGCTGGCAGCACGTGCATCCGACACCGCCGACCGGTGTGCCGAAGCACTGCTACCGCTGGTGGAGGCGAAGCGGGCCTGGCGCGGCGCCGTGGAGCGGCCGAAGCAGCATCACCGCTAGGGTCGCCCTCCATGAGCGATGTCCTGTGGCACCTCGGCGACGACCACGTCGGCTCCATCACGCTGAACCGGCCCGACGCCCGCAATGCACTCACCTGGGGCATGTACGCCGACCTCGAACGGCTGGTGCGCGAGGCGCCGTCCACCGGAGCGCGCTGCCTGGTCGTCACCGGGGCCGACCCTGCCTTCTGCAGCGGCGACGATGTGCGCCAGGTGATGGGCGGGGGCGCCGAGGGCAAGGCACCGCTCAGCACCACCGAGCGCACACCGCGCCTCACGCCCGCCGCTGACGCGCTGCTGCACTGCGATCTTCCCGTCGTGGCCGCAGTGAACGGTGCCGCCGTCGGCTGGGGCATGGAGCTGGCGATGATGGCCGACATCCGCGTGGCCAGCGAGCGCGCCAGGTTCGGTGAACTGTTCGTGCTGCGCGGGCTGGTGAGTGATGTGGCGGGCATCGGCCGACTCGCCCAACTGGTGGGCCGCGAGCGGGCAGCCGAGCTGCTGTTCACCGGCGATGTCATCGATGCCGCTGCCGCGCACGCTGCAGGCCTGGTGGGCCGGGTGGTGGCCCACGACGACCTGCTGCCCACCGCCCACGCTCTCGCCGCGCGCATCGCCGCCAATCCGCCGTTGGCGGTGCAGCAGTTGAAGGCAGGCCTGCGGCGCGCCGTCGACCCCGACTGGCACGACCTGGGTTCGTGGGTCAGCGCCACGTTGGGGCAGCTGTTCACCACCGCCGATCACCGTGAAGGCGTGCGCGCCTTTCTCGAGAAGCGTCCGCCGGTGTTCGAGGGGCGCTGATGCTCACCTCTGCCGCGCACTCGCGCGAGATCGACGAGGGCATCGCCCGACTGCGCCTCGAACTGGGCATCCCCGAACGGTTCCCTGCCGAGGTGCTCGCCGCGGCGGCGCGGGCGCGGCACCTCGCCGTGGGCAGCGAGCACGTCGACCGCACCGACCTACCGTTCGTCACCCTCGATCCGGCCAGTTCCACCGACCTCGATCAGGCCTTCTGCATCGAGACCAGTGGTGCCGACCTGGTGCTGCGGTACGCCATCGCCGACGTCGGCTGGTTCGTGCAGTCGGGCGACCCACTGGATCGCGAGGCCTGGCTGCGTGGTACCACGATGTACGCGCCCGACGGCAAGACGCCGCTCTACCCGCCCGAGTTGTCGGAGGGAGCGGCGAGCCTGTTGCCCGACGGCCCGCGGCCCGCGGTGGTGTTCATCGTGCGCCTCGACGCCGGCGGCACCCCGCGGCTCGACGGTGTGGAGCGGGCGATGGTGCACAGCCGCGCCAAGCTGGGCTACGAGACGGTCACGGCCGGCGACCTGCCGGTGGAGCTCGCCGAGTTCGCACGCCGCATGGCCGAGGGCGATGCGCGCCGCGGTGCCGCTCGGGTGGAGCCGCCCGAGCAGGAGGTGGTGCGCGCCGATGGCGGGTACCGCATCACCTACCGCCCGAAGGTTCCGGTGGAGGCTCACAACGCGTCGCTCTCGCTGGCCACCAACCTGGCCGTGGCGGCGGCGCTGTACGAGGCGCGCACCGGGCTGTACCGGGTGCTCGACGCGCCTGACGAGCGCCGCATCCGTCGGCTGCGCCACACAGCGCGGGCCCTCCGCATCGACTGGCCGCGGTCGTCGTCGTTGGCCGATGTCGAGCGCACCCTGCGCGCCGACGAACCGCGCCATGCAGCGTTCATGCTGGCCATCCGCCGAGCAGGTGGCGCAGCCCGCTATGTGCCGTACCAGGAGGGGGTGGTGCCCTGGCACGCCGCCATGGCCGCCACCTACGTGCACGCCACCGCGCCGCTGCGGCGCCTCGCCGACCGCGCCGTGGTGCTGGCCGCGCTGGCCGTTGCCAATGGCCGCCCGGTACCCGACGACGTGCAGGCCGCGTTCACCGCGTTGCCTGCCGTGATGGAGCGCGCCGACGCCACGGGTAACCGCCTCGACCGCACCGTGCTCGACCTGGTCGAGGCCGTGGTGCTGCAGGAGCGGGTGGGCGAGGTGTTCGACGCAGTGGTCACCGACCTCGACGAGCGCGGCGCACGCATCCAGTTGTGCGACGTGGCTGTGGTCGCGCGGGTTGCCACCGACGGTGTGGAGCCGGGCGACAGCGTGCAGGTGCGTCTGGTCGAGACCTCGGCCGAGCGGCGCCTGGTGCGCTTCGAGCGGGTCAGCCCGGCACGAGCCGACTGACCGGGCCCTCGATCGACACGACGTAGAGTTCGCCGTCGGGGCCGCTGCGCACGGCTGCTGCCGACGGCACCTGGCCGAGGGTGAGCGAGGCGGCCACGGCGCGGTCGGCGATGCGCAGGCCGGTGACGATGCCGCTGCAGAAGTCGGCGAACACGTACCAGCCCACGAGCGCCGGAATGGCGGTACCGCGGTACACCGCTCCACCGCTCACCGAGCAGCCGGCATCGCCGTGCTCGTACTCGTAGATCGGTGGCGTTGCGCCGTCGGCCGACTGGTCGGTGTTGTAGCGCCGGCTGCCCTCCCAGGCGCTCCACCCGAAGTTCATACCCCGCCCGCCTCCATCGGCCGCCCAGGCGACGTCGATCTCCTCGAGCACGTTCTGACCCACATCGGCGATCCAGAGGTCGCCCGTGGCACTGTCGAACGAGAACCGCCACGGATTGCGCACACCCACCGCCCAGATCTCGGGGCGGGCACCGTCGACCCCGATGAACGGGTTGTCGGTCGGGATGCCGTACGGCTGACCGTCGCTGGGGGCCGGGTCGATGCGGAGGATCTTGCCCAGCAGGCTGCTGACGTTCAGCGAGGCGCGTTGCGGGTCGTCGGCTGCACCACCGTCGCCCATGCCGATGTACAGCATGCCGTCGGGTCCGATCGTGACGTTGCCGCCGTTGTGGTTGGGAAACGGCTGCTCGACGGTGAGCAGCACCCGCCGGCTGGCGGCGTCGAACGTGCCGTCGGCATCTACTGCGTACTCGGCGATCACGGTGTCGCCGCCGTTGTCGGTGTGGTTCACGTACGCCGTGGTGCCATCGGCCGAGAAGGTGAGGCCGAGCAACCCCTGCTCGCCCTGGCCCTCGGTGAGGTCGGTGATGTCGAGCACCGGCGCACCTGGGGTGCCGTCGCGCACGGGCACGATGCGGCCGGTGCGTTCGACGACGTACAGCGTGGGGTCGTCGACCCGCCAGGCCAGGTCGACCGGCTGGTCGAAGGTGCCCACCGCTGCCAGGCCCACCACGGGGTCGCCCATCGGCACCGTGGTGGGTGCTTCGGTGGCGACGGGCGTGCTGGCCGGGGTGGTGGCCGCGGGTTCTGTAGTGGGCGCTGCAGTGAGCGGAACCGTGCTCGCGGTGGCGAACGTGACTTCTGGGCCGGTGGCGATCGGTTCGCCGTCGCTGCCGCACGCCGTAGCGACGAGCGCGAGCAAGGCCGCCAGTGCCAGTCGTCGACCGGTCACGCGCGGCCCTGGCCCACCCGCACGAGGCCCTCTTGCACCACGGTGACGGCGAGCGTGCCGTCACTGGTGAAGATGGCCCCGCCGGCCAGCCCGCGGGCGCTGCCGGTGGAGATGGCGCTCTGGTCGTAGAGCAGCCAGTCGTCGGCGCGGAACGGGCGGTGGAACCACATCGCATGGTCGAGGCTCGCCATCTGCATACCGGGCGTGTCCCAACTCATCCCGAACGGCATCACCGTGGTGTCGAGCAGCGACATGTCGCTGGCGTAGGTGACGATGCACGCGTGCAGGGTGGGGTCGTCGGGCAGTACACCGTCGGCGCGCATCCACACCTTCTGGTTGGTGGAGGGCTTACCCCGTCGGCTGAACGGATCGCCGTCGACATGGCGCAAGTCGATCGGTCGCGGGCGGTCGTACCAGTCGCCCATCTGTTCTTTGTAGGGGGCCATGCGGGTCTTGAAGTCGGGCAGGCTCTCGGGCGGCGGCACATCGTCGGGCATCGACATCTGGTGGTCGGGGCCCGTCTCGGCCACGTGGAAGCTGGCCTGCAGGTTGAAGATCGCCTTGCCGTGCTGGATGGCCACCACGCGCCGGGTGGTGAAGCTCTTGCCGTCGCGGATGCGGTCGACCTCGTAGAGGATGGGCGTGGTGGGGTCGCCCGGGCGCAGGAAGTAGGCATGCAGCGAGTGCACCAGACGGTCGCTCTCGACCGTGCGGGTTGCTGCCACCAGCGCCTGGCCGGCCACCTGGCCGCCGAACACCCGCTGACGGTTCTCGTCGGGCGAGCGCCCGCGGAACAGGTTCACCTCGATCACCTCGAGGTCGAGCAGGGCCATCAGGTCGTCGAGCGCGCTCTGCATAGGTGCAGTCTCGCATCCGGCGAGCACCATGCGCACGGTCGATTGCGCCGGCAGTAGGGTTCCCGGCCATGGCCCTGCTCCCGCTGTCACCCGACGAACTGCTGTCCACCACCCGCGCTGTGCGCAAGCGCCTCGACTTCGACCGCCCGGTCGAGGATCAGGTCATCCGCGAATGCGTCGACATGGCGATGCAGTCGCCCAGCGGCTCGAACAACATGACGATGCAGTTCGTCGTGGTGCGCGACGAGGCCAAGCGCAAGGCGCTCGGCGAGATCTACCGCCAGTGCTACGGCATCTACTCGTCGATGGACGGCGTGTACATCCGCTCGATCGACAAGGGCGAGGCCGATGCCAATGCGCAGCAGCAGCGCAGCGCCGACTCGGCCGACTTCCTCGGCGAGCACATGGGCGACGCCCCCGCCATCGTCATCCCCTGCACCTTCGGTCGCATCGACAACGCGCCGGCGATGATGAGCGCCTCCATCGGCGCCAACGTGATGCCGGCGATGTGGAGCTTCATGCTCGCCGCACGTGCCCGCGGCCTCGGCACCTGCTGGACCACGGTGCACCTGATGATGGAGCAGGCCGCAGCCGATGTGCTGGGCATCCCGTTCGACCAGGTGCAGCAGATCTGCATGAGCCCGCTCGCCTACACCAAGGGCACCGACTTCAAGCCGGCCGTGCGCCC
>JBIIDH010000200.1:0-3113 GCA_044238435.1 Ilumatobacteraceae bacterium | reverse complement strand
CCGTTCGAGGGCTACTCGGTCGATGGCAACAACGTCGTGCTGAAGATGAAGAACGCCTGGCTCGGTGCGCTGAACCCGCACAAGACCGGTTACTGGGCACTGCTCAACATCGACACCTGGAACGCTGCGGGCGGTAGCGACCCGTCGTCGACGTACGGCACCGACAGCGCCGACGGCACGGGCCCGTTCAAGCACACCGAATGGGTGCCGGGCAGCCACACGCTGGTCACCCGCTGGGACGACTACCCGGGCAGCAACACGCCCTACGTCACCAACAAGGGCAAGGCGTACCTCGACTCGATCCGCTGGAGTGTCATCACCGAAGCCGGCCAGCGCGCCACGCAGTTGGAGAACGGCGAACTCGACACCCTCATCGGGCCGAGCTACGCCGACCTCGAGCGCCTGAAGGGCAACAAGGACCTCACGGTCATCCAGCACCCGGAATGGTCGGGTTACCACCTCACGATGAACCGTGACTACCCCGAGTACTTCGGCGACCTGCTCACCCGGCAGGGCCTGTCGCACGCCCTCAACCGGCAGGCGATGGTCGACGCGATCCTGTTCGGCAACGGCGACCCCACCTACGGCCCGTTCCCGAAGACCGACCGCCAGTACGACAAGAAGGTCGAGGAGTTCAACCAGTACGACGTCGAGCTGTCCAAGAAGAAGCTGGCCGAGGCCGGCTGGGTGGCTGGCTCCGATGGCGTCCTCGAGCGCGATGGCACCCGCTTCGAGTTCACCTACGTGGTGGAGGACGAGTCGTCGCAGAAGCTGGTGGCCGAAGCCGTGGCCCAGCAGTTCAAGGAAGTCGGCGTCATCGCCAAGTTGGAAGTGGTCGACCGCGCTGTCGCCTTCGAGCGGCTGTCGGGTGCGGGTCGCGAGTCCGCTCCGATGGGTCTGTTCTTCTGGCTCTGGCCGGTGCCGCTCGACATCCTGGTGATCTTCTCGTCGTCGGAGACCATTCCCGTGCCGAACTTCTCGCACGTGGCCGACGAGAACATCGACAACATCATCGGTGAGTGGCGTCAGTCGGGTACCCCCGAGACGGCACAGGCAGCGTCGTCGAAGTTCCAGACCTACTGGGCCGAGAACCTCCCGTACCTGCCGCTGATGAACCAGTACGCCACGTTCGTGCACCAGAACTACGTGAAGAACTGGCAGCCGTTCGTGTGGAACCTGTATCCGCTCTACAACGATGTGTGGATGGACAAGTAGTCCCTTCATGGGGTGATGATGGTTCCCTGGTCGGGCCGGCCCACACAGGTCGGCCCGACCAGGGAACCTCCCCTTTTCCGGCCGGGCGACGAAGCACCTGGTCGACGAGGGGAACGGCCGAGAAACCAGGGTGATCGATGAGTCGATTCCGCAGAGCGCGAAAGAACAAGCAACTGATGATCGGCACCGTGATCGGTGTCGTCATCCTGCTGCTCGGCATCTTCGGGCCGGTCGTGTTCGGCGACTACGCCGCTCAGGACCTGCTCCTGTCGCACAAGCCGGTCGGCACCGAAGGCGCTTTCTTCGGCACCGACGCCCTGGGCCGCAACCTGGCGGCCCGTGCCACGTTCGGTATCCGCATCAGTCTGGTGGTGGCCATCTCGGTCACTGCACTCGCAGTGGTGCTGGGCACCATCATCGGCCTGTTCGCCGGCTTCCTTCGCGGGACGGCCGACAACGTGATCAGCTTCGTGATCGACTTCATCTGGGGCTTCCCGCTCATCCTCGTCGCCGTGTTGGCCGCAGCGAGCATCGGTTCGGGCCTGCTGCCCGTCATCATCGCAGTCGGTCTGGTGAACACCGTCGCCATCGCCCGCGTGGTGCGTGGTGAGGTGCTCGGTATCGCCGAGCGCGACTTCGTGGTGGCGGCACGGGCCGGTGGCTACTCCACCATGCGCATCCTGTTCCGCCACGTGTTGCCCAACGTGGTGCCCGTCGCGCTCGTGCTGTCGTCGTACTACGTGGCGGTGGCCATCATCGCCGAGGCGGCCCTGTCGTTCGTGGGCCTCGGGGCCCAGCCTCCGCTGCCCAGCCTCGGCCAGATGGTGAGCGACGGCCGCAACTACCTGCAGTTGAACCACTGGGAGTCGACGATTCCCGGGGTGCTCATCTTCCTGATGGTGTTGAGCGTCAGCCTCATCGGCGACGGTCTGCGCGACCTGCTTGACCCGAGACTGCGCACCGCAGTGGAAAGGGCCAGCGCAAAGTGAAACGGATCGCCGTTCGCGTCGTCTCGACGCTCTTGCTGTTGTTGCTTTCGTCGCTCGCCGTGTTCGCCGCCATCCGCTTGTCGGGTGGCGATGTCACCGCCTCCCGGCTCCCGGCGTCGGCGACGGCCGAAGACCGAGAGCTGTTCCGCCAGCAGATCGGCCTCGACAAGCCGATCCTGTCGCAGTACGTCACCTACATGGGCAACCTGGTCACCGGCGACCTGGGCAACTCGCTCACCAACAACGCCGACATCGGCACACTGGCGAGCGACAAGATCAAGAACAGCGCCATTCTCGGCGCCACTGCGCTGTTCCTCGTGTTCGCCATCGGCATCCCGCTCGGCATGCTCGCCGCATTGAAGCGCAACACCTGGGTCGACACCGGTATCACGTCGTTCTCGGTGGCCGGCATGGCCATCCCCAACTTCTGGCTCGCCCTCATCTTGATCTACGTGTTCGCCACGCAACTGCAATGGCTGCCGTCGGCCGGGCAGGGTGGTATCGAGCACCTCATCCTCCCCGCCGTGGTGCTGAGTGCCGAGGGCGTGGCCCTGACGGTGCGGATGACCCGCTCGGCCATGCTCGAGAACCTGGGGCAGGACTGGGTGCGCACGCTGCGCGCTGCCGGACTCTCCGAGCGGCGAATTGCGTTCAAGCACGTCCTGCGCAACTCGCTGCTGCCCATCATCTCTCTCGCCGGTCTGCGCGTCGGCCAGATCGTTGGCTATGCCCTCGTCGTCGAGACCATCTTCGGTTGGCCCGGTGTCGGCCAGACACTCGTGAATGCTGTGCTGCGCCGCGATTATCCGGTCGTGCAGTTCTTCTCACTCGTCCTCGTGGTCGCCGTCACGCTCGGCAATCTGTTCGCCAGCATCGGCTACACCCTCGCCAACCCGAAGCTGAGGAAGT
>JBIIDH010000199.1:0-3144 GCA_044238435.1 Ilumatobacteraceae bacterium | reverse complement strand
TGAAAGCACCCCCTCCCATGACCTTGATGGCTGAACCCTCGGCGACCGGCCGCTTCGGCGAATTCGGCGGCCGCTTCGTGCCCGAAACCCTCGTGCCCGCCTGTCAGGAACTCGAGGCCGCCTTCCGCGACGCCTGGGCCGACCAGGGGTTCCGCGCCGAACTGCACGCGCTGCTGCGCGACTACGCCGGCCGGCCGTCGATCCTCACCGAGTGCAAGAACCTCGGTGCCCAGCTGGGCATCCGCCTCATCCTGAAGCGCGAAGACCTGAACCACACGGGCTCGCACAAGATCAACAACGTGCTCGGTCAGGCGCTGCTCGCCAAGCGGATGGGCAAGAAGCGCATCGTGGCCGAGACCGGGGCGGGCCAGCACGGTGTGGCCAGCGCCACGGCGGCGGCGCTGCTGGGCCTTGAGTGCAAGGTGTACATGGGTGCCGTCGATGTCGAACGTCAGGCGCTGAACGTGTTCCGCATGCGCCTGCTGGGCAGCGAGGTCGAGGCCGTGCAGAGCGGTAGCCGCACCTTGAAAGACGCCGTGAACGAGGCGATGCGCGACTGGGTGGCCACCGTCGAGAGCACCCACTACTGCCTCGGCTCGGTGATGGGCCCGCACCCGTATCCGTGGATGGTGCGCGAGTTCCACCGGGTCATCGGCAACGAGGCCTTCGACCAGTGCCAGAACCTCATCGGCGGCACCCCCGACGTGGTGGTGGCCTGCGTGGGTGGCGGTTCGAACGCGATGGGCATCTTCAGCGGCTTCGTCGACTGCGAGGGGGTGCGCCTCATCGGCGTCGAGCCCGCCGGCGGTGCTGCCGTCGGCCGTGCCGTGCCCGGTGTGGTGCACGGGATGCGCAGCTACCTGATGCAGGACGAGTACGGCCAGGTGCAGGAGGCCCACTCCATCTCGGCCGGCCTCGACTACCCGGGCATCGGGCCCGAGCACTCGTACCTCGCCTCCATCGGCCGGGCCGAGTACCCCAGCGTCACCGACGACGAGGTCATCGCCGGCTTCCAGTTGCTGGCCCGCACCGAGGGCATCATCCCGGCGCTCGAGTGCGCGCACGCGCTGGCGTGGATCAGCCGTGAGGCACCGAACATGCAGGGCCAGACCGTGTTGATGAACCTGTCGGGCCGCGGCGACAAGGACGTCGCCCAGATGATGGAGATCCTCGGGTGAGCGGCGGCCCCTACGGGCGGCTCGAGCAGTCGTTCCGCGACAAGCGGGCGGCCGGGCACAAGCTGCTCGTGCCCTACATCACCGGCGGGTTGCCCGGGTGGGAGCATGCGCTGCGTGCGGCGGTGCAGGCTGGTGCCGACGCCATCGAGATCGGCATCCCGTTCAGTGATCCGGTGATGGACGGCCCGGTCATCCAGGAGGCGTCGCAACGGGCGCTCGATGCGGGGGCCACGCCCATCTCCATCCTGCAGCAGGCTCGCGATCTCGACGTCGACGTGCCGCTGGCCGTGATGCTCTACTACAACACCGTTCACCATGCCGGCCACCACCGCTTCGCCGAGCAACTCGTCGCGGCAGGCATCTGTGCCGCCATCGTGCCCGACCTGCCGCTCGAGGAGTCGGGGCCGTGGTGCGAGGCAGCCGATGCATCGGGTATCGAGACGGTGATGCTGGCTGCCCCCACGGCGCCCGACGAACGGCTGCCGCGGGTGTGTGCCCGGGCGCGTGGGTTCGTCTATTCGGTCGGTCTGCTGGGCGTGACGGGCGAGCGCACCTCGCTGGCGGCCACGGCCACGGCGCTGGCGGCCCGGCTGAAGGCCATCACCGATGTGCCGGTGCTGGTGGGTGTGGGCGTGTCGAACGCCGAGCAGGCGCGCGAGGCGGTGCAGGTGGCCGACGGTGTGGTGCAGGGTGCGTCGGTGATGCGGCGCATGCTCGAGCACGGCCCCGAGGCGGTGGGCGAGTACGTCGCCGAGGTCCGCGCCGCCATCGACGCCTGAGAAAGGGCATCGGCGCATCGAGCGGGGGCTTGCGAAGAAATCCTCCGGATTCGTCATCCGGATCCGGGTCGGCTCCGTAGACCTGACGACCGCCGGAAACGGCGGTTCGTGAACCCCCCGCTCTCAAGGAGAACCCCCTATGTTCCGCACCCGTTCCCTCGTCGCGGCCGTACTGGCTGCGTCGACCCTCCTCGTCGCTGCCTGCGGCGACGACGAGCCCGATGCCGCCGCCACGACGGCGGCGCCGGAGACCACCGCCGCCCCCGAGACCACTGCTCCGGCCGCTGCCGGCGACATCGTGGCCGTGGCCTCGGCCAACCCCGACTTCTCCACCCTCGTGGCTGCCGTGCAGGCCGCCGGCCTGGTCGAGACCCTCCAGGGTGAGGGCCCCTTCACGGTGTTCGCACCCACCAACGATGCATTCGCCGCACTGCCCGCCGGTCTGGTCGATGCGCTGCTGCTGCCCGAGAACGTCGAGGCCCTGAAGGCCGTGCTGACCTACCACGTCGTGTCCGGCAAGGTCATGGCTGCCGACGTGATGGCCGGCGACGTGCCGTCGGTGCAGGGTGAGAACATCGCCGTCACCACCGATGGTGGCGTGAAGGTGAACGGTGCCAATGTCATCGCTACCGATGTGGAGGCCTCGAACGGCGTCATCCACGTCATCGATGCGGTCATCGTGCCGCCGAGCCTCGACGTGGCCTCGCTGCTGCCGACCCCCGAGGAGACCACCGCTCCCACCGCTGCTGGCGACATCGTCGCCGTTGCGTCGGGTAACCCCGACTTCTCGACGCTGGTCGCTGCCGTGCAGGCTGCCGGTCTGGTCGAGACCCTGCAGGGTGAGGGCCCGTTCACGGTGTTCGCACCCACGAATGACGCATTCGCCGCACTGCCCGCCGGTCTCGTCGACAAGCTGCTCCTGCCCGAGAACAAGGACATCCTCGTGGCCATCCTCACCTACCATGTCGTGTCGGGCAAGGTCATGGCTGCCGACGTGATGGCCGGCGACGTGCCGTCGGTGCAGGGTGAGAACATCGCCGTCACCACCGATGGTGGCGTGAAGGTGAACGGTGCCACTGTCATCGCTACCGATGTGGAGGCCTCGAACGGCGTCATCCACGTCATCGATGCGGTCATCCTGCCGCCGACGCTCGACGTGTCGGCACTCTGATCCAGTTTCTCCCTGG
>JBIIDH010000198.1:0-3186 GCA_044238435.1 Ilumatobacteraceae bacterium | reverse complement strand
CAGCGGGCGGTGATGCGAGCCATGCGCGGGCTGCCGGTGCCCACCATGATCGGCAGCCTCGGCTTCGGCGTGAACGGCGCATCGACCAACTGGTACCAGCGTCCGTCGAACGAGGTGGCGGGCTCGTGCAGCAGGCGGTGGATCACCTCGATGGCCTCGGCGAACCGGCTCACCCGCTCGCCCGGTTCCAGCAGATCGAAGCCGTAGGCGGCGTGCTCGTTCAACTGCCATCCGGCGCCGAGGCCCAGCACCGCCCGGCCGCCGGTGATCTCGGCCACGGTGGCTGCACGCTTGGCCAGCACCACCGGGTGGTGGATGCTCACCGGCGACACCATCGACGTGAGACGCAGCCGTGGCACCAGCGCGCCCACTGCGGCCAGTACGCTCCAGCACTCGAGCGCCGAGCCGTCGTCGGGGGTGGTGGTGCTGGTGTCGGGCATGAAGTGGTCGGCGTACCAGAAGCCCTGCAGGCCGCTGGTCTCGGCCCAGCGGGCGAGGTCGATCGCCTCGTCCCACGAGCGTCCGTACGAAGGCCATACCGCAAAGTCCATCCCGCGACCCTACGCGCTGCGGTCCGTGAGCCGAGACCCCGTGGAGGGTGGCCCACGCGCACGAAGCACGGGGGTCCGTGAGCGTGGACCCCGTGGAGGGTGGCCGACGCTCACGAACGGGATGGAGTGGAGGGTCGGGGACCTAGGGTGGGGTGATGGAGCGCGACGATCTGTGGGAGACCCACGCCGACTGGTGGATCGAGGGGTTCACCGACGGGGCCGACCCCGAGTACGAAGAGCAGATCCTGCCGCTGGCTGCGGCCGAGTTGGCAGGTGCTCGGCGCGTGCTCGACGTGGGCTGCGGCGACGGCCAGGTGAGCCGCCTGGCGGTGCGTATCGGTGCCGAGTTGGTGGTGGGCATCGACCCGACGTGGAACCAGGTGCGGGTGGCCGCCGAGCGCGGGGGAGGGGCGTCGTTCGCCCGCTCGGGCGCCGGGGCGCTGCCCTTCGCCGATGCCAGCTTCGATGCCGTCGTGGCGTGCCTTGTGTTCGAGCACATCCGCGACGTCGACGACGCCATCGCCGAGGTGGCCCGGGTGCTCGTCCCTGGCGGCCGGTTCTGCTTCTTCCTGAACCACCCGCTGCTGCAGACCCCCAACAGCGGATGGATCGACGACCAGGTGCTCGACCCGCCCGAGCAGTACTGGCGCATCGGCCCGTACCTCATCGAGGACGAGACCATCGAAGAGGTGGAGAAGGATGTGTTCATCCCGTTCATCCACCGCCCGCTCAGCCGCTACGTGAATGCGCTTGCGGGCAACGGCCTGCTGCTCGAGCACATGCTCGAACCTGCGCCGCCCAGCGGGTTCATCGACCGTGCATCGGAGTACGCCGAGGCGGCGACCATTCCGCGCCTGCTCTATCTCCGCACCCGGAAGGTCGACGGCCTACGATCGGCGTCGTGACCGACATCCTCGTCATCACCGGGCTCTCTGGAGCCGGCCGCTCACAGGCCGCCGACTTCCTCGAAGACCTCGGCTGGTTCGTGGTCGACAACCTGCCCATCGAACTGCTCGACAAGATCGTCGAACTGGGCACCAGCACCAGGTCATTCGACCGGCTCGGTCTGGTGGCCGGCCCCACCACGAACCCTGGTGCCCTGGCCGATGCCATCGCCCGGCTGCGGGCCGACCATCGGGTGCGGGTGCTCTATCTCGATGCAGCGACGCCGGAACTGGTGAAGCGCTACGGCAGCAGCCGTCGCAAGCACCCGCTCGACGACGGCCACAGCGGGATCGCCGACTCGATCGAGCGCGAGCGTCAGCTGCTCGAGCCGGTGAAGGCGACGGCCGACCTGGTGGTCGACACGACCGAACTGAACGTGCACCAGTTGAAGGCCATCGTCGTCGATGCGTTCGCCGCTGAGACCGAGGCCGAGGGGATGAAGATCACCGTCACCTCGTTCGGGTTCCGCCACGGCATCCCGCTCGACGTCGACCTGGTGATGGACGTGCGGTTCCTGCCCAATCCGCACTGGATCGAACACCTCCGACCGCACACCGGCCTCGACCCCGATGTCCGCGACTATGTGCTCGGTCAGCCGGTCACCAAGGATTTCCTCGACCGCTTCGAGTCGCTGCTCGAACTGCTGCTGCCGTCGTACATGGCCGAGGGCAAGAGTTATCTGTCGATCGCGATCGGCTGCACCGGCGGGCACCACCGTTCGGTGGCGCTGACCGAGGAGATCGCCTCGTGGCTACGGGCCATGGGGCACCGGCCGCGGGTGACGCATCGGGATATTCATCACTGACAATGCGGGCCAGTAGTCTCGCTGGCGCACATCATCACGTGAAAGGACCCCTCCCGCCATGACGGTACGTGTGGGCATCAACGGCTTCGGTCGCATCGGCCGCAACTTCTTCCGCGCCGCCAAGCAGCGCGGCGTCGACATCGACATCGTGGCGGTGAACGACCTCGGCTCGCTCGACACGATGGCGCACTTGTTGAAGTACGACTCGGTGCTCGGCGTGCTGCCGCAGACCATCAAGGCCACCAAGGGTGGTATCTCGGTGGACGGCGACGAGCTGAAGGTGCTGTCGTACCGCAACCCGGCCGAGCTGCCGTGGGGCGAGTTGGGTGTCGACGTGGTCATCGAGTCCACCGGCATCTTCACCAAGCGCGACACCGCCGCCGCCCACCTCGACGCCGGTGCACCGCTGGTCATCGTGTCGGCCCCGTGCGACGGCGCCGATGCCACCTTCGTGTACGGCGTGAATCACAAGGACTTCGACCCGAAGACCCAGAAGGTCATCTCCAATGCCAGCTGCACCACCAACTGCTTCGTGCCGATGGTGAAGGTGCTCGACGACGCCTTCGGTGTCGAGCAGGGCCTGATGCAGACCGTGCACGCCTACACCGGCGACCAGCAGTTGGTCGACGGCCCGCACAAAGACCTGCGTCGCGCCCGTGGTGCGGCCATCAACATCGTGCCCACCAGTACCGGTGCGGCCCGCGCCACCAGCCTGGTGCTGTCGTCGATGAAGGGCAAGCTCGACGGCACGTCGCTGCGCGTGCCGGTGCCCACCGGTTCGGTGGTCGACTTCACCGCCAACCTGAAGAAGGCGGCGTCGGTCGAGCAGATCAACGCCGCGTTCAAGAAGGCCGCCTCGGGCCCGCTGAAGGGCATCCTGCGCTA
>JBIIDH010000026.1:0-35285 GCA_044238435.1 Ilumatobacteraceae bacterium | reverse complement strand
CGGTCGGTGGCGTCGTCGAACGCCGGCAGGTCGGTGCGCAAGGCGCCCGTGTCTTCGTCGACCAGGTTGCGCCACACGCGCTGCAGGAACCGGTACATGCCCACCACGTCGCGGGTCTCCCACGGGCGTGATGCGTCGAGCGGGCCCATGGCCATCTCGTACAGGCGCAGCGTGTCGGCGCCGTACGCCTCGTAGATCTCGTCGGGCGCGACGGCGTTCTTCAGGCTCTTGCCCATCTTGCCCCACTCGCGGGTGACGGGCTGGCCGTCGGAGAAGTACTGGCCGTCGCGTTCTTCCACGCTGAACGCGTCGACGTAGATCTCGCGCTCGTCCTTGAACGCCGCCGCCAGGATGTAGCCCTGGTTGAACAGGCGGTGGTACGGCTCCTTCGACGACAGGTGGCCCAGGTCGAACAGCACCTTGTGCCAGAAGCGGGCGTACAGCAGGTGCAGCACGGCGTGCTCGACGCCGCCGACGTACAGGTCGACACCGCCCGGATGGCCGTCGCCCTGGGGCCCCATCCAGTACTGCTCGACCGCCGGGTCGACGAAGCGGTCGGTGTTGGTGGGGTCGAGGTAGCGCAGCTCGTACCAGCAGCTGCCCGCCCACTGGGGCATCACGTTGGTGTCGCGGTGGTAGCGCTTCGGGCCGTCGCCCAGGTCGAGCATGGGGTGTGCCCAGTCGGCCAGTCGGTCGAGCGGGCTCTCGGGGTTGCTCATCGCGTCGTCGGGGTCGAAGGTGCGCGGGCTGAAGCTGTCGGTGGGCGGCAACTCGAGCGGCAGCATGCTGTCGGGCAGCGCGTGGGCCATGCCCTCGTCGTCGTACACGATGGGGAACGGCTCGCCCCAGTAGCGCTGGCGGCTGAACAGCCAGTCGCGCAGCTTGTAGGTGATGGTGGCCTCACCGTGGCCGTTCGCGGCCAGCCAGACGTTGGTGCGCCGCTTGGCCTCGGCGATGCTGTCGAGGCCGTTCAGGTCGAGTGATTCGTTGGCGCTGTGAACATAGGGCGCATCGCTGGTGAACGCCTCGGGCCAGGCGGCGGTGTCGAGCGCGTCGCCCTGCTGCACGGCGATGCCGTGCTGCTCGAACCAGGCGGCCGGGGGTTGCTGGATGGCGGGGATGGGCAGGCCGAACTGGCGGGCGAACTCGAAGTCGCGCTCGTCGCCGCACGGCACCGCCATGATGGCGCCGGTGCCGTAGCCCATCAGCACGTAGTCGGCGATCCACACCGGGATCTGCGCGCCGTTGATGGGGTTGGTGGCGTAGCTGCCGGTGAACACGCCGGTCTTGGTCTTGTCGTCGACCTGGCGGGCCACATCGCTCTTCGCCTGAGCGGCGCGTACGTACGCCTCGACGGCCTCGCGCTGGGAATCGGTGGTGAGGGCCGCCACCAACGGATGCTCGGGGGCCAGCACCATGAACGACGCACCGAACAGCGTGTCGGGGCGGGTGGTGAACACGGTGATGGCGCCCGCTGCCGACTCGAAGTGCACGCGGGCACCCTCGCTGCGGCCGATCCAGTTGCGCTGCATCGCCTTGATCGAGTCGGTCCAGTCGAGCAGGTCGAGATCGTCGATCAGTCGATCGGCATAGGCGGTGATGCGCATCATCCACTGGCGCATGTTGCGCTTGAACACCGGGAAGTTGCCGCGGTCGCTGCGGCCGTCGGCGGTGACCTCCTCGTTGGCCACCACGGTGCCGAGGCCGGGGCACCAGTTCACCGGTGCCTCGCTGATGTAGGCCAGGCGGTGGTCGTCGACGACGGCGGCCTGTTCGGCGGCGCTGAGCGCGGTCCAGGCGCGACCGTCGGGGGTGGGGCGGGTGCCAGCGTCGAACTCGGCGATCAACTCGGCGATGGGGCGGGCGACCTTGCGGTCGGTGTCGTACCAGCTGTTGAAGATCTGGGTGAAGATCCACTGCGTCCAGCGGTAGTAGCCGGGGTCGGTGGTGTCGATGCTGCGGCGGCGGTCGTGGCTGAGGCCGATGCGGCGCAGCTGGCGGCGCATGTTGGCCACGTTCTGAGCGGTGGTGACGGCGGGGTGCTGGCCGGTCTGCACGGCGTACTGCTCGGCGGGCAGGCCGAAGGCGTCGAAGCCCATCGAGTACAGCACGTTGTAGCCGGTCATCCGCTTGAAGCGGCTGTACACATCGGTGCCGATGTAGCCGAGCGGATGGCCGACGTGCAGCCCCGACCCACTGGGGTAGGGGAACATGTCGAGCACGAACAGCTTCTGCTTGCCGGCCAGCGCTTCAGGGTCGGCCAACGGCCCTGCCGGGTTGGGGGTCTCGAAGGTGTGGTGCTCGTCCCACCAGTCCTGCCAGCGCAGTTCGATCTGCTGGGCGAGGGCGCCGGTGTAGCGGAAGGCCTGCTGATCGTTCTGCTGGGGCTCGGATGAGGGCTGCTCGCCGGTCGCATTCATGGTGCATGGATTCTACGGACGGGCCGGTCGGCACTACGGTTTCACTTCATGACGGTGACCGTCCCACAGTCGAACTCGATCGTCGACCGCCTCATCCAGGCAGCCGACCGGCCCACCGGTGTCCGCTTCGTCGGCCACTCGGTCGCCCCCGAGACCGGCGACGCGTTCGTGCCCTGGGCACAGATCCACGACGAGGCTCGGGTGGTGGGTGCCGCCCTGCAGGCCCGCGGCCTGGTGCCCGGCGACCATGTCGCCATCCTCGGCCCCACCAGCCGGTCGCTCATCACCATCATTCAGGGCTGCTGGCTGGCTGGCTGCGCCAGCATGGTGTTGCCGCTGCCGATGCGCATGGGGTCGCTCGACGAGTTCATCTCCAGCACTCGCACGCGCATCCGCCACGGCGACGCCAAGTTGGTGCTCATCGACGACCTGCTCGCCGACTTCTACGAGAGCGCCCCCGGCGACCCGCCCATCGAACCGATGCGCAACGTGCTGCCCGGCGTGGCCGGCCAGGCGAGCGGCGAGCGGCTCGAGATCCCGTCGAACGACCCCGAGCGCCTCGTCATCCTGCAGTACACGAGCGGCTCCACCAGCGAGCCCAAGGGCGTGATGATCCCCGACCGCGTGTTGGCAGCGAACATCGACGCCTGCTGCATCGCCGCCGAGTTGAGCCTCGCCGAGGTGATGGTGTCGTGGCTGCCGCTGTACCACGACATGGGGCTGGTGGGGTTCCTGTCGATCCCCATGACCCGTGGCGTGCAGCTGGTGCAGGCCGCGCCGCAGGACTTCCTCGCGCACCCGGGCAACTGGATGCAGTGGATCAGCGACTGGGGTGGCACCGCCACTGCCGGCCCCAACTTCTCGTGGGTGCTCGCCACCCGTGCGCTGAAGCGGGCGAAGGATCTCGATCTGTCCACGCTCACGCTGGCGCTCAGCGGCGCCGAGCCGGTCGACCCCTCAGCCGTGGATGCGTTCTGTCAGGCCGCCGCGCCGTTCGGCTTCAAGTCGGGCAGTGTGTTCCCTGCGTTCGGTATGGCCGAGGTGGCAATCGGTGCCTCGTTCCCGAAGCGACATGTGGGCCTCGAGACCGACTCGGTCGACCGGGTGGTGCTCGAGCGCGACCGCATCGCCAAGCCGCTGGCCGTGGCCGATGCCGACGAGGAACTCGACGTGCGTCGCCTGCCGCTGCTGGGCACCGCCGTGCCCGGCCTGGAACTGAAGGTGGTCGACCCCGAGACCCGCGAGGAACTGCCCGAACGGCACGTGGGCGAACTGCTGCTGCGCGGCACGTCGGTCACTCCGGGCTACTACAAGCGGCCCGACGCCACCGCCGCGCTGTTCCACGACGGCTGGCTGTGCACCGGCGACCTGGCGTACCTGTTGAACGGTCAGCTCATCCTGTGTGGCCGCATCAAAGACGTCATCATCGTCGGTGGTCGCAACGTGTTCCCCGAAGACATCGAGCGCGCGTGCGGCACGCTCGACGGCGTGCGCGCGGGCAACGTCATCGCGTTCGGCGTCGACGGCTACAAGGGCAAGGAGACCGTGGTGGTGGTGGCCGAGGTGCGTCTGGCTGCCGACAGCGAGATCTCGCTCGACGACGTGCGCCACAGCATCCACCACCGCACGCTCGAGGTGTGCGGCCTGCCGCCACGCGACGTCATGCTCGTGCGGCCGGGCACCTTGCCGAAGACCTCGAGCGGCAAGTTGCAGCGGGCCCGCTGCCGCGAGCTGTACCTGGGCGAAGAGCTGGAACTGGCGTAGCCGGCGCCGCCGGGTCGCCGTGGCAGGATGACGGCATGAAGGTCGTCTACACGCCAGCCCACCTGAAGCACGATCCCCACCTCGAGCTCGAGGGTTCGAACGCGCACAGTCCGTTCGAACACATCGGCCGCGCCGAGAACATCCGCGAGGTGCTCTCGGCCGACCCGGCGTACCAGTTCCTCGAGCCCACCGAATGGGGCACGGCGCCCATCACGGCCGTGCACGACCCGGGTCTGATGCGGTTCCTCGAAGTGGGCTGGAACGACTATCAGCAGGTGCGCCCGGGCACCCGCGAAGTGGTGCCCGACGTGTTCTTCCGGGCCGGGTTGCGCAACAAGATGGCACCGCTCGACGAACCCGAATCCATCTACGGCCGGCTCGGCTGGTGGTGTTTCGAGATCACCACACCGCTCACCGAAGGCACCTATGAGGCGGCGCGTGGCGCGGTCGACACGGCGCTCACCACCACACAACTGGTGCTCGACGGCGAGCGGGCCGCGTATGGCCTGTGCCGCCCACCCGGGCACCACGCCACCACCTCGCTGTACGGCGGCTACTGCTTCTTCAACAACGCTGCCATCGCCGCCCATCACATCGCCAGCACCACCGGCACCAAGGTGACCGTGCTCGACGTCGACTACCACCACGGCAACGGCACGCAGGAGATCTTCTACGACCGCGACGACGTGCAGTACGTGTCGCTGCACGGCGACCCGGCGCGCGCCTACCCCTACACCATTGGTTACGCCGACGAGACCGGCACGGGCCGCGGCCTGGGCAGCAACCTGAATGTGCCGCTGGCGGCCCGCACCGACGACGACCTCTACGTCTCGGCGCTGGCCTCGGCGTGCGAGCGCATCGTTGCGTTCGGGCCCAGCACCGTCATCGTGTCGCTCGGTCTCGACACGTTCATCACCGACCCGATCTGCGACCTGGCCGTCACCGGCGACGGCTTCGAGCGCAGCGGCGCCATCGTGCGCGAACTGGGCCTGCCCACCGTGGTGCTGCAGGAAGGCGGTTACGACGTGGATGCGCTGGGCGAGAACGTGCGGCGCTGGCTGGTGGGCCTGTCCGGCTGAGCCGTCGGCAGCGGGTCTACCCCGTCGGCAGGAAGCATCACGGCGCGGGCAGCATGGCCCGCAGGCGATCGACGCGGTGGTCGGTGGCGCCGAGGTATCGGCTCAGCACGCCCAGCACGCGGTCGATGTCGAGTGAACCTGCTGCCAGCATCTCCTCGAGGTCGACCCAGTCCTTCGACCGGTCGAAGAACGCCTTGAACACGGCGAGGTCGGAGCATCCGAGAAATGCGACCTCGGTGCCGCCGAACGGCTCGCGGCGAGTGCGGTGGGCGGCTTCGCGATGGAAGTCGGTGGTGTCGAGGAACACATCGACCGGGGTGGTGTCCCACCACATCCGCACCTGCCCGTCGGCGATGGCGCGGGCCAGGTCGCGATCGTCGCGGCGCACCGGCGTGGGAAGCGCTGCCAAGGCGATGGCCGCCTGGTCGGCGTCGACGAAGATGTTCACGTCGATGTCGATCGTGCCGCGCGCTCGTTGCGTGCACCAGGCGAGGGCGAGTGCGCCGCCGAACGCATGGGGGAGTGCAGCATCGTCGAGCGCGTCGGCGATGGCGACGATCTTGTCGACCAGTGATGTGCTCATCGCGATCGGCCCGGGAATGCCGGCACGGCGATGTCGGAGGCATGGCGGGCGGGGAACTGCTCGGCAAGGTGCAGCACCTCGGCGAGCTCCGCACCGCGGTGGGGTCCCGAGCAGCGAGGCGTGAGCGACACCGTTGCATCGAACCCTGCTGCGGTGAGCAAGCGGTCGAGGGTGTCGACGCTGGGTGTGATGCGCCCCGCCTCGTAGGCGGCGAGTGTTGCGGCCGATGTTTCCGCACGACGAGCGAGTTCGCGTCGCGAGAGACCGCTGCGAAGCCGGGCTTCGACGACGAGAGCAGACGCGTGCACGGGCGCAGACTAGCAGCCCGATATCAGATCTGATACCGGAAAGGGTGTCAGATCTCGCTGCGGGCGGTTCAGCCGGCCTGGAGGGCGGCCATCACGGGCGCCCAGCGCTCGGGGTCGCTCTTGTAGGGCGCGTAGAAGCTGATGCGCTGGATGACATCGCCATAGCGGTGCAGCAGTTCGGGCGCCACCCGTTCGGGCTCGCCCACGACGGCGAATGCGTCGAGGATCTCATCGGTGATGAGGTTGCCCATCTCGACCCACTTGCCCTGCTTCGACAGCGTGTTCAACTCGTCCTGCAGGCCGCCCCAACCGTGGATGTCGAGCACGCCGCGGTAGGCGGGGGTGGAGCCGTAGAACGCGATCTGCTGGCGGGTGCCCGCTGCGGCGGCGGCCATCTCGGCTTCGTTGTTGCCGGTGACCACGAACGACGGCCCGACGATCTCGAAGCCCTCCATCGTCTTGCCCGCCTTGGCGCGGCCACGAGCGAGCGCCGGGATGGTGACCTCGCGCAGGTACTTCTCGGTGGTGAAGCCGTGGCAGATGAAGCCGTCGCACACCTCACCGGCTACCTCGGTCATCAATTCGCCCACACCGGCGAGGAAGACCTTCGGGGTGCCGAAGCCGGCCAGGTCGGCACGGTCGGGTGTGAAGAACGGGGTCATCAGCGTGTGGGTGTAGAAGTCGCCGCGGAACGCCAGGGGCGTGCCGTTCTCCCAGGTGTCCCAGATGGCGCGCATGGCCAGCACCATCTCGCGCATGCGGGCTGCCGGGTGGCTCCACTCCATGCTGAACCGCTTGGTGATGTGGGGCTTGATCTGGCTGCCGAGGCCGAGGATGAAGCGGCCCTTCGAGTAGGCCTGCAGGTCCCAGCCGATGTTGGCGAGCGTCATCGGGTTGCGGGCGAACGCCACGGCGATGGACGTGCCGAGCTCGAGCGTCTCGGTGTGCTCGGCGGCGAGCAGCAGGGGGAAGAACGGGTCGTGCGACGTCTCCGCCGTCCACGCGCCGCTGTAGCCAGCGGCCTCGAGTTCCTTCGCCTGGGCCGGAGCCTGGTGCAGGTCGTTGCCGATGCCTCCGTCGACGCGCATGCTGTTCTCCCTCGTGAAGTGGCGTTGATGTGTTGCGCAACCTAGACGGAGGCTGCCGCCGAACCCGAGTCGGTCAGTCGCCCTGGTCGCGAAGGAAGCGTTCCACCTCGGCGGCCAGCTCGTCGGCGCTGGGCAGGTCGGTGGCGGGCAGACCCGGACCGCCGCCACCGGCAGCCTCTTGCTCGAGGCTGGCGTCGTACAACGACTCCATCTGGCTCACCATCGACTGGTGCTCGCGGTTGGCGCCGACGAGTTCGTCGACCCGCTGGCGCACCGCAGTGGCCTCGTCGCGCATCGAGCCCGAGTCGATGCGCACCCCGGTGAGCGCAGCGAGCCCATCAAGCAGCGCCACCGACGCGCCGGGGTACGCCATCGTGCCCAGATAGTGGGGCACCTGTGCCCACAGACCGATGGCGGGTAGGCCGAGCGCGTCGAAACGGTGCTCGAGCACGGCGCCCATGCCGGCGGGCACGTCGAGGGTGCTCTTGATGAACGGCACCGACGCCAGCAACTCGGCCGAGGGGGTGGTGCACGACAGCCTGCTGGGCCGCGAGTGCGGGCAGGCGAACGGGTAGGCGCCCAGGAACACCACCTGGCTGGCGCCCAGTTCCAGCGCCAGCGCGCCCACGGTGTCGGCGAAGCGGTGCCAGTTGGCGTCGGGCTCGGCCCCGCCCAGCAGCAGCACGTCGCGGCCGTCGCCGGTGCGCCCCACCTTCAGCACGATCTCGGGCCACACCAGGCGGGTGTTCAGTCCCTCGCGCAGTTCCATCGTGGGGCGCCGGGCGCGGTAGTCGAGGAACAGGTCGCCGTCGAAGGTGACGAGCGGTCGTGCGCCCGTGGCGGCATCGATTGCGGCCCACGCGGCGGCCGCAGCACCGCTGGCGTCGATCCAACCGGTGAACATGCCCACCAGCACCGGCGACTCGAGCGACGGCAGTGGCTCGTGCAACCGGTAGGCGTCGGGCATCAGAGCGTCTCCGCGATTGCGAGTGCCTTCGCAGCCGCGCCCTCGACCTGCAACTTGAACGGCTCGAGTTCGGCCGGGTCGCGCTGGCCCAGTGCGCCGCCCACGTAGCGGGCGTACACACCCTCCAGGATGCAGGCCAGCTTCCAGTAGGCGAAGCTCGTGTAGAACGGCAGTTGCGACAGGTCGCGGCCGCTCACCTCGGCATACCGCGCGGCCAGGTCGGCCCGGTTCGGGAAGCCCGGTGCCGTGGTGGCCGAGCCGGTCCAGGCCGAGGCGTCGTCGTCGGGCCCGGTCCAGTACACCTGCAGCAGACCCACGTCGGCCAGTGGGTCGCCGAGCGTGCAGATCTCCCAGTCGAGCACTGCCACCACGCTGCCGTCGTCGCCCACCATGCAGTTGTCGAGGCGGTAGTCGCCGTGCACGATGGTGGCCGGTCCCTGTTCGGGGATGCGCCGCAGCAGTTCGTCGTGCACGGTGTCGACTGCGGCCAGGTCGCGGGTCTTCTGCGCGTTCCACTGCCCGTACCAGCGCTTCAGTTGCCGAGCGATGTAGCCCTCGTGCTTGCCGAGGTCGGCGAGGCCGACGGCGTCGAGATCGACGGCGTGGATGGCGGCCATCGTGTCGACGATCGACTCGCCGGCGTGGCGCCGTGCGGCCGGCGACAACAGGGCCTCGGCGGCGGCGCGGTCGCGGATGACGTGGCCGTCGACGAACCCCATCACGTAGAAGGGCGCGTCGTTCACGGTGTCGTCGTCGCAGTAGCCGAGGGCCGGGGCCACCGGCACGCCGCTGTGCTGCAGGGCGTGGATGATGCGGTGCTCGCGGCCCATGTCGTGGGCGCTGGCCAGCCGGTGGCCGAGCGGTGGCCGGCGCAGCACGTAGCGGGTGCCGTTGCTGCCGGTGACCCGGTAGGTGAGGTTCGAGTGGCCGCCGGCGATGACGTCGAACCGGAACGGGCCCTTCGCTCCGTCGATGTGAGCCTCCATCCACCGGGTGACCGCATCGACATCGACCCCGGGCACGTCGCCGCTGGTCGAGACAGGGGAGTCGTGGCTGCTCATCTCGTCCACCGTAGTGATGCGTCGGCCGCGAACGCGAACGTTGCGGGAAGACGGCGCGCCACCAACATGTCGCGCCTACCCTGGGGAATCCGCGGGCGGGCCGACGCACCGGCCGCGCCCCTCCCCATGTCCGACACCAGGCCCGACACCAGCGACCACGCCGCCGCCGACATCACCGCCGGTACTGCGCGGCGTCTCATCGAGCAGGCCGAACTCCGTCGGCTTCACGCGTCGTCGCGGCCGATGGGCCAGCAGCCCGCGCTCGACGGCATCCGGGCCGTTTCGGTGGCGATCGTCATCCTCTACCACGCGGGCTTCACGTGGATGCACGGTGGGTTCTTCGGCGTCGAGGTGTTCTTCGTCGTGTCGGGCTACCTCATCACAGCCCTGCTGGTAGACGAGCGCAACGGGTCGGGGGCGGTGTCGCTGCGCGGGTTCTGGTTGCGCCGTGCACGTCGGCTCCTTCCGGCCTTGTTCGTGATGCTGGCGGCGGTGTCGCTGTGGACCGTCCTGGTGGCCACCGAGCAGGCGGCCCAGCTGCGCCACGACCTGCTGCCCGCCATCTTCTACGTGTCGAACTGGGCGCAGATCTTCGGCGACGTGCCGTACTTCTCGCCGGCGGTGCCGGTGCTGCGCCATCTGTGGAGCCTGGCGGTGGAGGAGCAGTGGTACCTCGCCTGGCCGCTGCTGTTCATCGGACTGCAGGCACTGCTGCGCGGCCGGGCGAAGGTGATGGCCGTCGTCCTCGCGGTGGTGGCGGTGGGCGTGATCGTCTGGTCGGCCTGGCTGGCGGGCTCGTCCGAAGCGCTGCTGTCGTTCGCCGGTCAGCGTGTCGACCGCTTCAACTTCTTGTACCTCAACACGTTCACCCGCTCGAGCGGGCTGCTGCTCGGAGCCGCGGCGGCGCTGGTGTGGCGGCCCTGGGCCCGCCACGCCCGGCGGGCGCCGCGTGCGGCCGGCGTCGCCACCGATGTGGCCGGCCTCGGCGCCATGGTGGCGATCGTCGCCATTGCGGTCACCCGTGGTGCAGGCATCCTGGCCGACGAGTCGCTCTACAGGCGCTGGCTCCCGCTGGTGACGGTGCTGTCGCTCGTCGCCGTGGCGGCATCGGTCGATCCGGCGGCGCGGCTGATGCGGGCCGTGTTCGGATGGCGTCCACTGGTGCTGATCGGCCAGCGCAGCTACGGCCTGTACCTGTGGCACTGGCCGATCTTCGTGTTCATGGGAGTGCGCACCCACCTGTGGCGGGTGGCGCCCGCGCTGGTGCTCACCGCCCTGGTGTCGGAGGCGTGTTTCCGCTGGGTCGAGCGGCCCATCCGCAGCGGGGCGGCTGCACGCTGGTGGCGTTCGGCCACCGATCGCGACACCGTGCTGCGCCGCAACCGCATCGGCCTGGCCGCAGGCGCAGCAGCGGTGGCGGTGGCGCTGGTGGTGGCGGTCGGGTTGCGCGACGCCGAGACCGTCGACGTGGCCCAGGGCGAGGTCGACGCCGTGTTCGATGCAGGAGCGCTCGGTGCCACCACGTCGGTGGCTCCTGTGCCGGCCGCCGCGTCGAGCAGCACGCTGCCGGCATCGACCACCAGTACCAGCACCACGCTGCCCACCCTGCCGCGGCGCACCGTCGTCGTCGGCGACTCCACCGCTCACTCGCTCGCCACGAACGCACCCAAGGGACTCGACGCGTTCCTCGAGCTGGCCGACGGGTCGATCAGCGGGTGCAGCGTGCAGTCCGACGGCCGGATCCGGTCGAGCCGCGAGGGGTTCTCGTGGAGTTTCGAGGCGTGCACCGACTGGGACACCACGTGGGCCACGGAGGCCACCGAGAGCGGAGCCGAGGTGGCGCTGGTGGTGATCGGCGCGTGGGACGTGTTCGACGTGGAGGTCGACGGCCAACTGGTGCAGTTCGGCACACCGGCCGGCGACGAGCGGTTCCTGCAGGGCGTGCAGCGCGGTATCGACGCGCTCCGTGCCGTCGGCGTGCACGCGGCGCTGCTGGAAGTGCCCTGTATGCGGCCGCAGGACGTGGAGGGTGCCGGGGTGCCGGCGCTGCCCGAACGCCGCGACGACGCCCGGGTGGCGCATCTGAACGACCTGCTCAGGAAGGCTGCCGCCGCCAATCCCGGAGCCGCCACGTTCCTTGCCGGCCCGGCCGCCTGGTGCAACGACCCGGCCATCGCGAGCAGCCTCGCCTATCGCTGGGACGGGGTGCACGTGTACGACGAGGGCGCCAAGATCGAGTTCGAGGCCATCACCTCGCCGCTGCTGCAGATTCCCCTTTAGTCTCTCACCATCGTGATGATCGCCCGCGACCTGGCCCGTCTGGCCGACCCCTACGACGTGGTCGTGGTCGGTGGTGGCATCACCGGTGTCTGTGTGGCGCGTGAGGCTGCCGGCCGCGGTCTGCGCACGCTCATCATCGACAAGTCCGACTTCGGTCACGGCACCAGTGCTGCCACGTCGAAGCTCATCCACGGCGGTATCCGGTACCTCGAGACGTACGAGTTCGCCGTGGTGCGCGAGAGCCTGCGCGAGCGGCGGGTGCTGGCCCTGGCGGCCCCGCACCTGGTGAGCCAGCAGCGGTTCCTCATGCCCGCCTGGCGCTGGAGCAAGCCGAACACGGCGCTCATCGGTGCAGGCGTGGGGTTGTACACGGCCCTGGGCTTCGACCGGAACCGGCACATGCCGCGGCCCATGCGCATCCCGTTGCCGCGCTGGGTCGGTCGTCAGCAGCTGCTGCAGGCCGTTCCCTGGATCGACCCCGACGGTCTGCAGGGAGCCTTCGCCTACCACGACACGTTCAACCTGCACCCCGAACGTCTGCTCCTGGCCCTGCTGCAGTCGGCGGTCGATGCGGGTGCGCAGGCCTGCAACCACATCGAGGCCACCGGATTCGTCACCGCGTCCGACGCCGACGGAAGCGTGTCGGTGCAGGGCGTCGAGGTGGTCGACCGACTGAGCGGCGCCACGCACCGCATCGCCGCTCGCACCGTCGTGAACGCCGGTGGCCCGTGGATGGACCTCGTGCTCGAACGCCTCGGCCGCCCGATGGGCGTCACCGTGAACCGCAGCAAGGGTGTGCACCTGCTCACCACCCCGGTGGGCGGTGCCGGTCAGGTCACCGACACGGTGTTCGCCCGTGCCCGCAGCGGCCGCCACGTCATCGTGTCGCCCTGGCAGGGGTACTCGTTCATCGGGCCCACCGACACGCCGGTCGACGACACCCCCGACACCGTGCGCGCCGACCACGACGACGTCGAGCTGATCCTGCAGACCGTGAACGACACCATCTCCGGCGGGCACCGCAAGCTCACCGTCGACGACATCGAGGCCACCACCGTCGGTGTGCGTCCGCTCATCTCGCAAGGTGGCAAGGACTCGTACACCACCAGTCGCCGCCACGAGTTGTACGACCACGCCCCCTCGGGTGTGCGCAACCTGTGGTCCATCGGCGGTGGCAAGTGGACCACCGGTCGTGCCCTCGGGCACGAGACCGTCGTGGCCCTGCTCGGTTCGGCGGCGCTGCGCGGCGTGGCCACCCGGCGGTTCGACTCGCGGCGCGAGCCCGTGTCGAGCGCGTTCGGTTGGGCAGAGGACGCGGCGCCGTTCCTGGCCCAGGCTGCTGCAGCCCGGCCGTCGCTCGGTCTGGGCGCCGACACGATGCTGCACCTCGCCCGCCTGTACGGCACCGAGTACGTGCGGGTGCTCGACCTCGTCGAACGCGACCCCCGGTTGGGTCAGCGGCTCTCCGACCGCCCTGAGCGGCTCGACATCGCCGCCCAGGCGGTGTTCGCGGTCACTCACGAGAGCGCCTGCACGCTGGCCGATGTCATCGACCGCCGCCTGGTGCTGGGCACGCTCGGTCAGGTCGACCGCACCGATGTCGAGCGAGTGGCCGTCGTCGTAGCGCCGGTGCTGGGCTGGTCGGTCGAACAGGCCGCGGCCGCGGTCGAGGCCGAGCTCGCCCGTCGTGCTGCCATCGTCGCCCGCTGGCGTCGATAGCCTCTCGTCATGGCCATCGACGTCACCGACGCAACCTTCGAGCGCGAGGTCATCGAACGCTCGCTCACCACCCCCGTCATCGTCGACCTGTGGGCGCCCTGGTGCGGTCCGTGTCGCACGCTCGGGCCCATCCTCGAAAAGGTCACCGACGCCACCAACGGCCAGGTCGTGATGGTGAAGGTGAACGTCGACGAGAACCCGGCCATCAGTCAGGCGTTCCGGGTGCAGTCGATCCCGGCGGTGTACGCCGTGGCCGGTGGTCAGGTGGTCGACGGGTTCGTCGGCGCCCAGCCCGAGCATCTCGTCGAGCAGTTCGTGGCGTCGCTGCTGCAGTCGCCCGACGACGATGTGTTCACGCAGCTTCTCGAAGCCGGCGACGAAGCCAGCCTCCGCCAGGCGCTCGACATGGAGCCAGACAATGAAGACGCCATCGTCGCGCTCGGCGAACTGCTGGTGGCCGACGGTCGTGGCGAGGAGGCGCTCGCCCTGCTGGCGCGCATCCCCGAGACCGATCGCACCCGCCACCTCGGGGCGCTTGCCCGGGTGAACCTGCCACCCGACGACGATCACGACGCCACGCTCACCGCATTGCTGGATCGGGTGAAGGGCGACGACGAGGCTCGCCAGCAGTTCGTCGACATCCTCGAGCTGATGGGTCCGCTCGACCCGCGCACGGCGCAGTACCGGCGCCTGCTCGCTTCGCGTCTGTACTGACGCCCCTGCGACGCCGATAGCGTCGCTCCCACTTCCCCCGATGTGACCGGCGCTCGCGCGCCCTGCACGGCGCGTACCGCCCGTGCGTCGTCCCCGGAGGAGCAGTGGTGGACGTACTCCCGCCTCGTCCTGTCCCGCCACGATCGATCGCTGCGCGCCTGCGCGACTGGATCGAATGGTTCGGTCTGGCCCGTCTCGTCGTCGGCGCGCTCAGCGTGCTCGCCGTGGGCCTCGGTGGCTACTGGCTGCTCCGAGCCCCGGCAACGCCGGTAGAGGCCGGGCTGCCGATGGCACCGGGCGCTGCCGGTCAGTCGCTTCCGGCCACCCCGGCACCGTCGGTGGCGGAGCCTGTGCCGACCGCTGCGGCCGTCGCTGTTGCACCCGCCACCGCTGTGCCCGACACCATCGTGGTGCATGTGGCCGGGGCGGTTGTGGTGCCCGGTGTGTACCGCCTGCCTGCTGCCGCCAGGGCGGTCGATGCACTGGCCGCTGCGGGTGGCGCTGCGCCGCAGGCCCGCACCGACGCGGTGAACCTGGCTGCACCGGTGCACGACGGCGACCGGGTGTACGTGCCCACGGTCGACGAGGCGCCATCGGTGCCTGCCGGTGTGTCGGGAACGGCGGCACCCGGTGGTGCAGCGGCCGTCGTGCCGAGCGGCCCGGTCGACTTGAACACGGCCACCGTCGACGAACTCGATGCCCTGCCCGGGGTGGGGCCTGCCACGGCGGCGGCCATCGTGGCCTACCGCGATGCGAACGGTCCGTTTGCATCGGTCGATGCCCTCGCCGATGTGCGCGGCATCGGTCCGGCCAAACTCGAGGCCATCCGACCGCTGGTCACGGCATGATCGCCGGCCGAGCAGGGTTCAGAGCAGGCTGCGGCCGAGCACCAGGTTGGCGCCCAGCACCGCCAGGCCGGTACCGGCCCACACCGCCATGGTCATCCAGGCGAACTCGCCCCAGAACCGGCCCCAGGTGGCGGGCAGGCCGCGGGTGGCCCGCCGGGCAGCGAACCAGCCCAGCACCAACCACAGCAACGCGCTGGCCGCCACCGCCAGCAGCACCACCTGGGCTCCGCTGCGCAGCGGCACCCCCGCCACCGTCAGCGCGGGTGCGGCGAGCAGTGCCAGGGCGAACCCGCCGAGTCCGCGTCCGCTGCTGGTGCTGCCCCACAGCGACAGCAGCGCTGCCGCGCCCAGCGCGGCAGGCACGATCAGCGCCACCACGGGCCCGATGCTGCGGATGGATCGCCGCTTGGCAGCGGTCGTCGGGTCGACGGACTGGCGCGGGGCAGCGACAGGTCGGGGTGAGCGCGACGGTGGTTGTGCAGTCCGTGGCGCCGGTCGCTGCGTCGCCCCGGGCACCGTGCCGGCCCACAGGTCGTCGGTGGCACCCGTCGGGGCCGGGGCAGCGGCGGGTTGCCGGCCTTCGAGTGCTTCGAGGCCGCGCAGGTAGCGGTCGTCACCCTGGCGGCGTTCCATGAGGCCAGGCTACGACCCCGAGCACGACGGGTGGTGGCAGCCCGTCGACGACCGTCTCGCTGTACTGCTCGGAGCGACGGCGGTGGTGGGCGTGTGGCAGGGGAGCAGCGCGGTGCTGCCCGTCCTGCTGCTGGCGGTGCTGGTCGGCGCCATCGGCCGTCGGGTCGACGTGGCCGTGCTGCTGGTGGCACTGGTGTCGGTCGGGGCCGTGCTGGGCGACGCTGCCTGGCGAGCAGTGGCTCCCGATGCCCTCGGCCCGTATCGCGGCTGGGCCACGGTGAGAGGCGATCCCGAGCCGGCCGGCATGGCGATGCGTGCGGTACTGGAGGTGGAGGGCGAGCGGTTCCGTGCGCTGGTGTACGGCGCACGACGACACCGCCTCGAACGACTCCACGATGGTGAGCGGGTGCAGGTCGTCGGCGAGCGCGTGGCGCTCGGCGGCACCTATCGTCGCAGTCAGCAGGTGCGCCACATCGTGGGCGACCTGAGCATCGAGTTCCTCGGCGACACGGCAACCGGGGCACCGGTGCGCCGGGCATCCAACCGCATGCGTGAGGTGTTGCGCAGGGGTGCCGAGCGCACGATGGCCGCCGATCAGGCGGCACTGTTCCTCGGCCTGGTCATCGGCGACGACAGCCGTCAACCGGCGTCGCTCGTCGCGGCGTTCCGCGCCGCAGGTCTGTCGCACCTCACGGCCGTGTCGGGCCAGAACGTGGCGTATGTGTTGGCGCTTGCGGGGCTCGGCCTGCGCCGGTTCCCGCGCTGGTGGCGGCTGGCCGCGACCCTCGCCCTCATCGGCTGGTTCGTCGTGCTCACCCGCGCCGAACCGTCGGTGGTGCGGGCCGGGGCCATGGCGGCCTGGTCGGCGGTGGCCTTCGCGCTCGGCCGCGAGCGCTCGCCGCTGCGCACGCTGTGCCTTGCGGCGGTCACGCTGGTGTTCGTCGATCCGCTGCTCGTGTGGTCGGTGGGGTTCTGGCTGTCGGTGGGGGCCACTGCCGGAGTGTGTGTGGTGGCACCCGCGCTGGCGACGAGGCTGGCCGGGCCGGCGTGGCTGGTGGCGCCGCTCTCGGTCACCCTGGGTGCGCAGATCGGTGTGCTGCTGCCCAGTGTGCTGGTGTTCCACCGGCTGCCGGTGCTGGGTACGCCCGCCAACCTCTTGGCCGTACCGGTGGCCGGATTCGTGATGCTGTACGGCATCCCAGCTGCGCTGGCGGCGGCCGTGCTGCCCGACATGCTGGCGCGGATGGTGATGTGGCCGTGCACGGTGGCCACCCGCTGGGTGAGCGTGGTGGCCGAGCTGGCGGCGCGACTGCAGCCGTCGGGTGCCGCTGCGCTGCTGGTGGGCGTACTCGAGCTGGCCCTGGTGGGCGGGTTGGCGGTGGCGCGTTGGCGCGGCCGGGCAGCCCCTGTGCGACGATGAGTCCTGATGGCTGTGCACCTGGTCACCGGCGACGACGAGATGCTGCTCGCGAACGGCGTGCTCGACCTCGTCCATGCGCTGGTGGGCGACAACGACCGCACGCTCATGGTCGACGAGTTCGACGGCACCGAGTACCTGCTGCGCGACGTCGTCGACGCAGCGCTCACCCCACCCCTGTTCACCGACCGGCGTGTCGTGGTGGCGCGTGGCGTCGGTCGCTTCGGGGCCGACGACGTGGCCCCGCTGGTGGCCTACCTGGCGGATCCGCAGCCGGAGACCGACCTGGTGCTCGGTGCCGGTGGGGGTCGGCTGCCGAAGGCGCTCACCGATGCGTTGAAGCAGTGCGGCGCGAACGTCGTCGAGACGGCGCCACCCTCGAAGGCGAAGGATCGCCAGGGCTGGATCGCCGAGCAGTTCCAGGCGGCGCACCTGCACCTCGACGCTGCGGCGATGGCGCTGGTGGCCGGCTGGATGGGGGAGGACGCGGGCCGGCTGCCCAGCGTGATCGACACCCTCGTCAGCACCTACGGCACCAGCGGACGGCTGGGCCGCGACGAGGTGGCGCCCTTCCTGGGTGAGGCGGGCGATGTGCCGCCGTGGGATCTCACCGATGCCATCGACCGTGGCGAGACCATGGTGGCGCTCACCCTGCTGCACCGCATGATCGACTCCGGAGGTCGACATCCCCTCGCGGTGATGTCGATCCTGCACGGCCACTACTCGAAGTTGCTGAAGCTCGACGGGGCCGAGGCGCGCGACGAGGCCAGTGCCGCTGCAGCGATGGGCATCAAGCCGGGCTTCCCGGCGCGCAAGGCGCTCGACCAGTACCGCCGACTCGGCAGCGGCGGGGTGGTGCGGGCCATCGGTCTGTTGGCCCAGGCCGATCTCGACCTGCGCGGCGCGAAGGACTGGCCCGACTCGCTGGTGATGGAAGTGCTCGTCGCCCGGCTCACCAAACTCGTCGCCGGCCGCCGCTGACCGGACGCGACACGGCCCGGGCACGAGGCCCGGGCCGTGATCGACGATTCGGTTGTGTCGCTCGGCTCAGCCGGCGGCGTTGACCCGCTTCATCAGGCGGCTCTTGCGGCGGGCGGCCTGGTTGGGGTGGATGATGCCCTTCGCAGCTGCCATGTCGAGGCGCTTCACGGCCAGGCGGACGGCCTCGGCGTTGTCATCGGCGCCGATGGACTTGGTGGCGGTCTTGACGCGGGTCTTCAACTCGCTCTTGACGGCCTTGTTGCGAGCAGCAGCCTTCTCGTTGGTGAGGTTGCGCTTCTTCTGGCTCTTGATGTTGGCCACGCTGGGAATCTCCTGACGATCACTGTTCGCGCCCGACCCGGGTGGGCGCAGAGCGACGCCCGATACTACCAGCGGCCGGTAGAGTCACCACACCCCCGAGCGCTCGAAGCAGCATGGACCTCGCCCGCATCCGCAACTTCTCGATCATCGCGCACATCGACCACGGCAAGTCGACCCTGTCCGACCGCATCCTCGAGATGACGGGCGCAGTCGATGCCCGCGAGATGCGCGCCCAGTACCTCGACTCGATGGACCTCGAGCGCGAGCGTGGCATCACCATCAAGGCCCAGAACGTGCGAGTCGAGTGGAAGGGCCACACCCTGCACCTCATCGACACGCCCGGTCACGTCGACTTCGGCTACGAGGTCAGCCGGTCGCTGGCGGCGTGCGAGGGCGTGGTGCTGGTGGTCGACGCCGCGCAGGGCATCGAAGCGCAGACCCTGGCCAACTGCTACCTGGCACTCGAGCACGACCTCGAGATCGTCGCTGCGCTGAACAAGATCGACCTGCCCGCCGCCGAACCCGATCGGTACGCCGCCGAGATCGAGCAGGTGCTCGGCATCCCCGCCGACCAGATCCTGCGCATCTCGGCCAAGACCGGCGTAGGTGTCGACGCACTGCTCGACGCCGTGTGCGAACGCATCCCGGCCCCGAAGGGCGACCCCGATGCGCCGTTGCAGGCGCTCATCTTCGACAGCCAGTTCGACCAGTACCGCGGAGTGGTCAGTTCCATCCGCGTGATGAACGGCCGGATGACCAGTGGCAGCCGCCTGAAGTTCATGCAGACCGGGGCGCTGCACGACATCATCGAGATCGGCGCCCGCCGTCCGGCACCCACTCCGCTGCCCGAACTGGGCCCCGGCGAGGTGGGCTACCTCATCGCCGGCATCAAGGACGTGGCCGAGGCCCGCTCGGGCGAAACGGTCACCACGGCCGCCCACGGCGCCACCGAGGCGCTGCCCGGGTACCGCGACCCGAAGCCGATGGTGTTCTGCGGGTTGTACCCCATCGACGGCGACGACTTCGAGAACCTGCGTGAAAGCCTGCAGAAGTTGAAGCTGAACGACGCCTCGGTCACCTACGAACCCGAGTCGTCGGGCGCACTCGGGTTCGGGTTCCGCTGCGGCTTCCTCGGCCTGCTGCACATGGAGATCGTGAAAGAGCGCCTCGAGCGCGAGTTCAACCTGGCGCTCATCGCCACCGCCCCCAGCGTCGAGTACCGGGTGCACAAGACCAACGGCGAGATCGACCTGGTCGACAACCCGGCCGACCTGCCGATGCCGCAGTCCATCGACTACATCGAAGAGCCGTACTTCCGGGTCAGCATCATCACGCCCAAGGAGTACACCGGCACGCTCATGGACCTGTGCCAGACCCGGCGCGGCGACATGACCAAGCTCGAGTACCTGTCGCCCGAGCGCGTCGAACTGCACTACAAGATCCCGCTCGCCGAGGTGGTGGTCGACTTCTTCGACCAGATGAAGAGCCGCACTCAGGGTTACGCCAGCCTCGACTACGAGTTGAGCGGATACGAGCGCAGCAACCTGGTGAAGGTCGACCTGCTGCTGAACAGCATCCCGGCCGACGCGTTCAGCACCATCGTCCACCGCGACAAGGCGTTCGCCTACGGCAGCCGCATGTGCGAAAAGCTGAAAGAGCTCATCCCGCGCCAGATGTTCGACGTGCCCATCCAGGCGGCCATCGGTGGCAAGGTCATCGCCCGCGAGACGGTGAAGGCCAAGCGCAAGGACGTGCTCGCCAAGTGCTACGGCGGCGACATCTCGCGTAAGCGCAAGCTGCTCGAGAAGCAGAAAGAGGGCAAGAAGAAGATGAAGTCGATCGGGCGCGTCGAAGTGCCCGGCGACGTGTTCATCTCGGCCCTCAAGCTCGACGACTGACTCCGCCTCGCGAGCGTTGCTAGTGTCCGCCCTCGACCAAGGGGGATGTGATGGCAAGTCCGCAGGCAGACGCGTTTCACGCCATGGTGCGTGCGTATCGTGAGGCAGCGCTCGGTGGTGGCGGCGCGGCCACGCCGACGATCGACGAGATGCGCGCTGGGTCGGAAGCCACGCTGGAACAGGTCGGTGTGATGCCCGAGGGCGTCACGATCACCGACCTCACCGTGGCCAACGACCGAGCGGCCATCTGGATCGACGGGCCCGGTGCGGTCACCGATGCGGTGGTGCTGTTCCTGCACGGAGGCGGCTACATCATGAACTCGATCCGCAGCCACGCCAAGTTGGCGGCCGGCATCGGTGTGGCGGCCGGGTGCAGGGTGCTGTCGCTCGACTACCGCATGGCCCCTGAGAACCCGTTCCCGGCAGCGGTCGACGACGCGCTGGCGGCGTATCGGTGGTTGCTCGCCCAGGGGTTCTCGGCGTCGCGAATCGCCATCGCCGGCGACTCGGCCGGTGGCGGACTCGCCGTGGCAACGGCGCTCGCGGCCCGCGAGGCGGGTCTGGCCCAGCCCGCTGCGCTCGTGACGATGTCGCCCTGGACCGACCTCGAAGGTGTCGGCGCCACGATGACCTCCCATGCCGAGCTCGACCTGATGATCGACGGCACGTCGATGGTGAACGTTGCGTTGATGTACGTGGCCGGTGCCGATGTGCGCAACCCGCTGATCGCGCCGATCTACGGCGACCTCACCGGTCTCGCCCCGCTGTACATCCAGGTCGGCGGGCACGAGGTGCTCCTCGACGACTCGACGCGCCTTGCGGTGCGTGCGGCACACCATGGCGTCGATGTACGCCTCGATGTGTTCCCCGAGATGCAGCACGTCTTCCAGAGCGCATTGGGGATGTTGCCCGAGAGCGACGACGCCATTCGTCGCATCGGCAACTACCTCGGCGAGCACCTGGGCATCTCCAGCTGACGGTTTCCCGACCGCGGGGCTGCGCCCCGGAACGGGTAGACATGCGGGTCGATGGCTGAGTCGCGGATGTTCCGGTCGTTGCGGCACCGCAACGCGCGGCTGTTCTTCGTCGGCCTGATCGTCAGCAACATCGGCACCTGGATCCAGTCGACGGCGATGTCGATCGTCGTCTATCGGCTCACCGGCCGTGGCACCGACGTGGGCATCAACCTGCTCTGCCAGTTCCTGCCGATGCTGCTCCTCGGTGCATGGGCCGGGGCAGTGGCCGATCGGGTGAGCAAGCGCAAGATGGCGCTCATCACCCAGACCGGCATGGGGTTGCAAGCGGTGCTGCTGGGGGTGCTCGAGCTGACCGGGCACATGTCGCTGGCGGTCATCTACGTGCTGTCGTTCGTGCTCGGTGTGCTCGCCGCGCTCGACAACCCGGCTCGTCGCGGCCTGGTGGTGGAACTCGTCGAACGCGACGAGATCACCAACGTGCTGGCTCTCAACACGGCGGTCATGACCGGTTCGCGCATCTTCGGCCCGGCGCTCGCGGCAGCGCTGGTGGGGCCGCTCGGGCCGGGCTGGCTGTTCGTCATCAACGGTGTGTCGTTCCTGGCCATCGTGTTCCCCATCCTGGCGATGGACGGATCGGCCCTGCACCGTGCACCGCCCGCCCCACGAGGTGGCAAGCCCGTGCGCGAGGCGCTGTCGTTCATCCGTCGCGACCACACGCTGTTCGTGCTGTTCTGCGTCTTCACCGTGGTGGGCACCTTCGCGTTCAACTACTCGGTGTCGCTGCTGAAGATCGCCGACGTGCGCTTCGGCGACGAGCGGCTGTTCGGCTGGCTGCTCGCGGTCACCAGCATCGGCAGCGTGGTCGGTTCGCTGTACACGGCAGGACGTGGCACGGTGGGGATGCGCTACTTCTTCACCTCGGCGCTGCTGCTGGGCGCAAGCGGAATCGCCGTTGCCTGGTCGCCGTCGATCTGGCTGGCGTACGTGGCCACCCTGCCCCTCGGCGCGGGAGGCGCGGCGATGATCGCCGCGCTCAACGGCATCACCCAGATGGAGTCGCCGCCCGACATGCGTGGCCGCCTGCTCGCGCTCGGGGCAGTGGCGTTCCTCGGTACCACGCCCATCGGCGCACCGATCACCGGATGGGTGGCCGACCGGGTGAGTGCGGAGTGGAGCCTCGCCTACGGCAGCGTCATCACGCTGGTGTGCGTCGCCGGGGGAGTGGCCTGGTACCGGGCGTCAGTCGGCGGTGATGTTCCAGCCGGTCAGCACCAGGTCGCCGCGGCGGTCCTCGATGACGGCGATGCTGGCGGTGTCGTTGTAGAAGGCACCCGCGGCCTCGAGGGGTAGGCCGAGCAGGCGGGCGGTGAGCAGCCGGCTGAGGTGCCCGTGCGTGAACGCCACCACCAGGCCACCGGGCGCCATCCGCTCGGCCTTGGCGATGAACGAATCGCAGCGAGCGGCTACAGCCGCCGGGCTCTCGCCGCCCGGGCAGCCGCTGGTGAACAGATCCCAGTCGGGGTGCTCCTCGCGGATCTCGGCGACGGTGAGGCCTTCGTAGTCGCCGTAGTCGACCTCGGCCAGCATCGGCACCTCTTCCACTGCGAGATCGGGCATGATGAGCGCGGCCGTCTCGCGGGCCCTGGCCAGCGGACTGGTGCAGATCAGCGACGGGCCGGGCTGGCCGCGCTCGACACGCTCGTCGAGGATGCGCCGGAGCACGGGGCGGAGGCGGCGGGTCTGGTCGCGGCCGAAGTCGGTGAGGTCGATGTCGGTGCGCCCGGTGTGGCGACCGCTGCTCGACCACTCGGTCGCCCCGTGGCGGACGAGCAACACCATCGAGGGTCCAGGATGTGACACGGCGACACCATAGGTGACAAGGTCGAAGCGATGCCGCGTTCACTGCTCTGGTTCCGGCGCGACCTGCGCATCGACGACCATCCCGCGCTGGCGGCCGCCGCCGCAGCGGGCGAGGTGGTGCCCGTCTTCGTTGTCGACCCTCGACTCGTCACGTCATCGGGTGCGCCGCGGCTGGCCTACATGCGCGCTGCGTTGCAGGCGCTCGACGCCTCGATCGGTGGTGTGCTCGTCTATCGCTACGGCGACCCGGCCGATGTGGTGCCGGCGCTGGCCGCCGAGGTGCGTGCCGACACCGTGTACGTCAGTCGCGACTTCGGACCATACGGCCGCAGCCGCGACGCCGAGGTCGCGCAGCGGTTGGCGGCTGACGGGCGCCGTCTGGTGGGTGTGGGCAGTCCCTACGCCGTCGAGCCGGGTCGGGTGAACAAGGCCGATGGCACGCCGTATGCCGTGTTCACCCCGTTCTCGAGAGCCTGGCTGGCCGTCGGCGCCGAGTCATGGCGTGCGCCGGTGGTCACCCCGCAAGCGGGCTCGGTCGCCTGGCACGGTGCCCCGACGGTGCACTGCGACGGTCCGCTCGCCGAGGTCGGTGGCGCGCCGCCCCTACCGCCGGCGGCCGCTGCCGATGTGCTGGCCCAGTGGGCGGCGTTCCGTGCCGACGGCCTCCACCACTACGACGCCCGCCGCGACCTGCCCGCCGTGGAGGGCACCAGCCGCCTGTCGGCAGCCATCCGGTGGGGCCTGGTCCATCCACGCACGCTGCTGGCCGACCTGCTGCCCGAGCGCCCGCACGAGGTGTTCCGTTCCGAGCTCGCCTGGCGCGACTTCTACGCCGATGTGCTCTTCCGCAAGCCGGAGACGGCCTGGCAGAACCTGCAGCGCTCGATGGACGCCATGCCGGTCGACACCGATGCGCCAGCACGCACCCGGTTCGACGCGTGGTGTGCCGGGCGCACCGGCTACCCCATCGTCGACGCCGGCATGCGCCAACTGCTCGCCTCGGGCTGGATGCACAATCGGGTGCGAATGATCGTCGCCAGTTTCCTGGTGAAAGACCTCCATCTGCCCTGGCAGTGGGGTGCCCGACACTTCATGCGTCACCTGGTCGACGGCGACCTGGCGTCGAACAACCACGGCTGGCAGTGGGCGGCAGGCACGGGTACCGATGCGGCCCCGTACTTCCGTGTGTTCAACCCCACGAGCCAGTCCGAGCGGTTCGACCCGTCCGGCGACTACATCCGCCGCTGGGTGCCCGAACTGGCCGACCAGTCGACGTCCACCATCCACCAGCCCGGGCTCCTGCGCCCCGAGGCGTACCCGGCCCCGATCGTCGACCACGCCGCCGAACGCGACGAGGCGCTGCTGCGGTACCGGACGCTCAGGGCCAACACTCGCTAGCCTGTCCCGCACACCAACGAGGCCAGCCCATGCTTGACGAGCGCAAGACAGCCATTCTGCGGGCGATCGTGCAGGAGTACATCGCCACCGCGCAACCCGTCGGATCGGGTCACGTCGCGTCCATGGCCGGGTTGCAGGTCAGTTCGGCCACGGTGCGCAACGAGATGGCGGTGCTCGAGCAGGAGGGGTTCCTGGTCCAGCCGCACACCTCGGCGGGCCGCATCCCCACCGACAAGGGCTACCGGTTCTTCGTCGACCACCTCACCGAGCCCGGCCGGCTCGACACGGGCACCCAGCAGCAGGTGGGTGCGTTCTTCGACGCCACCCACGTGCGCCTCGAGGAGTTGCTGCACCGCACCTCCAACCTGCTCGCCTCGCTCACCACGCACACCTCGCTCGTCGTCGGCCCGGCGGTCGACCGGGCCACCATCCGCTCCATCCAGGTGGTGGGCGTGTCGATGCGGGTGGCCGTGGTGGTGGCGGTGCTGTCGAACGGGTCGGTCGAGAACGAGACCATCGAGTTCACCGGCGAACTGTCCGAGGCGCGGTTGTCGGCAGCCTCGGCGCATCTCCAGCGCGTGCTCGGGGGCGGGGTCATCGAACAGCGGTCGCTGCCCGGCTGCGGCGACGCCCAGGTCGACGAACTCTGCGCCGCCGCATTGGGTGCGCTGGTGGCGGGTACCGATCAGGAGCCGGTCTTCGTGGGTGGTGCATCGGTGGTGGCCCGCTCGTTCGAGGCGGTCGAAACCGTGCGCGACGTACTGCAGGTACTCGAGCAGCAGTACGTCATGGTGTCGCTGGTGCGCGACGTCATCAACCGCGGTCAGTCCGTGGCCATCGGTGCCGAGCACGGCGTCGAGCCGTTGGCGGCCTGCTCGGTCATCGTGTCGCCCGTCGTCGTCGAGGGCGAGCACGTGGGCACCGTCGGCGTGCTCGGCCCCACGCGAATGAACTACCCGCGGGCGATGGCCGCGGTCGAGGTGGTCAGCGAGCGGCTCAGCCGCCATTTGGGAGAGGGAGCTGGCTGAGCGATGGCCGACTACTACGACCTGCTCGGCGTGGCGCGCAACGCCAGCCCCGACGACATCAAGAAGGCGTACCGCAAGCGGGCGCGCGAACTGCACCCCGACGCCAACCCCGGCGATCCCACGGCGGAGGAGCGGTTCAAGGAGGTGGCGCGCGCCTACGAGGTGCTCAGCGACCCCGACCAGCGTGTGCGCTACGACCGATACGGCGAGGCTGCCACCGGTGGAGCCGGTGGCCCGAACATGGGCGACATGTTCGGTGGTGGCCTCGGCGACCTGTTCGACGCGTTCTTCGGTGGGGGCGGCGCTGGCGGTCCGTTCGGCGGTCGCGGCGGCCCTGCCGGCCCGCCTCGCGGCCAAGACCTCGAAGTGGTGGCCGACATCTCGCTCGAGCAGGCGGCCTTCGGTGCCACCATGCCGGTCACCGTGCGCACCGCGCTGCGCTGCGACACGTGCAGCGGCAGCGGCGCCGCTGAGGGCACCCAACCCGTCACCTGCTCCGACTGCAACGGTCGTGGCCAGGTGCAGCGCGTGCGCCAGAGTCTGCTCGGCCAGATGGTCACCTCATCGGTGTGCACGCGGTGCAACGGCCTCGGCCAGGTCATCCCCAGCCCGTGCGCCACCTGCCGTGGCGACGGTCGCACCATCGCCGACAAGACCTACCAGGTCGACATCCCGGCCGGGGTCGACACCGGTTCCACGCTGCGCCTCACCGGCCGGGGCGCCGTCGGTGCCCGCAGCGGTTCGCCCGGCGACCTCTACGTGCACATCCGGGTGGCCGCCCACGAGCGTTTCCAGCGCGACGGCGACGACCTGCTGTGCGAGTTGCCCATCTCCATCGCCCAGGCCACCCTCGGCGCCAAGTTCACCGTGGCCACGCTCGACGGCGACGAGGAGGTGGTGGTGCCGGCCGGCACTCAGCCCGGGCTGCAGTTCCTGCTGCGCGGCCGCGGCGTCACCCGGCTGCAGGGCCGCGGGCGCGGCGACCTGCGAGTGCGCATCACCGTGCAGGTGCCCACCAAGCTCACCGACGCCGAGGCCGATCTGCTGCGCAAGTTCGCCGAACTGCGCGGCGAGCCGGTGCACAACGAGCACGGCTTGTTCTCGCGGATCAAGTCCGCGTTCTCGTGAACCCGCTGCTGCGTCGGTCGGCAGCGCACGTGTTCGTCGAGTCGCTCGACGCTCCGGTGCTGTCGGCTGCCGACGAGCACCACCTGGTCCGTGTCCTGCGGGTGGGGTCCACCGATCCGGTGACCATCGGCGACGGGGCCGGGCGATGGGTGCCGGCGGTGCTCGGTCCCGATGGCCTGCGGTACACGGCCGATGTGGTCGTCGAACCGCAGCCCGCGCCGCGCTGCGTGGCGTGCGCCATCCCGAAGGGCGATCGGCCGGAGTGGATCGTGCAGAAGCTCACCGAGTTGGGGATCGACCGGATCGTGCTGTTCGAGGCGACCCGTTCGGTGGTGCGCTGGGACGGAGCCAAGGTGCAGCGCAACCTCGAACGCCTGCGCCGGGTGGCGGTTGAGGCGTCGATGCAGAGCCGCCGGGTGTGGTTGCCCACGGTGGAGGTGTTGGGGTGGAACGCGGTGCTCGCCCTCCCCGGCGTGGCCCTGGCCGAGCCGGGAGCCGAGCGGACGGTCGATGCGGCGGTGCACACGCTGGTGGTGGGCCCGGAGGGTGGTTTCAGCGCTGCCGAACTGGTCTCCGGCGCGCCGACGGTGTCGCTCGGCGAGCAGGTGCTGCGGGTCGAGACGGCTGCGGTGGTGGCCGGGGTGCTGCTCGACCTCGCTCGCTCGGGGCGCAGCCTTCACAGCGCGTAGCGTCAGGTCGACCACTCCCTGTTGGCATTTTGACGCCGACCTGGCACTATTAGATCGCGGATGGTGTCGTCGACGACACCATCCCACCGTGGGTGCCGGAGGCGGCACCGTGTGATCACAGGAGATCCCGCATGCGTGAGTTCGATGACGACTACGTGGAGTCGTCGCCCTATAGCCGCAAGGTCGGCGATCGCCTGCGCGTCATCCGGCGCCAGAAGCGGCTCTCGCTGCAGGAGGTCGAGGCCAACTCTGGCAACGAGTTCAAGGCGTCGGTGCTGGGTGCCTACGAGCGCGGCGAGCGAGCCATCTCGGTGCCGCGCCTCGAGCGGCTGGCCAAGTTCTACAACGTGCCCGTCGACCAGCTCCTGCCGCGCGAAGACGTGTCCGGGCCCAACGAGAACGAAACCGCTCCGTCGCGGAAGATCGCAATCGACCTGATGAAGCTGAACCAGCTCACGGGACAGCCGTTCGAGATGCTCGCCCGCTTCCTGCGGATGATCCAGGTGCAGCGCCAGGACTTCAACGGCAAGGTCATCACCGTGCGTGGCGACGACACCCGGGCCATCGCCGCGATGCTCGACGTGCCGGTCGACCAGGTCGGCGACCGTCTCGACGCGCTCGACCTGCTGTTCCACGGCTGAATCGGCCCCGGTCGGCCGTAGGGTCGCACGGGTGAGCATCCGCCCGTTCGGCGTCTACCTGCACATCCCGTTCTGTTCGCGTCGGTGCGACTACTGCGCGTTCGCCACCTGGACCGACCGCGACCATCTGCAGCAGGCGTATCTCGACGCGCTGCGCACCGACATCGAACGGCACGTCGTCGAACCTGCGACGAGCGTGTTCGTGGGTGGCGGCACGCCCACGCGGGTGGGTGCGGAGGCGCTCGCTGCCGTCATCGCCGCCATCCCGCGGGTCGACGGCACCGAGATCACCGTCGAGTGCAACCCCGACGACGTCACCGTCGAACTGCTCGGTGCCTATCGGGCGGCGGGCGTGAACCGGGTGAGCATCGGCGTGCAGTCGATGGTGCCCGCGGTGCTGGTGTCGCTCGGTCGCTGGCACCAGCCCAGCAACGTCGAGCGCGCGGTGGCCGCGGTGCGGGCGGTCGACATGCCCACCTGGAACCTCGACATCATCTACGGCGGTGCGGGCGAATCGCTGGCCGACTGGCAGCGCACGGTGGAGGCGGTGGTGGCACTCGACCCGCCGCACGTGTCGGCCTATGCACTCACGGTCGAGGCAGGTACGCCCCTGGCTGCCCAGCCCGAGCGGCACCCCGACGACGACGACCTGGCCGACAAGTACGAGGCCGTCGACGACCTGCTGGCGGCGGCCGGGCTGGCCAACTACGAGGTGAGCAACTGGGCCCGTCCAGGGCACGAGTGCAGTCACAACCGGCTGTACTGGTTGCAGGGCGACTACCTCGGGTTCGGCTCGGCGGCGCACTCGCACCGCTCGGGCCGCCGGTGGTGGAACGTGCGCACGCCCGAGCGCTACATCGCAGCCGTGCAGGCGGGCGAGCCCACGGAGGCCGCCGGCGAGACCCTCGACGACGAGACCCGGCGACTCGAGGGACTGCAGTTGGCGGTGCGGATGCGTGAGGGCATCCCGGTCGAGGCCCTCGACCTCACCGATCTCGACGGCCTGGTGCGCATCGATGGCGACCGGGTGGTGCTCACCCGGAACGGGCGGCTGCTGGCCAACGAAGTGTCGCTCCGCCTGCGCTGACTGGTAGCCTCACCGACGCTGTACGGGCGTATAGCTCAGTTGGTTAGAGCGCCACCTTGACACGGTGGAGGTCTCCGGTTCGAGTCCGGCTACGCCCACCAGAGCCGCTCAGCCCACGGGTGCAGTCGCTACCAGGGCGCGGGTCTCGACGATCTTCTTGCCGAACGGCGCGAGTCCGAGACCGGCCAGTTTGAAGGCTTGGATCCCGAACGGGATGCCGATGATCGTCAGGCACAGGCCGATGCCGCTCATGACGTAGCCGACTGCCATGAACAACCCTGGGATGAACCAGAGCACGGCTCCGACGATACCGAGTGGGCTGGCCGTGGGGTCGGGGACCGCCTGGCGGCCGAACGGCCAGAGCGAGAAGTGGGCCAACTTCAGGCACTGCCGGGCGAAGGGGATGCCGATGATGGTGATGGCGAGCAGTCCCGCCCACAGCAGCCAGGCGAGCGCGGCCCAGAGTCCGCAGAGCAGGAACCAGAGGATGTTGCCGATGGTCCGCATGGTGGTGCTCCTGGTGGGTCGGTGGGTGGGTGGGTCGAGGGGTCAGCGCAGCGAGTCGCCGAAACGGAACTCGTGGCTGAGGTCGTCGAGGTGCGCCTTCAGTGCCGGGTCGAGTGGCGTGTTCACCGCTGCCACCGCCGCGGCGAGTTGGTCGGGGCGTGAGGCGCCGACGATCGGACTGGTGATCGTGGGGTTGGCCAGCACCCACTGCATCGCCAGCGTTGCGGGCTGCACGCCGGCCTGCGCCGCCAGGGCGCCCACGGCCTGCACCACGTCGAAGGCCCGATCGTTCCAGTAGCGCTCGCGGTAGCGGGCGCCCTGCTGGCCGAGGCTCACGTCGAACCGACTGCCAGCGGCATCGGCGTCGGGGCGGTGCTTGCCGGTGAGCATCCCACCCGCCAGCGGGTTGTAGGGGATGACGGCGATGTGCTCGTCGGCGCACAGGGGCAGCATCTCGCGCTCCATCTCGCGGAACAGCAGGTTGTATCGGGGCTGCACGCAATCGAAGCGCGCCGTGCCCAGCGTCTCGCTGCGCCCGAGCGAGCGAGCCAGTTGGTAGGCCAGCAGGTTCGAGCACCCGAGGTAGCGCACCTTGCCGGCGCGCACCACGTCGTCGAGTGTCTGCAGGGTCTCGTCGATCGGTGTGACCGGGTCCCAGCCGTGCAACTGAAAGAGGTCGATGTGGTCGGTGCCGAGACGGCGCAGCGAGGTGTCGACGGCGCGGATGATGTTGTGCCGTGAGTTGCCCTGCTCCCATGCCCGCTTGCCCGTGGGGAAGAAGCACTTCGTCGCCACGATCACGTCGTCGCGGCGACTGGCCATCCAGCGGCCGATGATCTCCTCGGTGAGACCGACCTTGTCGGGATAGCCGTTCACCGGGTACATGTCGGCAGTGTCGAAGAACGTGATGCCGGCCTCGTGAGCGGTGTCCATGATGGCGAACGACGTGCCCTCGTCGCACTGGGCGCCGAAGGTCATCGTGCCCAGGCACAGGCGCGAGACGCGCAGACCGGTGCGGCCGAAGGGAACATGCTGCATGGCCGCACCCTAACCCTCCCGTCATCGTCGTCTCTCTGCGAGACTCGCGCACATGGCGATACTGCTGGCTCTCGGATCGGCGCTCGTCTACGGCGTCGCCGACTACTGCGGTGGGCGGTCCAGCCGGTTCCACCCTGCCGCCGTCGTCACGCTCATCGGCCAGACGGTCAGCCTGCTCATCGTCGGCACCCTCGTGCTGCTCGGCAACACTCCGATGCCGGATGGCGCCACCCTCGCCTGGTCACTCGGTGGTGGTGCGGCCGGCGCCTTCGCGCTGTTGGCGCTCTATCACGCCTTTGCCCACGGGGCGATGACGGTGGTGGCGCCGCTCAGCGCTGTGGTCGGTGCTGCGGTGCCCGTGATTGCGGGCCGCATCGTGGGCGAACGGCCCGCGGCGATCGCGTACGTCGGTATCGCCCTCGCGCTCGTCGCGGTGGCGTTGGTGAGCGGCGCGATCGGCGGTCGGCGCCAGCCCACACCACCGCGGATCGCCGGGCTGGCGGCCTTGGCGGGACTGGGTTTCGGCTTGTGGTTCGTCGCGCTCGACCGCTGTGCCGACGATGCTGGGATGTGGCCGCTGCTCATGTCGCGCTCGGTATCGGTGCCCATCATGTTGGGTGTCTGCGCGGCCATCGGTGCTCGGCCCGGTGTGCAACGCCGCCTGCTCGGCCTGGCGGTAGTGGCGGGCGTGCTCGACATGGCCGCCAACGGCCTGTACCTCGAGGCCACGAGGCAGGGCCTGCTGTCGTTGGTGGCGGTGATCAGTTCGCTCTACCCGGCCAGCACCGTGGCGCTGGCGTTCGTGCTCGACCGCGAACGGGTGAACCGCTGGCAGGTGCTCGGGATGGCGTTGGCCGCGGTGTCGCTCGTGCTGGTCACGCTCGGGCGGGCCTGAGCACGTCGTCCCAGTGAGGGGCGTCGAGTTCGGCGAGGCCGCGCCCGAGCATGGAGAGTGCGACGGCATCGTCGGGTGCGAGGTCGGGTATTCGTACCGAGTCGGTGGCGCCGGCCAGCAGCAGTCGGGCGGTGCACACCCCGGCGCGACGCTGCCACGGTGACTGCGAGATCGTGACGCTCTGGATGCGGTCGACCGGAATGGCGCGGAGGTGTTCGACCAGCACTCCGCAACGCGCCATCAGCACGCCGTCGTGCACGGCATGGCCGAGCCGGCGGTACCACGACCGGCCCCACCGGGTGGCGATCAGTAGCGACACGGTGGCAGCGACCGCGCAGACCCCGAGCACGACAACGGGCTCCGCATCGTTGACCGCGGCAGAGACCAGCGCCGCGGCGACGGAGGGCACGCCGAGCCCGAGGAAGCGGCGTCGGATCGCCCGGCGGCGGGCGACGAGCGGATGGGCTGTCACGTCGATCGACAGAGACGGCCGTTCGAGCACGAGGCCGACGAGGTCGTCGATCGTCTGCCGGGGGCCGATGGGTACCGCGACGCCGACCGGGTACTGGGTCGTGGTGCCGCCCGACGCTGTGCGCACCTCGAGCGACGCCAGGCGCAGCCAGCGCCGGGGAATGGTGGCGGAGCGGTGGACGAGCTGCACCCGTGGCAGAGGCAGCACCGACGTGCGGGTGTCGAGCAGGCCGCGTCGGGCGATGAGGTCGTTGCCCGAGCGGCCGAGTTCGTAACCGTGGCAGCGGAACACCATCACGCCCCCCGCAATGATCGGCCAGAGCACCAGGAGACCGATGACGAGTACCACGATGGGGATGCGATTCGGCTGGATGCTCGTCCCGGCACCGAGGCGGAGCAGGTCGATGGCCTCGAAGGCGACCGACACGATGAGAGCTGGCACCAGCAGCACGGGTGCACCCGTCAGGCCGGCCACCACCAACTGCTTGGTGTCGAGCCGCAGGAGTGGCGAGAACGGCGGCGGAGGGATGTCGGCGGCAGCGACTCCCGAAGCGGTGTCGGAGGTCGGATCGGTCGGTCCTGAGGTCATCCGCCGTCGGCCGCGCTCGAGGGCGTCGCGGAGCCGTTCGGCCTCGGCCACGGGAAGCGCGTCGAGCTCCACCCGTGTCCCTGTCACGCCGGTGCCCACCAACTCGATCCGCACCGCGGCCAGGTCGGTGGCGCGATGGCGGAGATGGCGCACGACGTCGACTTGTTGCACGCGGGCGGGCGACACCACCCGCACCGTCTTGTTCAGCACCCCTGTCCACACGAGGAGTTCCTCGCGATCGAGGGTGTACCGGGTGGAGCGGGCACGCAATGTGGTCGGCACCAGCAGCAGGACGAGGCCGAGCGCGACGAACGGGCCGGTCATCCGCCAGTTCGCCAGCATCACGATGGCCACCGGCACGATTGCCTGACGCAGCAGTGGCGCCAGCATGAGGAGCGGCGACAGCGGATGGAGCCGCAAGGCGTCGGCGGGGGGAGCGAGCGGTCGGGTGTCGTCCACGTGGCGTGCCCGCTCAGGCGCCGTCGTCGCGGCCGGCGCGCTGCAACAGCATTCGGCGGACCGCCTCGGCGTCGTCGACGGCGATCCCGGGCAGAGCACCGAGCGAACGGGCCGATGCGGTGCGCAGCGCCAGCGACACCACGCCGAACCGGCGCTGTAGCGGCCCGTGCTCGACCTCCACCTGCTGAATGCGCTGGTAGGGCACGGCCGCCAGGGTGCGCCACCACACGCCGTGGTGCACCTCGAGCGCGTCGTCGCCGAACCGGTAGCGCCACGACCTGCAATGACTGGTCACGAACACGGCGACCAGCGCGGCCGGCACCATGCCGATCAGCAGGCAGGCGATCAGCCTGCCGAACCACCATGACGATGTGTCGTCGGACAGAAGTGTCAGGACAACCAGGAGCGCGCTCGTCGCGAGCCCCGCCGCGAGCGTGATGCCCCGCCGGATGGTGGCGACGGCAGGGTGGAGCGGATGCCAGTCGGTGGAATGGGACGGTTCGTCGTCGGGGGAGGTCATGCCGTGGGGGAAGTGGCTGCGTCGACAACAGCCTGCGACTCGCGGGCTGCTGCAGCGAAGATACCTTTCGCCATGAGGCTCTGCTCTGCCTTGCGGCGGGTGAGATAGATGGTGGCCCGGCCTGCATGGATGGTCGGGTCGTCGGGGGCTGCCAGTCCGGCGAGGTCGGCGAAGTGACAGGCGAGTCGGAGGTCGCCGTCACCCGCCGCCTGCTCGGCGCGGCGCAGTAGCACATCGGCGCCACCCGCCAGTTCGGCGAGGGCCGTGGCCACCTGTGCATCGGGCGAGGGCTTCAACCGGGCCGCGGCACCGTCCCACCAGCCACCGAACTGGCGCCAGATACCGCGCACCACGAACTCGGGCTCGTCGTAGAACGGGCGCAGATACGGCTTGGCCAGGGTGTCGGCGGGCACCTTCACGGTGTGCACGATGGTGTCGAGGGTGGCACCGCTGTTCATCATCGCGATCACCTCGGCGACGATGTTCTCGAGCGCGGTGGCCACATCGTCGAGCACGCGGGCGACACGCTCGCGTCCGGCGATCGGCAGGCCGTGGGCGGGCAGCAGCAGTTCGGGCTCCTTGGCGATCATCGCCCGCAACGCGGCCGCCCACTCGATGGGGTAGCGCTGCACCTTCTGCGGGTTGCCCGCGTTCGGGAAGTTCCAGATCAGGAAGTCGCCGCTCATGATGCACTTGCGGTCGGGGAACCAGGCCCACAGGTGGTCGTCGGTCTCGCCGCGGGCGTGGTGCACTTCGAACACGTCGCCGCCCACCGACACCGTGTCGTGATCGCCCACCACGTGGTCGGGCCGCAGGGTGGTCGAGGGCAGGAACTTGCGGGCGTTCGGGTTGGGGGCGATGCGTGCGCCCGGCTCGTCGACGCCGCCCACGGTGAGGTTCAGGTCGCCAGCCACACCGCCGAACTGGCGGGCGTTGATGAGCAGGTTCCAGTTGTTGGTGTAGGCGTAGCGGTCGAGGCGCACGTTCACGTTCTCGTGGCCGATCACCGAGGGCGCGGCGTGACCGTCGCGGGCGGCGGCGGCAGCGAAGAAGCTGCTGCCGCCCACATGGTCGGCGTGGCCGTGGGTGTACACGATGTGGCTCACCCGTTCGTTGCGCCAGCCCCGCAGTGCGGCCACCACGGCCTCGCCCGTGTGCACGCCCGACGAGTCGAACGTGACGATGCCCTCCTCGGTGCGCACGGCCACGCAGTGGCTGAAACTCTCGACCACGGCGAGGTCGTCGGCGATCTCGCTCAGTTCGTTGGTCACCCGGTTCACCGGCTGGTCGGTGACACCGGAGTCGATGATGCGGGCGGAGAGATCGAGCAGATCAGCCATGTGCGGCACCGTAGCCGCCGCCGCCCGTCACTTCGGCAGGCCGAGCACCCGTTCGCCGAGGATGTTGCGCATCACGTTCGAGGTGCCGCCCATGATGGTGTAGGCGGGTGCGTAGGCGAGGCCCTGGGTGACGTCGTTCCACAGCATCGCGTCGGCGCCGAACACGCGGCTCACGAATTGCGCCACCCGGAACTCGTGCTCGGTGCAGAAGCACTTCGTCGCCGCGCTGAAGCCGGCGGGTGCCTGCTTCAGCACCTCGCGTGCCACCAGGATGCGGCCCAGTCGGTACCCGGTCTCGATGGCGGCGATCTCCTGGCGTACCACCGGGTCGCTGGTGTCGGCGCGTTCGCGAGCCATCACGTACAGCGCCTGGTTCGACACGAGTCGGTCGACGCCGCCGCGCTCGTGTTCGAGTTGGCGCATCGTCTGCTTGAAGGCGTTGCCCTCCACGCCCACCAGGTTCGCCAACGGCACGCGCACGTCGGTGTAGAACACCTCGCAGAAGTGGCGGTTGGTGGTGAGGTCTTCGATGGTGCGGATCTCGATGCCGGGGGTGTCCATCGGCACGATGATCTCG
>JBIIDH010000106.1:0-11472 GCA_044238435.1 Ilumatobacteraceae bacterium | reverse complement strand
CCTACCGCAGCTACCACGGCGCCACCGCCGGGGCCATCACGCTCACCGGCGACCCGCGCCGTTGGCCGAGCGAGCCGGGCATCGCCGGCGCGGTGAAGTTCTGGGGCCCGTACCCGTACCGCAGCGCCTTCCACTCGACCAACGAGGCCGAAGAGACCGAGCGGGCGCTGCAGCACCTCTCGGAAGTGCTGATGGTGGAGGGCCCGCACACGGTGGCCGCCATCGCGCTCGAGACCGTCGTCGGCACCAACGGCATCCTCGTGCCCCCGCCGGGCTACCTGGCCGGCGTGCGGGCCATCTGCGATGCCCACGGCATCATGCTCATCTGCGACGAGGTGATGGCCGGCTTCGCCCGCTGCGGCGAATGGTTCGCCTTCCAGAAGTGGGGCGTGCGCCCCGACCTGGTGTGCTTCGCCAAGGGTGTGAACAGCGGCTACCTGCCGCTCGGCGGTGTGGTCATCGGCAGCCACGTGGCCGACACCTTCCGCGACCGCCCCTTCCCCGGTGGCCTCACCTACTCGGGCCACCCGCTCGCATGCGCGTCGGCAGTCGCCAGCATCAACATCTTCCGCGAGGAGGGCATCGTCGAGCACTCGCGCATGTTGGGCGAACGCATCATCGGGCCGGGTCTCGAGGCGCTGAAGGCGAAGCACCCGAGCATCGGCGATGTGCGCGGCCTGGGCACCTTCTGGGCCATCGAACTGGTGCGCAACCGCGACACCCGCGAGCCGCTCGTGCCGTTCAACGCAGCGGGCCCCGACGCCAAGCCGATGGTCGAGTTGGCCAACGCCTGCAAGGCCGCCGGACTGTGGCCGTTCACCCACTTCAACCGCATGCACGTGGTGCCGCCGTGCAACACGCCGGTGCACGAGGTCGAGCAGGGCCTGGCCATCATCGACGAGGCGCTCAGCGTCGCCGACGCCTACGTCACGGCCTGACACGCATGTGGCGGCGGCCCGGCCGCAGCGGGGCGGTGCTGTATGCGCTCGCCGCCGCAGTGGTGGGGTCGGTCGTCGCGTTCTTCAGCCGGGTGCAGGTCGAACGCCGGCGCGGTAACGACCGCGCTGCGCGAGCACTGCCTGCAGGTCCGGTCATCATCATCTCCAACCACACCAGCCACGCCGACGGCGTGCTGCTGGTGCTGGCCTGTCGACGGTTGGGACGCGACGTGCGGATGCTCGCCACCTCGGGCGTGTTCCGGGTGCCGGTGCTCGGCCGGCTGCTGCGCCGCCTGGGCTTCATCAGCGTGAAGCGCGACAGCGAGCAGGCGGCGGCCGCGCTCGACGAGGCCGCGGCGGCGCTCGACGCCGGTGAGGCGGTGGGGTTGTACCCGGAGGGCCGCGTCACCCGCGATCCGATGATGTGGCCCGAACGCGCCAAGACCGGCGCCGTTCGTCTCGCCCTGCGGTGCAACGTGCCGATCGTGCCGTTGGCGATGCTGGGCGCGCACGAGGTGCTGGGCCGCCGCCGACGGCTCGCCACGTTGGCGCGCAACCTGCTGCGTCGTCCGAAGGTGAGCACCAAGGTGGGAACACCCATCGACGTGCGCGCCCTCATGCACATCGGCCCCGACACCGAGCCGACGGCCGACGAGATCCGCCTCGCCGCCGATCTGGTGATGGGTCGACTCGTCGCCCTGGTGAGCGAACTGCGCGGCGAGGCCGCACCGCACCCGCACGGCGCTCCCCGCAGCACCACGACCGACTGACGGGGGTGCAGCAGCACCTGCAGCACCGAGGCTGTACCGGAGCGACCGGTGCTGAGAGACTGGCGGCGTGATCGACCGCACGCCGCAACCCGCCACGCCACACACGCACCGCCACAACAGCGCCCCACAGCCGACGCTCGACCCCGACGACTTCGAGCGGGCCAGGCGAGGCCTCGTCGCCACCCACGCGACAGGGGTGATCGACGGCCCGTTCGGCCCGGCGTGGGACGTGAGCCGGTACGACTTCCTGCGCGACGGCAGTGCCTGCCCCGACACCGTGCACCCCGGCCTGTGGCGCCAGGCGCAGCTCAACGCCGTGCACGGTCTGTTCGAAGTGGCCCCCGGTGTGTGGCAGGCCCGCGGCTACGACATCTCGAACGTCACGTTCATCGAAGGCACCGACGGATGGGTGGTCATCGACCCGCTCACCACCGCGCCCACGGCGGCCGCCTGCCTCGCCCTCGCCAACGAGCACCTCGGGGCACGGCCCGTCACCGCCGTGATCTACACCCACTCGCACGCCGACCACTTCGGGGGAGTGCACGGGGTGACCACCCAGGACGACGTCGACGCCGGCCGCTGCCGGGTGATCGCCCCGCAGGGTTTCATGCACGAGACCGTCGCCGAGAACCTGCTGGCCGGGCCGGCGATGAACCGCCGAGCCGGCTATCAGTTCGGCTTCACCCTCCCGGTCGGGCCGCGCCAGCAGGTCGATGCCGGCCTCGGTAAGGGCATCCCGATGGCGCTCAGCGGCCTGATCGCCCCCACCGAGGACATCACCCACACCGGGCAGGAACTCATCGTCGACGGGGTTCGCATCGTGTTCCAGCTCACCCCCGAGACCGAGGCGCCGGCGGAGATGAACTTCTTCTTCCCCGACCGATCGGCCAACGGCATGGGCTGGTTGTGCATGGCCGAGAACTGCACCCACACCATGCACAACCTCATCCCGATCCGCGGCGCCCAGGCCCGCGATTCGCTGAGCTGGTCGCGCTACATCGGTGAGGCGATCGAGTTGTGGGGCGGACACACCGAGGTGATGTTCGCCTCGCACCACTGGCCCCGGTGGGGCGACGCCGACGTGCGCGACTTCCTCATCCGCCAGCGCGACCTGTACCGCTACATGCACGACCAGACCCTGCGCTTCGCCAACCACGGCATGGTGGCCACCGAGATCGCCGAGCACCTCACGCTGCCGCCCGAGTTCACCTCGCAGGGCCACACGACGGGCTACTACGGCCACCTCGTGCACAACGTGAAGGCCGTGTACCAGCGGTACCTCAGTTGGTACGACGGCAACCCGGCAAACCTCCACCGCCTCCCGCCGGTCGAGGCCGGTCGGCGCTACGTGGCCCTGGCCGGCGGTGCCGACGGCCTGCTCGCCAGCGCCCGCGCCGCGTTCGACGAGGGCGACTACCGCTGGGTGGTGGAACTGGTGAACCACCTCGTCTTCGCCGACCCCACCAACGACGACGCCCGCACGCTGCAGGCCGCCGCCCTCGAGCAGCTTGGCTACCAGAGCGAGTCGGCCACCTTCCGCAACGCCTATCTCACCGGCGCCCGCGAACTGCGTGAGGGCCCACCGCCGCGCTTCCCCGTCGGCGGCCGCGGGCTGGTGCAGGCACTGCCCATCGACATGCTGTTCGACACCGTCGGCGTGAGGTTGAAGGCCGAGGAACTCGGCGGCGTGTCGGTATCGATCAACTGGACGTTCACCGACATCGACCAGCAGTGGCTGCTGGGCATCTCGAACCGGACGCTGCACTACGTGGCCGACCGCCACGACCCGGCCGCCGACGTCACGGTCACCACCACGCGAGCCGACCTGCTGTCGGTGACCGCGAGAGAGGCCACGCTGGTCGATGTGCTCGCTGACGGGCGCTTCGGTGCCGTGGGCGACACCGGCGCACTGCACGCCCTGTTCGACCACCTCGACGTGTTCGAGAGCGGCTTCCCGATCGTCGAACCCTGATCAACGCTCCGCGATCAGGGTTCGACCCGTTCGGCGCGTAGGAAGTCGACCCCGGCCTCGCTGACGATCAGCTCCTGGGCCAGGCCGTCTGGGCCGAACTCGACACGCGTCTCGAACGGTCCGGTCTGCTGGAACAGCACCCCGGCTTCGTCGCAGAACGTCTCCTGCACACCGAACCGCAACCCGGGCACCTGGCTGAACAACCGACCGTTGTCGACCCACACCTCGATGAACGGCAACTCGATACCCATCTTGATGCGGTACGAGCCGACGTACGCCTGCATGTCGTCGGGCGTGAGGGTCCGTAGCCGCTTCGGAGCGAGGAGGAAGTCGGGCCAGCCGTACACCTCGGCCACGCCGTTGTGCACCTCGCGGTACAGGAAGATGCCCGACGTGGAGTTGGTGAGCACCACCGCACCGTCACCCGACTCGAGGTAGGTGTTGGTCTCGCTCTGATAGCCGTCGTTCGACCCGCCGTGGTTGAACCGTGTGGGCCCGTTGCCGAGCACGCGCACCCCCAGCCCGAACTCGCCGCGGTCGTGACGGGTCATCATCTCGCGGGCGATGCCCTGCCCGAGGATGGCGCCGGTCTCGCCCTGCCAGGCCGCCCGCACACCCAGCAGGAACGTGGCGTAGTCGCGCGCCGTGCTGAACAGACCGCCCGCAGCCTTCTCGCTCGACAGCAGCCACCCGCCGGGGAACGGTCGCCCGTCGTCGCCGTGCCCGGCAGCCACGTCGCCGTGGAACCGAGTGGGCAATGGCTGGCGATACGTGGTGTTCCGCATGCCGAGCGGATCGAAGATCATCCGGTCGGCGAGATCGGCGAAGTCGACCCCCAGCACGTCTTCGAGCACCAGTTGCGAGATGACGTACCCACCGCCCGAGTAGCGGCTCGTGCCGTCGTAGGCCTTGTTCACCACCACCGGCGGCTGCGACGACGGCGGCGTGCCGTCGAGCAGGTCGAGGGTGGTGGCCACCGGACTGCCGTCCTGCGGCACCGCACCCCAGCCGTTCACCGACAGGCCGGCCGTGTGGCTGAGACAGTGCCGCAGCGTGACGGGCCGCTCGGCCGTGAAGTCGTTCATCGGCACCTGCCAGCGGCGCAGATAGCGGTTCACGTCGACGTCGACGTCGAGCACCCCGCGCTCGACCTGCTGCAGCACCAGCACCGCGGCGACGGGCTTGCTGCACGACGCCACCATGAACAGCGTGTCGGCACCCACCGACTCGGGAGCGTCGACGTTGCGCCGTCCGTAGCCGGCCGCCCAGTCGATGCGGCCCTCGTGCATCACAGCCACCGCCACACCCGGGCACTCGTAGTGGGCGAGGCGTTCGTCGACGGTCCAGTGGGTGGGATGGCCCGCGATGCGTACGATCGGCGTGAGCCCGGCCTCCACCGCTGCCCGGCGTTCGTCGGCTCCGGTTCCCGTCATCTCACTTCCCCTTCTGTTCAGCGGTCACGCTACGGTTGCACACCGTACAAGAAGGTGCTGTGCTCCACCTTGGAAAGATCATCCGCATGCCCCTCGACCTCGCCGCCATCCGCCAGCAGTTCCCCGCTCTGTCGTTGCCTCACACCGACGGCCGCCCGCGGGTGTACCTCGACAACCCGGCCGGCACCCAGGTACCCCAGCACACCATCGACGCGATGTACCACGCTCTGGTGCACTGCAACGCCAACATGGGCGGCGAGTTCGCCACCTCGCGTGAGGCGACCGAACTGTCGCACCAGGCGCACGTGGCGATGGCCGACTTCTACAACGCCGCGTCCGACCGCGAGATCGTGTTCGCCGCGAACATGACCACCATCACCTTCACGATGGCCCGGGTACTGGCGCCGCGCTTCGAGGCGGGCGACGAGGTGATCATCACGGCGATGGAGCACGAGGCCAACAACAGTCCGTGGCGCATCATGGCCGCCGAACGGGGCATGGTGGTGAAGACCCTCGGCTTCGACCGCGACACCTACGAGATCGACCTCGACGAACTCGACTCGCTCATCACCCCGCGTACGAAGTTCGCCGCCCTCAACTACGCCAGCAACCTGCTGGGCACCATCAACCCGGTGGCCGAGATGGTGCGCCGCCTGAAGGCCGTCGGTGCCCTCACCTACATCGACGCGGTGCAGTTCGCACCACACGGCGCCATCGACGTTCAGGCACTGGGTTGCGACTTCCTCGTGTCGTCGGCCTACAAGTTCTACGGCCCCCACCAGGGCATCCTGTACGGCCGCGAGGAACTGCTGCAGGGCACACGGGCGTACCACCTACGCACGGTGCCCGACCTCACGCCCAACAAGTGGGAGACGGGCACCCAGTCGCTCGCCGGCCAGTCGGGCACCATCGGCGCACTCGAGTACATCGCCTGGGTGGGCCGCGAAATGGGCGCCGAGCACCGTCCGACCGCCCCTGGTCTGCGCGACCGCACCCGCGACCTGCACGCCGCGATGAACGCCATGGTGGCCTACGAAGAGGGCCTCAGCGAACGCCTCATCACCGGGTTGCAGCAGATCCCCGGTGTACGCATCCACGGTGTCACCGACCGTGCCGCGTTCTCGCGACGCGTGCCCACGGTGTCGATCACAGCCGAGGGCATGCGCCCCGCCGAGATGGCCGCGTTCCTCGCCACCCACGGGGTGTACGTGTGGGACGGCCACTCGTATGCACTGCCCGTGGTGGAATGGCTCGGCATTGCCGATCAGGGAGGCGTTGTGCGCATCGGCCCCACCCACTACAACACCCTCGACGAGGTCGACACCGCGGTTGCCCTGGTCGCCGAGTTCCTCGGGGGGCGCTGAGTGGGCGGCGCCGCATGAGCACCGCCATGGCCCCGGCACTGCTCGGTATGCCCTGGCACGTCGACCACCTGGCGATGCGCGTGGAGCTGCATCCGGAACGGACCGTCGTGCACTGCACCTCCACCGCGGTGCGCACCGGGGCCGGTGCCCCCGATGCGCCTCTGGTGCTCGACGGCAGGGGCCTCGACACCGTGGAGGTGGCGCTCGACGGCATCGTGCTCGACCCCTCCGGCTACGAGCTCACCGACCGCACGCTCACCATCCGTCCCGGCCGCGTCGAGCGCTGCACCGTGCGCACCATCGTCACCGTGAAACCCGGTGGCGCCAACGACAACGGCGTCACCGCCCGCGACCGGTTGATCAGCACCACCTGCGAGCCGCAGGGCTTCCGCCGCATCACCTGGTCGATCGACCAGCCCGCCAACCGGGCCACGTTCGACGTCACCCTGGTCGCCCAACCCGCCGCCTATCGCACCCTGCTCGCCAACGGTCACCTCGTCGACCAGGGCGTGCTGGCCGATGGCCGCATCTGGGCCCGCTTCGACGACCCGGTCGCCAAGCCCAGCTACCTGTTCGCGTTCGTGGCCGGCGACCTCGACATCCGCTCGGCCCCCTTCACCACGGCCTCCGGACGCACCATCGACCTGCGCATCGCTGCGCTGCCCGAGCAGATCGACGGCGCCGAGTTCGGTCTCGGCATGATGGCCGAGGTGATGGCCTACGACGCGGCGCACGGGGGGCTCGAGCACGACCTCGACGTGCTCACCTTCGTGGCCATTCCGGGCTATCCCGACGCCACCGAGTACCAGGGCCTGATGTTCTTCGACGCGTCGATCCTGGTGGTCGACACCCGCGGCTGGGTCGACGACGACCTGCTGCTCATCGCCGCCAACATCGCCCACGAATACGGCCACCACACCCGCGGCAACCGGGTGACCGTGCGCACGTGGGGGCAATTGGCGCTGAAGGAGGGACTGACGGTGCTGACGGCGCAGAACGATGTGCGCCGCCACCTGTTCGGCCCGGCCGCCCGGGTGATGGACGTGCTCGACCTGCGCCGCCTGCAGTTCCCCGAGGAGATCACCATCGGCGCGCCCGTGGTGCGCGGCGAGGTCGACGATCCGCATCAGCTCTACACGCGCACCACCTACCTGAAGGGTGCCGAGGTGTTCGGCATGCTGCGCACGCTGCTGGGCCCGGCGCGCTGGGCCGCCGTCTTCGCCGAGTTCTTGCACCGCTTCGACCTCGATGCGGCCGGCGTCGACGATTTCGTCGCCGTGGCGAAGGAGCTGTCGCCCGACCAGGCTGCCGACATCGACGGCGTCGCCCGCTGGTTCACCCTGCGCGGCCGACCGGCCCTGGCAGTGTCGGTGGCAGCGTCGGTGTCGGGCGATGCCGACCGCACCGTCGTGAACGTGCGACGCACCGACGCACTGGTCGACGACCCACCGGTGGCCATGCCGCTGAACATCGGCCTGCGGGCTGCCGACGGCACCTCGCTCGGCGAGCACACCGTCGTGCTCAGAGCCCGCGAGCAGCAGTTCGCATTCGACGCAGCCCCAGCGGCCGTGGCACCACTGCGTGGCTACTCGGCTCCCGTCGACGTGGCGGTCGATCTCGGCGACGATGCCTTGGCCGCGCTGTTGCTGCACGACGACGACGCCTACACCCGCTGGTGGGCGGGCGAGACGCTGATGATCCGCGCCATCGACGCCCACCGCGCCGGGCGAGAAGCCGATGCCGAAGCGCAGGCTGCGCTCGTCGCCGACACCCTGGCGGCCGTGCTGCGCGATGGCGCCGACGACCCGCTGCTGCTGGCCCAACTGCTGGCCGTGCCCGACGAGTTCATGCTCGGCGACCGCGAACCACGCATCGACGTCGACGGCGTGGCAGCCGGCCTCGACTTCCTTCGCTCCCGCCTGGGCGCCGCGCTGCACGACCCCCTGCTCGCGCTGCTGCACGCCACCGCCGACCCTGTGCCCCACGGCACCGCACCGGCCGACATCGCCCGGCGCACCCTCGTCGACCCCGTTCTGGGTCTGCTGCTCGCCACCCGCTCCGACGAGGCCGTCGACACGGCGCTCGCCCAGCTCGACGCCCCCGACCACACCCGCGCAGTCCGAGCTCTCGGCCAACTGCTGCACGTCGACACCCTCGACGCCGAGGCGGTCATCGAGCGCACCTACCGCCGCTGGGAAGGTGCTCCGAAGTTGGTCGACCGATGGCTGCGCGCCCAGTCGGGTGCCCGCCGGGCCGACACCGTCGACCGGGTGGCCGCGCTTGCCCACGGCCCCCTCTACGACCGCGCCGACCGCAGCCGGGTGATGGGCGTCTGGTTCCCCTTCGCCACCCGCAACCGCAGCGTCTTCCACCATCCCTCGGGCCAGGGCTACCGGGTGTTCGTCGACGAGGTGATCGAGTTGATGCCGGTGAACGCCGGCCTCGTCATCCGCCTCGTGGGCGACCTGCTGCAGTTCAAGCGCTTCGACGACGCCCGGCAGGCAATGCTCCGCAGCGAACTCGAACGCATGGCCGACGCACCCGGGATGCCCTCGTTCGGCGTCGACATCGTCCGCGGCCTGCTGGCCTGACGCCGAACTGGCGAACTTGTTCGACTTTCCGTCGTCTACGACCGAAACCCGAACAAGATCGGTGCCCGGGTCGGGTCAGCGGGCCGAGCGGGGCCCGGTACGGGTGACCAGGGCGACGCCCATCAGGCCCACCACCAGGCCCACCACGGCCAGAGGACCGAGGCGTTCACCGAACAGCAGTGCACCTTCCAGCGCGCTGAGCGCCGGGGTGAGGAAGAACAGGCTGCTCACCTTCGCTGCCGCCTGGCGTTGCAGGAGCCACAGCATGATGAGCACCGCGGCGATCGACAGCACCACCACGGCCCAGGCGAGCGCGAACCAGGTCTGCGCGGTGAAGCGGATGTCGATGCGCTCGAACACCACTGCGCCGATGCCCAGCACCACCGCCGACGCGCTGTACTGCACCACCGTGCCCCACAGCAGCGGCGCCTGTGCGGCGTAGCGGCGCTGCACCAGCGTGCCGCCCGACATGCCCAGCACGCTCAGCCCCGAGCCCAACAATGCCCAGCCGGTGAGGCCGGTGGAGCGGGCCAGCAGCCGGTCGATCACCACGGCCACCACGCCCAGGAACCCGAGGCCGACCCCGACCCACTGCATCCGCACGAGTTGCTCGTGCAGGAACCGCCGCGCCGCCAACGCGGTGACCACCGGATGCAGCCCCGCGATCAGCGCACCCACACCCGACGGCATGCCGAGGTCGATGGCGATGAAGACACCACCGAGGTAGATGGCGTGCATGCCCAGGCCCGAGACCACCAGCCACCGGGTCTGCACCGCCGACGGCCGCGGCGAGTGGGTACCGGCGGCCACCAACGCCAACATCCCGGCAGCGATGACCATGCGCACCGCCAAGAACGTGAGCGGCCCGGCATCGCGCGTGGCGTAGCGGGCCACGATGAACCCGGTCGACCACAGCAGCACGAACAACGTCGGCGCAGCCGACGCAACGCGAGAAGGGCGGGCCGCCGAAGCGACCCGCCCTTCTGGAACCGATGAGCCGGTATGGCTCAGGCGCCGCCCTCTTGGAGTTCGACGGTGATCGGCGCGTAGCTGGAACCGTTCACGTCGACGCCTGCAGCGGTGAGCTGCTTGATCGCCTCGTTCACGATGTCGTTGGTCCACGACGTGGCGTCAGGCGCCTTGCTGAGCACCGTCTTGCCGTCGAGGTTCTTGGTGCCGCTGGCGATGGTCGCCGTGCGGTCCCAGGCCGCGGTGTCGATGACACCGACGCCGCCGGTGGCCGGCCAGATGAGCTTGTTGACTTCGTTCATCTGCCACAGCTGGTGGCTGTTGCCGAGCTTCGAGCCCTTGGCGACGACGATGTCGCGGCACTTCTCGACGTTGTCGCGGCAGAACGCCCAGCCCTGCAGCGAGGCCTTCACGAAGGCAACTGCCTGACCGCAGTAGGCCGGATCCGACAGACGGGCCTCATCGGCCCAGATGGCGTCCTGCAGCATGCCCACGCCCTCGGTCTCGTACGAGACGACGTTGAGGTCTTCCGGGGTGTACAGCTTGCCGGTTGCGGGGTTCACGGCCTCGAGCACCTGTGCGTACTCGTTGTAGGTCATCGCCTCAGCAGCGTCGATCTCGCCCGACAGCAGACCGTTCATGTCGAAGTTCTGCTGGAGCAGGGTGACGTCCTTGGCCGGGTCGAGACCCGCCTTCGACAGCGCGGCGAAGATCTCGTACTCGTTGCCGAAGCCCCAGTTACCGATCTTCTTGCCCTTGAAGTCGGCAGCGGTGGTGATGCCCTTGTCCTTGAAGCTCACCTGCAGCGTGCCGCTGCGCTGGAACACCTGAGCGATGTTCGTGACCTTGGCACCGGCTTCGCGCTCGGCGAGCGCCTTGGGCACCCACGAGATGGCGAAGTCGACCGCGCCAGTGGCGAGCTGCTTCTGCGGAGCGATGTCGACACCGCCCTCGACGATCTCGACGTCGAGGCCAGCGTCCTTGTAGAAGCCCTGGTCGACTGCGGCGAAATAGCCAGCGAACTGGGCCTGGGTGAACCACTGCAGCTGCAGCTTCACCTTGTCGCCAGCCGGTGCCGTGCACTTCGCCACGTCGACGGCCAGGCCGCCGGTGGTGCCGCCGCCCGCTGCCGCGGTGGTCTCGGTGCCGCCGCCAGCCGCGGCCGTGGTGGCCGTCGTGTCGTCGTCGTCGCCACAGGCTGCAACGAGCAGACCTGCCACGCTGAGCGCTGCCAGCACCTTGATGGTACGTGTGCGCATGTTCCTCCCCTTCATGTTGGTGTTGTTGCTCACCTGGAGCGGCGTCGTCGTCGCCACGGGACGACGACGTACTCCAGGAGACTGGAACCGGCGAAGAACAACAGCCCCACGACCGACCCGCCGAGAACATAGGCGAAACCGAGCGCTTTGTTGGAGCCGTTGAGGGTGCCGGAGAT
>JBIIDH010000105.1:0-11619 GCA_044238435.1 Ilumatobacteraceae bacterium | reverse complement strand
GACAACGAGATCAAGCCCCGCGCCGAGCACGTGCACCGCTACAACGAAGACGTGCCCGAGGAGATCATCAGCGGGCTCGCCGAGATGGGCGTGTTCGGCCTCAGCGTGCCCGCCGAGTACGGCGGCTACAGCGAGGGCGGCGACGACGAGTACATGGGCATGGTCGTGGCCACCGAAGAGCTCAGCCGTGCCTCGCTGGGCATCGGTGGTTCGCTCATCACCCGCCCCGAGATCCTCACCCGTGCCCTGGTGCGCGGTGGCACCGACGCCCAGAAGGCCGAGTGGCTGCCCAAGCTGGCCACCGCTGAGGTGATGGCCGCCGTGGCCGTCACCGAGCCCGACTACGGCAGCGACGTGGCCGGCCTGAAGGTGACCGCCACCCCTGCCCCCGGCGCCGACGGCACGCCCGGTTATGTGATCAACGGCGTGAAGACCTGGTGCACGTTCGCCGGCCGCGCCGATGTGCTGATGCTGCTGGCCCGCACCGACCCCGACCGCTCGAAGGCCCACCGCGGCCTCAGCCTGTTCATCGTGCCCAAGCCGCGTGGTGCAGGCCACGGCTTCGAGTTCCACCAGCCCGCCGGCGGCGAGTTCCCCGGTGGCCGCATGGAGGGCCGCCCGATCGACACCCTCGGCTACCGCGGCATGCACAGCTACGAGATCGCGCTCGAGAACTGGTGGGTGCCCGCCACCAACCTCATCGGCGAAGAGGCCGGCCTCGGCCGCGGCTTCTACTTCCAGATGGAGGGCTTCGAGAACGGCCGTCTGCAGACCGCGGCCCGCGCCGTCGGCGTCATGCAGGCCGCATACGAGGCAGCGCTCGACTACGCCCAGAACCGCACCGTGTTCGGCCACTCGATCGTCGACTACGAACTCACCCAGGTGAAGCTCGGCCGCATGGCCGTGCTCACCCAGGCCGGCCGCCAGTTCGGCTACAGCGTCGCCAAGCTGATGGCCAAGGGCGAGGGCGCGATGGAGGCCAGCATGGTGAAGGCCTACGTGTGCAAGGCCGCCGAGTGGGTGGCCCGCGAGGCGATGCAGATCCACGGCGGCTTCGGCTATGCCGAGGAGTACCCCGTCAGCCGCCTCTACGTCGACGCCCGCGTGCTCAGCATCTTCGAGGGCGCCGACGAGACGCTGTGCCTGAAGGTGATCGCCCGTCGCCTCTGCGACACCGCCACCGCCTGAGATCGCTCTCTCCCACCGGCGCGTGTCGACTTCGGGCCGCACCAAGGCCGCAACTCGACACGTCACTGCGGCCACCGAATCGCCTGGTTGGCGACGATGGCTACACTGCGCACCCGGATCGCAACACGTCAACGCGACCGCAGGCTCCGGCCGATGATGCCGGCATCGACACACAGGGGGTAGTCCGATGAGCAGGCTCCGATTCGTCGACATCGCTGTGACTGCAGCACTCGCCGCGGCGACCGTCACGGCCATCGGCCTCGTCCAGCAGGCCGTCGCCTCAGGCGGCACCGCATCGACGTTCGTGCCGATCCCACCGTGCCGACTCGCCGATACTCGCCCCCCGACCGACAACGTCGGTCTCCGCAACACCCCGATCGCCGCCGGCGAAGCGGCCACGTTCACCGTGTGGGGCACCAACGGCAACTGCACCATTCCCACCACCGCCACCGCCGTCTCGACCAACGTCACCGCTGTCGGGCCGACTGCGGCGAGCTTCCTCAGCCTCTACCCCGCCGACGTGGTGCGACCCAACGCCAGCAGCCTCAACTACATCGCCGGCGCGCCCCCCACCCCGAACGCGGTCACCGTCACCCTGTCGGCCGACGGCAAGCTCAACGCCTACAACAATTCCGGCACCGTCGACATCATCATCGACATCGTCGGCTACTACACCCCCGCCGGCGCCGGACCGGCCGGACCGGCAGGACCTGCGGGTGCAGCCGGACCGGCCGGACCGGCAGGTCCTGCGGGTGCAGCCGGACCGCAGTACGGGCGCACCATCTCCTCCACCACCACCGTCGACAGCACCGGCTCCGTCGGCCAGTACACGTCGATCACGATCGGCGCCAGCGGCAATCCCGTCATCGCCTACCAGAACGCCATCAGCGGCGACCTGAAAGTCGCTGCATGCACCACCCCCACCTGCACCACTGCCACCACCACCGCAGTCGACACCACCGGCTCCGTCGGCCAGTACACGTCGATCACGATCGGCGCCAACGGCAACCCCGTCATCTCCTACCACGACGACACCAACGGCGACCTGAAAGTCGCCGCATGCAACACCCCCACCTGCGCCTCCGCCTCCACCACCGCCGTCGACACCGCCGGCAACGTGGGTTTCCACACGTCGATCACGATCGGCACCAACGGCAACCCGATCATCTCCTACAACGACGACACCAACGGCGACCTGAAAGTCGCGGCGTGCACCACCCCCACCTGCACCACCGCCACCACCACCACCCTCGACACCACCGGCCTCGTCGGTACGTTCACATCGATCACGATCGGCACCAACGGCAACCCGATCATCTCCTACAACGACTTCACCAACGGCGACCTGAAGGTGGCGGCATGCACCACCGCCACCTGCACCACCGCCACCACCACCACCCTCGACAGCACTGGCTTCGTGGGCGAGCACACGTCGATCACGATCGGCACCGACGGCAACCCGATCATCTCCTACAACGACGCCACCAACGGCCACCCGAAGGTCGCCGCGTGCACCACCCCCACCTGCACCACCGCCACCACCACCGCAGTCGACACCTCGCCCGGCTCCGACGTCGGCTACTTCAGTTCGATCACGATCGGCACCGACGGCAACCCGATCATCTCCTACAACGACGACACGAACGGCGACCTGAAGGTCGCCGCGTGCACCACCCCCACCTGCACCACCGCCACCACCACCACCCTCGACACCACCGGCCTCGTCGGCCAGTTCACGTCGATCACGATCGGCGCCTACGGCACCCCGATCGTCTCCTACCACGACGCCACCAACGGCGACCTGAAGGTTGCGATGCTGCGACGCACCGGCTGGACCCCCAACAGCTGGGGACGCTGACCCCGGCTCTGCGCGGCTCACCTCCCCCGGGTTCACCTCGGGAATGCTGTCTGTGTCGTGACACAGAGCGGACGTCGGCTGGCGGCTTCAGGTGGTGATTGCAACGGGGTCGGGTGCGACGCGGGCGACAGCGTCGGAAGGCGCAGCCTCAGAAGTCGAGGCCTCAGAAGTCGAGGTGCGAGTGGTCGGCGGGCTCGACGGGGAGGCCCGCGGTGATCCAGGCGTGCATGCCACCGACCAGGTCGCTGACCGCGGTGAAGCCGATGCGCTGCAGGCTGGCGGCGCCCATCGACGAGCTGTAGCCGCGGTTGCACACGACGACGAGCGGCTGGTGGAACGACGGCGCCTGCGGATGCCGGAAGCCGTTGGCCGGATCGAGGTGCCACTCGAGCACCGTGCGCGGCACGTGGATGGAGCCGGCGATCACCCCGAAGCGGGCCCGGTCGGTCTGCGTGCGGGTGTCGACCACCACCGGCGGGTTCGGCCCGGCCAGCAGCGCGGCGAGGTCGGCGGCGCGCACGCGGCGGATCGACGCCCGTGCCTCGTGCAACGCGTCGTGCACGGTGAAGCGGTCGGTGCGACGGTGGATCGACACGGCGTACTCGCCGCCCGAGTAGGGCGCTCCCTCCCAGGTGGCGAACCGGTCGACCAGGGTGAGGTCGCAGGCGGCGCACAGGGCGTCGTACTCGTCGAGCGTGAGCCCGCCGTTGTCGACCAGCGAGAACCCGGCCACCACCAGCCCACCCGGCTCGAGGTGCTGCACGGCGGTGTGCACCACGGCGCGGCGCTGGTGCGGGTGGCAGAAGATCATCACGTTGCCCGGCATGGCCACCACGCCATAGCGGCGCGGCAGCTGCATCGAGGCCAGGTCGTCGTGATGCCAGGTGAGGTGCGGGGCGTTGCGACGGGCGTAGGACAGCAGGTCGGGGTCGAGGTCGACACCGTCGACGTCGATGCCGCGGCGAGCCAGTTCGATGGCCACGCGGCCCATCCCGCACCCGGCGTCGAGCACCGGGGCGACACCGAGCGCCGCGATGAGATCGGCCTCACCGTGCGAGGCGCGACCCGACTCCTCCATCCGCACCCAGCGCTGGTCGTACTCGTCGAGGTCGACCCGGGCCCGCCAGTCGGCCCACCGTTCGCTCACCTGGCGCGGGTCGAACGTCGCCATCAGCCGGGGGCGCCCTCGATGGCGGTGAGCAGGTCGTGCCAGATGTCGTCGACGTGCTCGATGCCGACGCTCATGCGGATGAGACCGGGTGGCACATGGGCGTCGCCGGCGTACTTCTGACGGCGCTCGATGGTGGTCTCGACGCCACCGAGGCTGGTGGCCGGCACCAGCAGCCGCACGCCCGCGCACACCGCATCGGCGGCAGGCGCGCCGCCAGCCATCACGAACGACACCATTGCCCCGGTGCCCGGGTAACGCACCTCGGCCACGGCGGGGAGCGCACGCAGGCGGGTCACCAACTCGATCGCGTTGCGCTGCATCGCCTCGAGGCGCAACGGCATCGTGCGCAGGCCGCGCAGTGCCAGGAAGGCTTCGAGCGCTCCCGGCGTGGCGCCCTGGAACGTGCGGGCCTTCCACAACCGGTCGTACGTCGCGTCGTCGCCGGTGATGCAGGCACCGAGCATGAGGTCGCTGTGGCCACCGATGAACTTGGTGGCCGAGTGCATCACCACCGTGGCCCCGTGCTCGAGCGGACGCTGCAGCAGCGGTGTGGCGAACGTGGAGTCGACCACCGTGCGAGCCCCGGCGGCGGTGGCCCCGGCGATGATGCCCGGCAGGTCGGCCACGTCGAGCGTGGGGTTGGTGGGCGTCTCGATCCACACCGTGTCGGCACCGTCGGCGGCAGCCACCACCTCGGCGGTGTCGGCGATGTCGACCGGCCTGAGCTCGAGGTGGCCCTGCGCCTGGTACTCGTCCAACAGCGCCCGCACGCCGAGGTACGAGTAACGCGGTAGCACGATCACCTTCGGCGCCAGCGCGTACACGATGGCTGCCGCGGCGGCCATGCCGGTGGAGTAGGTGATGGCCCGGCCGCCCTCGAGTGCACCGAGCGCTGTCTCGAGCGAAGCCCAGGTGTCGGTGCCATGGGTGCGGCCGTAGTCGCCGCCCTCGCGGAAGTTCGAGGCCAGCACGATGGGCGTGTTCAGTGGCGCACCCGCGCCCTCCGGACGACCGGCGGTGACGGCGACGGTGTGCGGCGACAGCGGCCGCTCGGCGGTGCTCACAGCAGGTCTCCCAACGAGGTGATGCGCTCGAAGTCGGCGCCCGGGTGGTCGTCGTGCGGGTCGAGCAGGATGGGGTGCAGGCCGGCGGCGCGGGCGCCACCGATGTCCATCGTGACCGAGTCGCCGACGTAGGCGATGCGCTGGCGGGCGATGCCCTCGAAGTGCGGCAGCGCGTGGTCGAAGATGGCCGGATCGGGTTTGGCCACCCCCACCACATGGCTGTCGATCACCACGCGCACCGGCGTGCCAGGGCCCTCGCCCACCTGGCACACACCGCTACGGCGCAGCACACCTTCGATCTGGCCGCTGGCGTTGCTGACCACTCCCACCGGCATGCCCATCGCATGCAGGGCACTCAGCGCGGCGACGCTCTCGGGGATGGGCCACCGCCACAGGTGCGCGGTGCGGGTGGCACCCAGCACGGCAGCGGCTTCGTGCACCTCGTGGGTGTGCACCCCGATGGTGACGACATAGGTGTGGTTGTACTCGTCCCAGAACGCCTCACCGGTTCCCGCCGCGCTCTTGGCCGCCATGGCCGCGTAGTGGGCGCGGCGATGCGCCTCGACCGACGGATCGCCGCCGAAATAGGCGAGCAACGGGCCGAGCACGGTGGGATCGGGCAGCACGAAGATGCCACCCGCATCGAACAGGATTGCGTCGAATCGCGGCACGACTCGTACCCTTGCACATCGTGAAGAGCCCCCGAGATTTCTTCAAGCCGCTGGCTGCAGGTGCCCCCGAGCCGGTGCGCGAGATCCCCTTCCGTCCCAGCCGGGTCATCCACTTCTTCCCGCCGCACATCGACAAGGTGGTGGCGAAGCTGCCCGAGGTGGTGCCGACGGTCGACATCCTCCTCGGCAACCTCGAAGACGCCATCCCGATGGCCGACAAGGAGGCCGCTCGCGCCGGTCTGGTGAAGGTGGGCAAGACGGTCGACATGGGCACCACACAGTTGTGGACCCGGGTGAACAGCCTCGACTCGCCGTGGATGCTCGACGATCTCACCACCCTGGTGGGCGAGATCGGCGACAAGCTCGACGTCATCATGGTGCCGAAGGTGGAGGGCCCCGAGGACATCCACTACGTCGACCGGCTGCTGGCCCAACTCGAGGCCAAGGCCGGTCTGAAGCGGCCGCTGCTCGTGCACGCCATCCTCGAGACCGCTCGTGGCGTGGCCAACATCGAGGCCATCTGCGCGGCGTCGCCCCGCATGCAGGGCCTGTCGCTCGGCCCCGCCGATCTCGCTGCCAACCGGCGCATGAAGACCACCCGCGTGGGCGGTGGCCACCCCGACTACGTCGTGCGCGTCGACCCGCCCGCCGGCGCCGACGGCCCGCAGTACGACGCGCCACGCGCAACGTTCCAGCAAGACCTGTGGCACTACACCATCGCCCGCATGGTCGATGCGTGTGTCACCTTCGGCCTGCTGCCCTTCTACGGTCCGTTCGGCGACATCAAGGACACCGTCGCCTGCGAGGACCAGTTCCGCAACGCCTACCTGCTGGGCTGCGTGGGCGCCTGGAGCCTGCACCCCGTGCAGGTCGACATCGCCAAGCGCGTGTTCAGCCCCCGGCCCGAAGACGTGCGCCAGGCGCAGCGGGTGATCGACGCCATGGGCGACGGCACCGGCGCCATCATGCTCGACGGCAAGATGGAGGACGACGCGTCGGTGAAGCAGTGCAAGGTCGTGGTCGAACTGGCCCGCCAACTGGCCGAGCGCGATCCGTCGCTGGCCGTCGCCTACGGCTTCCAGGAGGCCTGACATGAGCGATCTGCGTCCCCGCCGTTCGGTGTTGTACATGCCGTCGTCGAACGAGCGTGCCCTCGACAAGGCCAAGACCCTGCCCGCCGACGCCATCATCTTCGACCTCGAGGACGCGGTGGCGCCCGACGCCAAGGAGTCGGCCCGCCCCATGGCGGTGGCCGCAGCCTCGTCGGGCGAGTACGGCAGCAAGGAACTCACCATCCGCTGCAACGGCCTCGACACCCCGTGGGGCGCCGACGACATCGCCGCCGCAGCACGCAGCGGCGCGAGCGCCGTGGTCATCCCGAAGGTCGCGTCGGTCGAGTACGTCGAGCAGGTGTCGCGGCTGCTGAACGCCGCCGGCGCGCCCGACACCATGGCCATCTGGCCGATGATCGAGACACCCACGGCCATCTTCGACGTACGTCACATCGCCGCCCACCCACGCGTGGCCGTGCTGGTGATGGGCACCAACGACCTCGCCCGCGAACTGCGCGCTGGGCTGGTGCCCGGTCGTCACCCCCTGGTGCCGCACCTCGCCACGGCGCTCGCCGCGGCCCGCGAGGCCGGCAAGGTCATCCTCGACGGCGTGTACAACGACGTGAAGAACCTCGAGGGCTTCCGCGACGAGTGCGTGCAGGGCGCCGAGATGGGCTTCGACGGCAAGACCCTCATCCACCCCGGCCAGGTCGACATCGCCAACGACGTGTGGGCGCCCAGTGAGGCCGACGTCGAGCACGCCCGCAAGGTGATCGCCGCGTTCGACGAGGCCGTGCGCGAGGGCCGCGGCGTCATCACCGTCGACGGCCGGATGATCGAGAACCTGCACGTCGCCAACGCCCAGCGCACGCTCGCCGTCGCCGACGCCATCGCCGCCATCGGCTGAGCCCCTCGGCCGGCGGGCACACCATGGAGCGCATCCCGCTTGTCGTCGCCCGCGGCACGCCCGCTGCCGTCGGACACGCAATCGGGCAGGCAACCGCGTCGGCGCTCCACGCCTGGCGCGACGACGTCGCCGGGCACCTCGGCCCCGGGCTGCACTGGGGCGACGCGGTACACGCGATCCGGCCCTACCGGGCGGCCGCCGAGGACGTCATCCCGGCGGTCGTCGCCGAACTCGACGGCGCCGCCGACGGTGCCGGACTGCCGCGCGACGACCTCTTCCTGCTCGCCTGCGACGAGGCCTGGACGGCGCTCGACGCCGACGCGACCCTGCGCGGCTGCACCGACATCGGGGCACTGCCCGTCGCCACCGCGGACGGCTCACTCCTGCTCGGCCACACGAACGACCTCGGGCCGTCCTTCCGCGACCGCCTCGTCGCGATCGACAGGCAGGTCGACGGCGAGCCGCGCATCTTCACGATCGGGATCGGGCCGCTGCTCTCGATCGGCCTCAACGACGCCGGCGTCGCGCTCGGCGGCAACGCGCTCGAGCCGAACGACGAGCGCGTCGGCGTCCCGCGCTGGCTGCTCGTGCGCCACCTGCTCGCGCAGGCGACGTTCGCCGACGCGGTCGACGCCGCCGTCCACCCCGCCCGCGCTTCCGCCTACAACGACGTCGTTGCGCACCGGGACGGTGCACTTCTCAATGTCGAGGCGAGCGCCACGGCCGCGGCCGTCACCGACGCGGCGGATGACGACGGTCTCAACGTGCACGCGAACCACTACGTGGCGGCAGAGATGACGGGCTACGAGGCCGACCCGGCGTCGTGCGACGGCTCGCGCGCCCGGCACACCCGGGCTGGCGCGCTGGCACGCGCAGCGCGAGGTCGCATCGATCGCGCGAGCCTGCGCGGCCTGCTCGCCGACCACGCGGGCGAGCACCCGATCTGCCGCCACGACGACCGCTACCCGACCGTCTTCTGGTGCGTGATGGACGTCACCCGCGGCGAGGTCGACTACGGGCTCGGCCAGCCCTGTCTGCCGGGTGGGGAAACGTTCGCCTTCGCACACTGATGCCGGCGGCCGCGTCCGGCCGCATCGTCCGTTCACCGCTCGTTCACCTACGGTTCATCCCGTGGCAGAACGCGTCGTCGACACCGCACCCCCTGTTTCGGCAGCACCGTCGACATCGTTGCGCGGCACGGGGTTCTGGTACCTGTGGATCACCGCGGTGTCGTTCGCACTCATCGCCTCGGCCGACCGGTTCACGTTCATCTGGCTGGTGGAGGACACCCTCGGGTCGCCGTCGTGGGCCACCGGGGTGATCGTGTTCTCACTCGGGGCGCCCGTGTGCGCTCTCGTACTGACGGCCGGCGCGCTGTCCGACCGGCTCGACCGACGGCGGATGCTGCTCACCACCCAGGCAGCCGGCCTCGCCGTCGTGTGCGTCGGCGCCCTGCTGGTGTGGACGCACGTCATCAGCCTCTCCCTCGCCGTGCTGCTGGCCCTCGCGTTCGGCACCGTGTCGGCGTTCGCCATGCCGGTCCGCTCGTCGCTGGTGCCCGTGCTGGTGGGCCGCGAACGGGTGATGCAGGCGGTGGTGCTGATGACCATCGGCTCCAACATCGCGATGATCGCCGGGCCACTGCTGGTGGGCGGGGTGATCGAAGTGCACGGTGTGGGGTGGGCCTTCGCCGTTCAGGCGCTGTGTTTCACGCTCGGGTTCGCGTCGGCTGCACGGATCGACGTGCCCCCGCACCCGCCCGTCACCCAGCACCGCCGACTGCGCGCCGAGATCGCCGAGGGGATCCGGTTCGTGTGGCAGCACGATGTGTTGCGCGCCCTGTTCGGTCTGCTGTGCGTGGGTGGCGGATTGATGGGCGGCGGCGCGTTCACCCTGCTGCCGCAGATCGCCCGCGACGAGTTCGGCCGCGAGGCGTCGCAGGCAGCCCGGCTGTTCGCGCTGATGGGCCTCGGCATGGTCATCACCTCGCTGCTGCTGATGCGCTACCGGTCGCGACTGCGCAGTCGCGGCCTGGTGTTCATGTGCTTCATGGTGGCGGGCACGACGAACCAGGTGTTCCAAGGATTCGCCCCGTCATTCCTCGCCCTCGAGATCCTGCTGCTGGTGTGGGGCCTTACCGGCGGGTTCTACATGAACCTCAACCAGGCGCTCATCCAGGAACTCACCCCACCGGAACGGATGGGTCGGGTGATGTCGCTGAACTCGCTGGTGCAGGCCGGACTGCTGCCCCTCGGCGGGTTGCTCGCGGGCCTGCTCGCCACGGTCATCGGCGCGCAGCACGCCCTCAGCGTGTTCGGTGCACTCGGTCTGGCGTGCGTGCTGCTGGCGCTGTGGCGTGCCCGCGGGCTACGCGCCCTTGCCTGAGACGGGCCGCGCCTAGAGCGTCGAGCGGAACAGTTCGAGCGTGCGGTTCCAGGCGATGTCGGACGCGGCCGCGTCGTACACCTCGGGGCGGGAGTCGTTGAAGAACGCGTGCTCGCAGCCGGGGTGGATGTGCAGCGTGGCGTCCTTGCCCTGGCCGCGAAGCGTCGCCTCGAGCGACCGCACTGCGTCGGGGCCGGCGAAGCCGTCGTTCTCGGCGTATTCGCCGACGATGCGCGCCTGCACCTTCGACCAGTCGGGCTGGGCGGACGCCCACGGGATGACGCCGTAGTAGGGCGCTGCCGCAACCACCGCGTCGGGCCGGTGTGCGGCGAGCACGAGAGTGAGGCCACCGCCCATGCAGAACCCGACCACGCCCACCTGCTGGCGGCCGCTGCGCTCCTGCAGCAGTGCCACGGCGCCGTCGAGATCTTTCACCGCCTGTTCGAAGTTCATCGCCATCATCAGCTTGCCGGCGCCATCGGGCTCGGTCGACGACTGGCCGTGGTAGAGGTCGGGTGCCAGGGCGGTGAAGCCAGCGGCAGCGATCCGGTCGACCACGTCGCGGATGTGCGGGACGAGACCCCACCACTCCTGGATCACCAGCACCCCGGGGCCCTCACCGGCAAGGTACCCATCGCAGGTGTGACCATTGGAACGGAACGTGACCATCTCGCCGAGTGCTGCCATGCGCCGGAGCGTATCCCACGTCTTTGTACGGGAACAATGAGCGGTCTGTACGGACGGAGGTGTATCGAATACCATCGCTGCCATGACCGCCTTGGAGACCCGCCCGTCCGACGCATTCACCAACGACCGCCAGTACGTGTTCCACTCGTGGAGCGCGCAGGGTGCGCTGAACCCCGTGGTCGTCGCCGGCGCCGAGGGCAGCTGGTTCTGGGACGACAACGGCAAGCGCTTCCTCGACTTCTCCAGCCAGCTCGTGAACGTGAACATCGGTCACCAGCACCCCAAGCTGGTCGCCGCCATCCAGGAGCACGCCGGCAAGCTGTGCACCGTTGCGCCGTTCCACGCCAACGACGCCCGCAGCGAGGCTGCGCGGCTCATCGTCGAGGCAGCCAACGCCGACCAGGACTACGGCCTGAGCATGGTGTTCTTCACCAACGGTGGCGCCGAAGCGGCCGAGAACGCCATCCGCATGGCCCGCCTGCACACCGGCCGTCACAAGGTGCTCACCACCTACCGCAGCTACCACGGCGCCACCGCCGGGGCCATCACGCTCACCGGCGACCCGCGCCGTTGGCCGAGCGAGCCGGGCATCGCCGGCGCGGTGAAGTTCTGGGGCCCGTACCCGTACCGCAGCGC